>CACKKE010000007.1 GCA_902600635.1 uncultured Pelagibacteraceae bacterium | reverse complement strand
ATAGAAATTCGTTAAAAGACCTAGTTGATGAACTAAGATTAATTATTAATGAAAATGATATAAAAGGAATTATTATTGGAAATCCCTTAAATATGGATGGATCCTCAGGTAGGTCAGCTCAATCTGTAAAAGATACAACTGAAAATATTGAAAAAAACTTGGATATTCCAATTTGTCTCTGGGATGAAAGACTCTCAACTGTTGGTGCTTTTAATCTATCTAGCCAGTTAGATATTAATGTGAGTAAAAGAGAAAAAAAGATCGACGAAAACGCTGCTGCTTTTATATTACAAGGAGCTTTAGATTTTTTGAATAATTAATACTTGCTATTATAGAGGTTTATAGTTATAGAGTTGGTTTTAATGGCAATTAAATCAAATCAGGCTATTAAAATTTCTCAAAAACATTTATTAGGAATTCAAGATTTATCAATAAATGATGTTAACCTAATACTTGATGAGGCAAATTCATTTATTAAAGTAAATCAAAGTAAAAATAAGAAAGTTGATGTTTTAAGAGGTAAAACTCAAATTAATTTATTTTTTGAACCTTCAACTAGAACTCAAAGCTCTTTTGAATTAGCCGGTAAAAGACTTGGGGCTGATGTTATGTCAATGAATATTAGCAACTCAGCAATTAAAAAAGGTGAAACGTTGATAGATACAGCAATGACGCTAAATGCTATGCATCCTGATATTATAGTAATTAGACATCAAGATTCTGGAGCATGTAATCTACTTTCACAAAAAGTAAACTGTGCAGTTCTGAATGCTGGTGATGGAAGAAGAGAGCACCCTACTCAAGCTTTGTTAGATGCATTAACGATTATTACTCGTAAAAAAAAAATACAAGGATTAAAAATAGCAATCTGTGGAGATATACTTCATTCAAGAGTTGCTAGATCAAATATTTATTTACTTAGTATGTTAGGAGCAGAGGTAAACATTGTTGCTCCAACAAATCTCATGCCAAAAGAAATTGAAAAATTTGGTGTGAATACTTTTACAGATATGAAAAAAGGATTGAAAGATTGTGATATTGTTATGATGTTGAGATTGCAAAGTGAACGAATGACGAGTTCATATCTTTCATCTAATAGAGAATATTACGAGTATTATGGATTAACTCCTGATAAATTAGAACATGCCAAATCTGATGCTTTAATTATGCATCCTGGTCCAATGAATAGAGGTATAGAAATAGATACAAAGCTAGCAGATGATATCAACAAAAGTGTGATTAAAGAGCAGGTTGAATTAGGTGTCGCTGTGAGGATGGCTTGTCTTAAAATATTTTGTACATAATGAAAAAACAATATTTTATAAACGCAAATATAATTGATCCTTATAACTCCGTGAATGAGAATGGGGGTCTGATCATAAGTGAAGATGGAAAAATTGAAGCCATAGGAAAGAAAGTAAATATCAATAATTTACCGAGTAGAGATAAACCAATTGATTTAAAAGGTAAGTATATTTTCCCTGGATTAGTTGATATGCGAGTTTTTGTTGGTGAACCAGGCTATGAGTATAAAGAAAATTTTAGGACTCTGAGTAACGCGGCACTCTCAGGTGGTGTTACTTCTGTTGTAACAATGCCTAATACAGATCCAGTAATTGATAACGTTTCAATAGTCGATTTTCTAAAAAGAAGAGGAAGAGATAAGTCAAAGATAAATATTTTTCCATGTGCCTCCTTAACAAAAAATACTGAAGGTACAAATATGACTGAATTTGGCTTGTTACAAAATAAAGGAATAATTGCATTCACTGATGGCGTTAAAACAATTCAAAACCCAAGACTGATGTCTAGAATAATGAACTCTGCTAAAGATTTGGGTAGTTTAATAATGCAGCACGCTGAGGATTATGAGCTAGCAAAAAATGGTATGATTAACTCTGGAATAATTGCTTCAAAATTAGGTCTATCTGGTATACCTGAAATCGCTGAGCGTATTCTGATCGAGAGAGATTTAACATTACTTGAAAAGGTTAAATGCAGATATCATATCTCTCAATTGTCATCACAAAAGTCTGTCGAAGTAATTAAATCAAGAAAAGAAATTGTAAAATTCACATGTGGTGTTTCGATTAATAACTTATCTTTAAATGAAAACGACATAGGAGATTTCAAAACATTTTTGAAATTGTCTCCACCATTAAGAAGAGAAGAAGATAGACTAGCTTTAGTACAGGGTTTAAAGGATGATTTAATTGATGTAATAGTTTCAGATCACAAACCTGAAGATGAAGAGTCAAAAAGATTAACATTTGCTCAAGCAGCAACTGGTGCGTCTGGGATAGAAACTTTGCTGTCTCTAAGTTTAGAATTATATCATAACGGATCACTCAAATTAGAGACAATAATAAAAGCATTAACATCAAACCCTGCTAAAATATTAAAAATAAATAAAGGAAACCTATCTATTGGTAATGATGCAGATCTTTGTATAGTGGATATAGATAAACCATGGATTGTAAAAAAAGATAAACTTATCTCAAAGTCAAAAAATACATCTATCGAAGATAAAAAACTTCAAGGCAAAGTTACAAATACATTTGTAAACGGTAAAGAATTATTTAAGTTATAGCATGGATATTTTAATCATAGGTATAATTTCATATTTGATGGGTTCAATTCCATTTGGATTGTTACTAACAAAAATTTTTTTGAAAAAAGATATAAGAGATATTGGATCTGGAAATATCGGAGCCACAAATGTGCTAAGAACTGGTAACAAAACAGTTGGCTACATCACTTTATCTCTTGATATTTTAAAAGCTGTTATCCCTGTAATATTTGTTAAAATTTATCACACAGATTTCTTATATTTGGCATCATTATGCGCATTTATAGGTCATGTATTTCCTATATGGCTCAAATTTAATGGAGGGAAAGGTGTTGCAACATACGTTGGTATTCTATTTGCTATAAATATTTATTTTGGAATTATCTTTGCTTTATCTTGGTTTGTAATTTTTGCTATATCAAAATTTTCATCTTTATCTTCATTAATTGCTTCTGTATCAGTTCCTGTTTATTTACTGGTCACGGGTCAATTCAAAGATATATTTTTTTTTATAATCATGTTTGTGTTAATATTTTTTACCCATCGAGAAAATATTAAAAGATTGAAAAATAAAGAAGAAACTAAGACAAAAATTTATTAATTTGACTATCTAACTCTTTTAGGTAGTTTGTCATTTATGAACTTGGTCATTGTAGAAAGTCCAGCTAAAGCCAAAACTATCAATAAATATTTAGGTGATAATTATAAAGTATTAGCTAGTTATGGCCATATTAGAGATTTACCCTCTAAGAATGGTTCTGTTGATCCAGATCAAGATTTTAAAATGGAATGGGAGATTGATAGCTTTTCAAAAAAATATCTTAAAGAAATTACTGACGCAGCCAAAGATTCTTCAAAAATTATATTAGCTACCGATCCTGATCGTGAAGGAGAAGCAATTGCATGGCATGTAAAAGAGTATCTAAATGAAAAAAAACTTCTTAAAGATAAAGAAATAGAAAGAGTTGTTTTTAACGAAATAACAAAAAAAGCAGTAATTCATGGCATTGAAAATCCAAGACAAATTGAGCCCCTTTTAGTTGATGCTTACATGGCTCGAAGAGCCTTAGATTACTTGGTTGGATTTAATATTTCACCAATATTATGGACAAAACTTCCAGGCTCTAAATCTGCAGGAAGAGTTCAATCGGTAGCTTTAAAATTGATTACTGAAAGAGAACATGAAATTGAATCTTTTAAGCCAGAAGAATTTTGGACTTTAAGTGTCAAATTTAAAGATGAAAAAAATCAAAATATTCTTGCTAGTATTAGTCAACTAGATAACAACAAAATTGAAAAATTCTCTTTTAGAAATAAAGATGAGATAAATAAAGCTATATCAAGTATCAATCAAAAAAAATTTAGTATTACTGATATATCAAGTAAAGTGGTAAATCGTAATCCATCAGGACCATTTACTACATCAACTCTTCAACAAACAGCATCAAGTCGATTAGGGTTTGGTGCATCAAGAACTATGCAAGTTGCTCAAAAGCTTTACCAAGGAGTCGAAATAGAAGGAGAAACAATAGGTTTGATAACATATATGAGAACAGATGGCACTAATTTGTCAAAAGATGCTGTTGTGGCTTTTAGAGATTATATCAAAAAAGAAATCGGTAATGAATATTTACCTGAAAGTGCCTTAAATTATTCTGGTAAAAAGGCAAAAAATGCACAAGAGGCACATGAAGCAATAAGACCCACAGATGTTATAAGAACTCCCCAAAGTGTAAAAAAATATCTAAGCACAGATCAAAATAAACTTTATGATTTAATATGGAGTAGAGCTTTATCTTCTCAAATGCAATCTGCTAAATTTGATAGAAATACTATAACTATTACATCAAATAATAATGATACAGTGTGCAAAGCAAGTGGATCGGTTCTTAAATTTGATGGATTTTTAAAGATATATAATAATCAAGGTAAAGATGATGATGAAAACATTCTTCCCTCTGTTTCTAAAGGACTTATAAATATTGAGTCCTTAATAGATGAACAGCATTTTACACAACCCCCTCCAAGATATTCTGAGGCTAGCTTAGTAAAAAAACTAGAGGAATTAGGAATAGGAAGACCGTCTACTTACGCAAGTATAATTTCCACAATAGCTAATAGAGGTTACGCTGATATAGTGAATAAAAGATTTTTTCCTACAGATAGAGGAAAACTTATTTCAGCTTTTCTTGAAAAATTGTTCTCAAAATATGTGGATTATAATTTTACTGCTGGTTTAGAGGATCAATTAGATGAGATTACGAGTGGTAAAGAAAGCTGGATAAAAGTTTTGGAGTTGTTCTGGAAAGACTTCAATAACAATGTGGCCGAAGTAAAGGAAAAAAGAACAAGAGAGGTTTTAGATCTATTAAATGATAGTTTAGGAGATTTGGTTTTCGATAAGGATGATAAAGGAAATATTGTAAGAAAGTGTCAATTATGTAATTCAGGAACATTAAGCTTAAAAAATAGCTTTAGGGGGGGAGCGTTTATTGGTTGTTCAAATTACCCTGAATGTAAATTTACAAGACCTCTGTCTAAAGCTAAAGCAGCGGCACAAGCACAATTAGCTGAACCAAAATTTATTGGGAAACATGAGAACGGCAATGATATATATCTTAAAAATGGAAGATTTGGTCCATATTTACAATATGAAAAAATTCCAGAGGATATAGAAATTGAAAAAACACCAAATAAAAAAAAGAAAACAAAAAAACTTAAATCGGATGTAAATGAACTTTTAAAAAATGTCTCTATTCCAAAGGGTTTGGAACTAGAGAGTATAGATTTAGAAAAAGCACAATTTTTATGCTCACTACCAAAATCTTTAGGAATAAATCCTGATAATCAAAAAGAAATTACTTTAAACACTGGAAGATTTGGTCCTTACCTAAAGTGTGAAAATAAATCAGCTCGAATAGAAAATATTGAAGAAATTTTCTCTATTGGTTTAAATAGAGCAATAACATTAATTGCTGAGGCTAAACCGGGGAGAATGTCTTCTTCGATGATTAAAGATTTAGGTGAACATCCTGAGGATAAAAAACCAGTTAGAATTATGAAGGGACAATACGGGCCGTATATCAAGTATAAATCTCTAAATGCAACAATACCTGAGGAAAAGGATCCAACAGAACTTACAATGGAAGAAGCATTAATATTGATTGAGAAAAGAAAAGAATACGATAAAACAAAAAAGAAAAAAAAGAAAAAATGAATTATCAAAAGAATTTAGAAAAACTTGGGTTAAAACTTCCTAATGCTAAAGCACCTGTAGGAAATTATGTTGCAACTAAAATAATAGGAAAGTTGTTATTTGTGTCAGGACAAATTTCAATTGATGAAAAAGGTGAACTAATAAAAGGAAAAGTTGGAAAAGATTTAGATGTTGACTCTGGATATAATGCAGCGAAAAGATGTGCTTTAAGTATTATTTCTCAAATAATGAAGGCATCTGATAATGATCTAACAAAGATCAAATCTTGTATTAAACTAACAGGTTTTGTTAATTCTACTGATAATTTTCAGGATCAACCTAAAGTAATAAATGGTGCATCTGATTTAATTGCATCTGTTTTTGGAGATGCAGGAATGCACACAAGAGCAGCTGTAAGTGTTAATAGTCTTCCCCTGGGTGTTGCTGTTGAAGTTGATGCTATATTTGAGCTAAATTAAAAATTTATCTCCCAATACTGTAATATTTGAAACCTTGATTTTTAATTTTCATTGGAGAATATATGTTTCTCATATCATAAATAATAAATTTTTTACCTCTTACTAAATTCTTAAAATTGATCGATTTAAAATCATTCCATTCTGTATGAATAATTACAAGATCTGAGCCCTGTACAGACTCTTTAATATTATCAATATAAAAAACATTTTTTAAGTTTGAGAACTCTTTTTTAAGACCTGTCGGATCAAAATAATTTACTTTTGCACCTTTTTTTAAGAGCGCAGGTATCATTTTTAAACTAGAAGAGTCTCTCATGTCATCTGTATTAGCCTTAAATGTGACACCTAAGAAAGTTATTTTTTTATTTTTAATTTTGTTATTCAAAATTTTATAGACTTTATTAAGTAAAAAATTAGATCTATTTTCGTTAGATTTAATGACTGATTTTATTACAGAAAGATTTATTTTAAACTTATCAGCAGTAGAAATTATAGCTTTAGTATCTTTTGGAAAACATGATCCACCATAACCAGGACCTGCTCTTAAAAAACGACTCCCTATCCTTTTATCTAAACCCATCCCAATTGAAATATCTTCTACATTTATTCCTGTTTTTTCACACAAATTTGCGATTTCATTAATGAATGTAATTTTCGTAGCCAAAAAAGCATTGGATGCATATTTGATTAATTCTGCAGCTCTTCTTGAAGTATGAATATATTGAGCTCCTTTAGAAATTAGAGGTGCATATAAATTATTAAGTAAACGGTTAGACTTTTTATCATTAGATCCAACAACTATTCTATCAGGAAAAATAAAATCTCGGATAGCTTCACCTTCTCTTAAAAATTCTGGATTTGATACAACAGAAAATTTATTCTTATTACTCTTTTTTTTTAGTAAAATTTTTTCAATATCATCACCGGTTGTCACAGGCACTGTTGATTTAGTGACTATTATCTTAAACTTATTGATTGATAAACTTATCTCTTTTGCCACTTGAAAAATTTGGCTTAGATCTGCACTGCTGCCTCCTTTTTTGGTTGGTGTTCCAACACAAATAAAAATTATATCAGATTCTTTTATTGACTTCTTTAAATCTGATGAAAATTTTAATCTTTTGTTTTTATAATTTTTATTCACTAATTCCGTCAGTCCAGGTTCATAAATAGGAATTTTTCCTCTAGAAAGTAGATCTATTTTTTTTAAGTCTTTATCAACACAAATTACGTTGTTGCCTAAATCAGCAAAGCACACACCACTAACTAAACCTACATAACCTGTTCCTATCATACAAAGTTTCATGATTTAGCTATCTCTAATGTTGATTTAATATAACCACTCATACTTCCACAATCCAAATATTTCCCAGCAAAATTATGAGCGATAAATTTTTCGTTGTTTTGTATTAATGATTGTATCGCATCAGTAATATGAATTTCACCACCTTTACCTGGTTTTTGATTTAATAATTTAGAAAATATTTTTTTTGGAAGAATATATCTTCCTATTACAGCTTTATTTGATGGTGCGGATGAGATTGAAGGTTTTTCAATAACGTCTTTTATAACGTAATTATCTTTATCTAATTTTTTTCCTAATTTGTAAATTCCCCATCTTGAGACATTTTTTTTCGGGACATTAATGCTTGCCATTACAGATGATTTATATTTATTATGTAGATTAATCATCGACTTTGAGCAATTTTTCTTAATTATTAAATCATCTGGTAGTAACATAAGAAAAAAATCATCTGTGATAAATTTTTTTGTTTTCAATACTGCATCACCTGTTCCTAAAGGTTTATTTTGGTAAACAAATTTTATCATCTTTTTATATTTCAAAATTTTTTTATATTCTTTTATGACTCTAGGATCTTTTTTCTTTTTTATTATCTTTTTATAAAAGCTATCTTTGTAAAAATAATCTTTTATCATTCGTTTTTTTTTTGAAATTATAAAAACTATTTTTTTAATACCAGCATCTGCGCATTCATCTAATATATACTCAATTCCTGGTTTTCCATTAATAGGAAGAAGTTCTTTGGCAAATATACTGGTTAAAGGTAATAACCTTGTACCTAGACCAGCTAATGGAATAATCGCTTGTTTAATCATTTAAATGTTTTACTTATTAAAGTGTTTTATACAAATGAAAACTTTATTAAACAATATTGATTTAAATGAGGCATTATTTGGCAATTCAAATATTGGATTTGTACCTACTATGGGTAGCCTTCATCAAGGCCATATCTCATTAATTAAGAAATCCCAAAAACTTTCCAATAAAACCATTGTAAGTATATTCGTAAATCCTAAACAATTTAATAACAAAGAAGACTACAAAAAATATCCTAGAGATATAAAAAAAGATCTAAAAATTTTAAAAAGGCTAAAAGTGGATTTTGTTTATTTACCTAAAATCAAAGATGTTTATAAAACTAAAAACAAAATAAAAATTAAACTAAATAAACAAGATAAAATACTATGTGCCAAGTATAGAAAGGGTCATTTTGAAGGGGTTATTGATGTAATGACTCGTTTAACAAAAATAGTAAATCCATCAAAAATATTCATGGGTGAAAAAGATTTTCAGCAGTTATTGTTGGTAAAAAGATATGTTGAAAAAAATTTCAAATCTAAAATTATTTCTTGCAAAACAATTAGAGATAAAAATAAAATAGCTTTATCATCTAGAAATACTCTTTTAAAAAAAGATGATTTAATTAAAGTAAGTAAAATAACAAAGAGTCTTATTATCTTTAAAAAAAAATTATTAGATAAGAAAAATTTAAATAATTTGATTTTTATGAAAAAAAAAGAACTCCAAAAAAAATACAATATTAAGATAGATTATCTCGAATTGAGAAATACAAAAAATCTTAAATTTATTAATAAAATTAAAAATGCAAGAATTTTTGTTGCTTATTTTATTAACAAAGTAAGGCTAATAGATAACTTTTAATTTTTATAAAAAATAAGCACCAACACCTAAAAAAGATACAAAACCGATAACATCAGTTATAGTTGTTACAAAAACACTTGATGCTATAGCTGGATCTATATTCATTTTTTTTAGTGTGACAGGCACCAATATTCCAAACAAACCTGCAACAATCATTGTCAAAATCATTGAAATTGAAATTATTAATGAGAGTATAATGTCCTGAAACCATAACTGAACAATAATAGAGCTTATAATTGCAAAAATAATTCCATTTAAAATCCCAATATTAAATTCTTTAAAAATATTCTGATTAAAATTATTTTTAGTTAAATCATTAGTGGCAAGAGTTCTAACTGTTACAGCTAATGTTTGCATTCCAGCATTGCCGCCCATTGATGCTACTATTGGCATCAAGAAAGCTAAAACAACCATTTGTTCAATAGTTGCTCCAAATAAACTAATACAATATGTGGCTAAAAATGCAGTGAAAAGATTTAATAACAACCAATTAAATCTTCTTTTCGTTTTTGTTATTACTCCATCTGTAATTTCCTCATCACCTACACCGGCTAATCTTAACGCATCTTCTTCTGCTTCTTCTTTTAAAACTGTTAAAACATCATCTGATGTGATCATTCCAACTAATTTATTATTTTTATCAATAACACATGCTGAATTTAAATTATAATTTTCAAATGAGTTACCAACTTCTTCTCTATCCATATCTACAGGAACTAAAAAAATAGAGTCATCCATTATTGATGACATTTTTGTTTCTCTTGGTGTTCTTAGAACTTTGGATGATGGTACAGCACCAATAGGTTTAAAATTTTCATCAACAATATAAATTTCTAAAAATTGTTCTGGTAAATCTTTATTTTCTCTTAAATAATCGATAGTTTGACCTACAGACCAGTTACTAGGTATTGCAGTAAATTCTCTCTGCATTATTCTAGCTGCACTATCTTCAGGATAACTAAGACCTTCCAATAAAGCAAAACGATCTTTAGGTGGTAGTAAACTTAAAATAGAATTTTTATTTTTTTCATCTACATTTTCAAGAATAGCTATAGCATCGTCAGACTCCAGGTTTTTCAATATTCTAACTATCGCATCTGAAGAAAGATATTTTATAATTTCAGTTTGAACTGACTCATTTAACTCAACAAAAACTTCAGGATCTATTTTGAAATTATTAAGTTTAATTAAATTTTCTCTATCATTTTGTTCTAAGTGTTCTATAATATCAGCTGCATCAGCAGGGTGCATTTCTTTAAAAGAATTTGTGATAAAAGTTGCATCATTATTTGAAATTTTATCAGTGACTACTTTTATGTACTCTTTATTAAATTCAAAATTGACTTTTTTATCTTTGATTTTTTTAATTAAAGCCATAAATTTTCCTATTATTTAGGTCGATCTTTTAATACATAATCAAAAGATTACAATTTTTAAATGAGTATAGAAATTAAAAAGTCTGAAAAACCTGTCATTTATGAGGACGCTAAAAAAATCATGGAAGAAAGATTGTTAAATGTGGATCAAAATAAATCAAATGAATTAATTTGGACTTTAGAACATCCAGACATATATACAGCTGGGACAAGCTTTAGTGAAAGTGATATTTTAGATAAATCAATTAAGATTTTAGAGACGAATAGAGGGGGTAAAATTACTTATCATGGGCCAGGTCAACTTATTTGTTATTTTGTAATAGACTTAAAAAAAAGAAAAAAAGATATAAGAAATTTTATTACAATTATAGAAAAAACAATAATAGATACGTTGCAATTTTTTAATATAAAAACTTTTTCAGATAAAGAAAATATTGGAATATGGTATAAAGATAACGAACAAACAAAAAAGGTAGCTGCGATTGGAGTAAGAATTAGTAAATGGATAGCATATCATGGTTTTTCGATTAATATTAATAACAATTTAGATAAATATAAAGCGATAATTCCATGTGGTATCAAAGACAAGGGCATAACAAATCTAAAGCAAATCAAAGATCAAGATTATAATAAATTAGACAAAAAACTAGTTGAAATCTTTATTTCAAATTTGAATAAGTAAGTCTTTTAATTTTTAATAATTTTTTAAAATAGTCAGGTAACAAAGCTTTATAAGTATATTTTTTGTCTTTGATCATGAATTTTATTTCGTAAGCATGAAGCATTAATTCTTTGTTAATACCAATTGTTTTGGTGAAAGATTTATATTTATTATCCCCATAAATTGAGTGACCAATATTAAAAAGTTGTTTTCTTAATTGATGTTTCCTACCAGTAATAGGTTTCATTTCAACAAGACTAGAATTTGAATTTTTATCAATGACTTTATAAATTGTTTTTGCTTTTTCAATAATTTTTTTTCCGTTATCATAACGTACTAAATCATCATTCCATTCTCCTGAATTTTTTTCAAGTTCACCATGACATATAGCTAGATAGGTTTTGTGGACTTTTCTAAGTCTAAACAATGATGTTAATAATTGTGCTGTCTCTCTATTTTTAGCCATTAAAAAAACACCAGATGTATCTTTGTCTAATCTGTGAACGGAAAAAGGTTTTGAGTTTGAAAAAATTTCACTTTTTTTGAATATATCAATTAAGTTTTTTTTTGATTTTGTTCCACCTTGAACAGAAATGCCAGCACTCTTATTTAAAACGATAAAATTTTCATTATTATCTATTATTAAATCCTCATTCGCTTTAATTATTTGATTAGAGGGAATAAAACTTATTCTTTTTTGTTGAATTCTCTCTTCAAATTTAAAGTTATAAAAATCAATTTTATCATTAAATTTTATTTTATGGGAACTTTTTATTTTTTTTTTGTTAACTTTAATTTTGCCTGATCTTAGAGATTTTTCAATTAATCCTTGAGGAATTTTTCCTAATGTATTTCGTATCCATCTATCAACACGCATATTATTACACGTTGAGTCAACGATGTAACTTTTTAACATAAGAAATATTATTTTGATGCAGTGACTGGTTTTTTATCTTCTTTTTTTTCGGGCTCTTTTGAAGCGGATTTTTTCTTTTTATCAACTTTTTTTGCTTCAACATCTCTGTCAACAAATTCGATAATTGCCATCGGTGCATTATCACCATATCTGAAACCAGCTTTAATTATTCTTGTATAACCCCCTGATCTTTTCTCGTATCTTTTTGATAATGTTTTTCTAACTTTGTTTGCAGATTTAATATCTTGTAACTGTGAAACTAAAGCTTTTGTGTTATGAAGGGTGTCTCTCTTTCCTAATGTAATAATCTTATCAGCCTGAGGCTTTAAAAACTTTGCCTTTGGTAATGTTGTTTTAATTTGCTCATATTTAATCAGAGAATTAAGCATGTTTTTTAACAATGCTTTTCTATGCTCAGATGTTCTATTAAGCTTCTTATTAGCAAATCCATGTCTCATTTAGATTGCTTCCTCTAGTTTTTTAGACATTTCAGCAATGTTGTCTGGTGGCCAATTTGGTATCTCCATACCCAAATACAATGACATTCCTGTTAAAACCTCTTTAATTTCATTAAGTGATTTTCTTCCAAAATTTGGTGTTCTAAGCATTTCCCCTTCAGACTTTTGCACAAGATCACCAATATAAATTATATTATCATTTTTCAAACAATTCATCGAACGCACAGATAATTCCAATTCATCAACTTTTCTCAACAGATTTTTATTAAATTCTGGTTCTGTTGAAACTTCTTTAACCGGTGCCTCAACTGGCTCATCAAAATTAATAAACATTTTAAGTTGATCTTGGAAAATTCTTGCGGAATAAGCTACCGCATCCTCTGCTGAGATTGAACCATCTGTTTCAACTTCCATTGTAAGTTTATCATAGTCTAGAGCTTTACCTTCTCTTGCAGTACTAACAGAATAAGAAACTTTTTTAACAGGACTATATAAAGAGTCTATAGCAATCAATCCTAAAGGTGGTTCCTCAGGTTTATTTAGTTCTGCTGGAACATACCCTTTTCCAGTATTAACATTCATTTCCATATGAAAGCTTGTATTTTCATCTAGATTACAAATCACTAATTCAGGATTTAAAATTTCAACATCAGCTACAGGAGTAATATCTGAGGCTTTAATTTCGCCTGGTCCTTTTGCATCTAAAATAAGTTTTTTTGTTCCTTCAGAAGATGACTTTAATGCCAAAGATTTTACATTTAAAACTATATCGGTTACATCTTCTCTCACACCTTTGATAGAAGTAAACTCGTGTAGCACACCATCTATTTGTATGGATGTAACTGCTGCGCCTCTTATCGAAGATAATAAAATTCTTCTTAATGAATTACCCAAAGTTAAACCATAACCTTTTTCTAAAGGCTCAGCTACTATCTTTGCTTTAGATAAATCATCACTCATTTGAACATCAATTTTTGATGGTTTAATTAGTGATTTCCAATTTTTTATATTTACATTTTCAGTTTCCATTAAACTCTCCTTTTTTTTGGTGGCCTAGTACCATTATGTGGCATCGGTGTTGTATCTTTAATTGATAAAATTTTAAATCCTCTTGCTTGTAAAGCTCTTAAAGCTGTTTCTCTTCCCGAACCTGGTCCTTTAACTTCAACAGATAATGTTTTCATACCAAACTCTAGTGCTTTCGATGCAGCTGCATCGGCTGCTATTTGTGCAGCATATGGTGTGGATTTTCTAGAACCCTTAAAACCTTTTTGGCCCGCTGAAGCCCATGAAATAACATTTCCATTTGTATCTGCGATGGAGATAATAGTATTATTGAAAGTTGACTGAACATAAGCAATACCGTTCAAAATATTTTTTTTAACTTTTTTCTTTTTAGAGTAAGAACTTTTTTTTACTTTACTTACAGTCTTTTCACTTTTTTGGTCTTTTTTTTCAACCTTTTCTACTTTAGCCATGTTTATTTTTTCAATGGTGTTAATTTTTTACCAGCAATCGCAATTGCCTTACCTTTTCTTGTTCTTGCATTACATCTAGTTCTTTGACCTCTAACTGGTAATTTTTTTCTGTGCCTAGATCCTCGGTAGCAAGCTAAATCAATTAATCTTTTAATACTTAATGAATAATCTCTTCTCAAGTCTCCTTCAACTTTAAAATTTTGATCAATGTATTCTCTAATTTTAAGGATCTCGTCATCGGTTAATTGGTTAACTCTTTTTTCTTTTGGAATTTTCAATGACGAACAAATTTGTGAAGAAAATTTATCTCCAATGCCATAAATGTAGGTAAGACCTACATGAACAAGCTTGTTCTGTGGAATATTTATACCTGCAATACGAGCCATATATTTAGTGATAATTTTCAGCCTTTTATATAAGATGATCTTCTAAAGTCAACGGGTTAAAGATTGAGAAAACTATTGATTTTAGCCGTTATTTCCTCGATTTTAGTACTACCATCTAATTCATAAAAATTGGAATTTTTAGAATAGAAGTCTAAAACAGGTTTAGTAGTTTCCATATATTTATCATATCTTTTCACAATAGTGTTTAAATCATCATCAGATCTGTTTTCTATAGTTTTTCTTTGTTCAATTCTTTTGATTATCGTTTCCTTATTCACATTTAGAAAGAATACAAAATCAATTTTTTGATTTGTTTTCTCTAATAATTTTTCTAAATTCTTAGCTTGAGTTAGTGATCTTGGATATCCATCAAAAATTAATTTGTTTTTTTTACTAGGATCAAAAATTAATTTTTCTATTAAAGAATTGACAATTTCATCACTAACAAATCTACCATCACTCATATCTTCAACTATCTTTTTTCCTATTTCAGAGTTCTTTTGAATTTCATCTCTTAACATATCGCCTGTAGAAATTTGAAAACTGTTTAATTTTTTAACTAAGTTTTTAGCTTGTGTGCCTTTACCAGCTCCTGGAGGTCCAAACAAAATTACATTCACTTTTTTTTATCTACCTGCCAAATTTGGTTTTTTTTATCAACTGCTCATATTGAGAACTCATGAGTCGAGTTTGAATCTGCGTTACTGTATCAATAGCAACAACCACAACGATCAATATTGACGTTCCACCCAAATAAAATGGTATTGGATAATTAGCAATCAAAAACTCTGGCATTAAACAAACTAAAGTAAGGTATAATGCTCCAATAGTAGTTAATTTTGTTAAAATATTTTCAATATAAAGAGCTGTACTTTCGCCTGGTCTTATACCTGGAACAAAACCACCATATTTTCTTAAATTATCAGCTGTTTCTGTTGGATTAAAAGTAATTGAAGTATAAAAAAAAGTAAAAAAAATAATTCCTGACGCATAAAGTAACATGTAAAGAGGTTGTCCTTGAGTAAAATAAGAACTTAAATTTAAAAAAGTTTCATTATCAGAAACATCAAAATTTGAAAAAGTTACAGGTAATAATAGTAAGGCTGATGCAAAAATAGCCGGTATAACTCCAGCTTGGTTAATTTTTAACGGTAAATGAGATGACTCTCCCCCATACATTTTGTTACCCATCTGTCTTTTAGGATAATTTATTAAAATTTTTCTTAATGCTCTTTCCATAAAAACAATAAACAAAATAGTTAAAATTAATAAAATAAAAATTGCAATTATCATCAAAGTTGAAATTGCTCCAGTTCTACCTAATTCAAATGTTGTCACTAAAGCTCTTGGAATTTCTGCAACAATTCCAGCAAAGATAATTAATGAAATTCCGTTTCCTATTCCTCGTTGTGTAATCTGTTCACCTAACCACATTAAGAAAATTGTACCAGCTACAATAGTTGTAACTGTTGATATCTTAAAAAACATTCCTGGGTTAATAACTAAATTAGCTGAGGACTCCAAACCAACAGATAGACCGTAACCTTGAACAGTAGCTAATAAAACTGTTCCATAACGAGTAATTTGCGTGATCTTTGCTCTTCCTGTTTCACCTTGAGCTTTCAGATTTTTAAAATAATCTGATACACCTGTTAATAATTGAACAATAATAGAGGATGAAATATATGGCATTATTCCTAATGCGAAGATGGCCATTCTACTTACAGCACCTCCAGCAAACACGTTAAACATCCCAAGTAGACCTTTTTGATTACCCTCCATCAAGATCTTTAATTGTTCTGGATCAATTCCAGGCAAAGGAACAAACGTTCCAAATCTATACACTGCTAGTATTGCAATCGTAAAGATTATCCTATTTCTTAAATCAACACTTGAGGATGAAGAGCTCATTATCTTGAGATATTATTTTTTAAGTTGTATTGATCCACCGATTTTTTCAAGCTTCTCTAAAGCTGATTTTGAGGCTAAATCAGCTTCAATATTAATTTTATCTTTAATTTCGCCAGAGCCTAAAATCTTAAGTTTTTTTGAATTTTTATTTATAAGTTTTAGCTTTTTTAATGATGATGAATTTAATATGTCATTAGTATTAATTGTTTTCTTGTTTATGAAAGATTGTATTTTATCTAAATTTAAAATAGCTATATTTTCTTTCTGAATAGGATTAAAACCTCTTTTAGGTAAACGTCTATATAAAGGCATTTGTCCACCTTCAAAACTTTTTATCGCAACACCTGATCTAGACTTTTGACCCTTTACACCTCTCCCTGAGGTTTTACCTTTTCCAGAGCCTATCCCCCTGCCAACTCTAATTTTAGGTTTATTAAGTTTTGGTCTATTATTTAATTTTATCATTATCCTCTTTTTTCAATAATTTCTGATATCTTTTTATTTCTTATTGAAGATATCTGTTTAGGTGAATTCTGTTTTTTTAAAGCTTTAATTGTTGCTCTTATAACATTATGTGCATTAGATGTACCCATTGATTTTGCAACTATATCTTTAACCCCTAAAACCTCACAAACAGCTCGAACAGGACCACCAGCAATTATTCCTGTCCCTTTTGATGCAGATCTTAAAACAATTTTACCAGATCCATCTTTTGCCTTAACATCATGATGAATAGTTCTTCCTTCTCTCAAAGGAATATGGATGAGTTTTCTTCTAGCTATTTCATTAGCTTTTTTAATTGCATCTGGAACCTGTTTCGCTTTAGCATGAGCTATACCAATTTTCCCAGCTTGGTTTCCAACAACAACCAATGCAGAAAAACCAAAACGTCTACCACCTTTAACAACTTTAGTAATTCTATTTATGTGAACTAATTTTTCTAAAATATCGTCTGTTTTTTTCTCTTTAAAATTTTCCATCTTTAAAATTCCATTCCATTCTTTCTTAAAGTTTCAGCAAAAATCTTTATTCTTCCATGATATTTATAAATACCTCTATCAAAATATATTTTGGTTATTTTCTTTTCTTGGGCTTTTTTTGCTAATTTTTCTGCAACAATTTTGGACAGTTCTGATTTATTTTTGCTTTTAGATTCTTTTATATCTTTTTCAACTGAAGAAGCTGATAATAAGGTTATATTCTTTGAGTCATCAATAATTTGTGCTGAAATATTTTTAGAAGACCTAAATATACTTAGTCTAAACCTATCTGATTTAGAAACCTTTTTAAGTTTATTTGTAATTCTAAATTTTTTTCGAGTTGTTGTGCTTAATTTCATTATTTCTTTTTACCCTCTTTTTTCAAAACATATTGACCTTTTTCTCTAATACCTTTTCCTTTGTAAGGTTCAATTTTTCTAAGTGTCTTAATTTTTGAAGCTATTGAGCCAACTAATTGTTTATCATAACCTGAAATTTTTAATGTTGTTTGTTTTTCAACTGCAATCTTAATACCCTCAGGTATGTCAAAATTAATATCATGACTGTAACCTAATTGTAGGTTCAGTTGATTACCTTTTATTGAAGCTCTATAACCAACTCCTACTAATTCTAAAATTTTCTCATAACCTTTTACTGATCCGATGACAGCGTTATTAATCAAGCTTCTGTTCATACCCCACAATCTTTTAGTATTTTGATCAATCTTTTTAGGCTTTATAGATATCTCTTTGCCGTCTTTAATATCAAGATTAAATACCTCTAAATCAATATTTAAAGATTTTTTTCCAAGAGGACCTTCTATATTAAGAATATTACCAGCAACAGCTACTTTTACTTTTTCTGGTATCGTAATGTTTATTTTTCCTATTTTTGACATATTAAAAAACCTTACAAACTATTTCACCACCTACTTTTTGCTTTCTTGCATCTATATCAGTCATCACACCTTTTGGTGTAGACAAAATTGCTATTCCTAATCCATTATTTATTTTTGGCAAACTATCTGCGCTTGAAAAAATTCTTCTACCTGGTTTTGAGACTCTCTCAAAATTGCTTATAACGGGATTGCCTGAGTGATATTTTAACTCTAATGATAAGATATTTTTTTTCTCTTCAGTAGAAACTTTAAAATCTTTAATGAATCCCTCGTTTTTAAGAATATCTGCTATTTTGCTTTTAAATTTAGAGGATGGTAATTCCACTTTTTTATGCTTTCTTGCTTGAGCATTTTTTACTCTTGCTATCATATCTCCTATTGGATCACTTAAACTCATAATTACTCCTTTCTACCAACTTGATTTTACCATTCCTGGTATCTTTCCTTGCAAACCAAGTTGTCTTAGCGCTATTCTAGAAATTTTTAATTTTCTATAAACACCATGTGGTCTACCTGTTATTTGACATCTATTCATCACTCTGATTTTTGCAGAATTTCTTGGTAATTTAGAAAGTTTTTGTTGTGCTTTAAATCTCTCTTCCAAAGGTAATTTTTTGTCCATAATAATTTTCTTTAGCTTAGCTCTCTTATTGAAAAGCTTGTCTGAAAGTTTTATTCTTCTGTTATTCTTATTAATTGAGCTTAATTTAGCCATACTAATTGTCTCCTTTTTTTAAAAATGGAAAATTCATCTTTTGCAAAAGTGAAAAACTGTGGTCTTTACTTAGAGATGATATAACTATTACAATATCTAATCCTCTAACTTTATCAGCTCTATCAAAGCTAACTTCAGGAAATATTATGTGCTCCTTAACTCCAAAAGTATAGTTTCCAAATTTATCAAATCCGTTTGGAGATAGACCTCTGAAATCTTTTATTCTTGGCAATGCAATATTTACTAATCTATCAAGGAATTCATACATTTTATTTTTTCTTAAGGTTACTTTTAAACCCGCATTAGAGCCTTTTCTCGTTTTAAAATTTGCTACAGATTTTTTGAATTTTGTTGTGATTGGTTTTTGGCCTGCAATTTTAGCAAGATCCTCTTCACAAGATTTTAAAACCTTAGAATCATTGCCATCCAAACCTAAACCCATATTTAAAATGATTTTCTCTATTTTAGGACCCATATTAAGGTTTTTAAATCCAAACTCTGTTTTTAAAGCTGGTTGAATTTCTTTAAGATAAAGTTCTTTTAGTCTTGGAGTCATTATTTTTTAGCCTCTGTTTTCTTAGTTTTTTTTTGATCATCCACCAATTTGAGATTAGAAATATGGATGAAATTCTCTTTTGAAAATATACCGCCTTTTTTTTCTTTTGTTGTTTTCACATGTTTTTTAATCATATTTAAATCTTTTACTTTTGCTCTATTATTTGATCTATCGATTTCTATAACTTCACCCTCTTTAGCTTTATCTTTACCTGCTAAAATTTTAACTTTTAAACCTTTTTTAATCATTATAGTACCTCAGGTGCTAGAGAAATAATTTTCATTTGACCTCTAGTTCTTAATTCTCTTGTCACTGGACCAAAAATCCTTGTTCCAACTGGCTCACCTTTATCATCAACTAAGACTGCTGCGTTATTGTCGAACTTTACCTTTGATCCATCATCTCTATGAATTCCTTTTTTCACTCTAACGACAACTGCTTTATGGACTGAACCTTTCTTAACTTTACCTTTTGGAATTGCTTCTTTAACAGCAATGACAATCGTATCACCAATGCTCGCGTATCTTCTTTTAGATCCACCCAAAACTTTGATACACTCTATCTTTTTTGCTCCAGTGTTATCTGCAACTTGTAATTCTGTTTGAACTTGAATCATTATTTTGAATTCTCCATAACTTGAAATTTTTTATTTTTTGAAAAAGGTTTACTTTCTATAATTGAAACTTTATCTCCTACTTTAAATACATTTTTTTCATCATGAGCATTATATTTTTTTCTAACCTTAATAACTTTTTTTAAAACTGGATGAGAGTATTTTCTTTCAATTAATACTGTTACAGTTTTATTTGGCTTATCACTCACAACCACCCCTGTTAAAATTTTTTTAGGCATTAATTTTTCCTCTTAATGAAGTTTTAAGTCTTGCAATTGTTTTTTTTGTTTCACCTATCTTAGATGGATTGGTTACTTGAGAATTAACTTTTTGAAATCTAAAGTTAAATAAGTCTTTCTTAAGCTTATCAATATTCTTCAAAATTTCATCTTTAGATAATTTTTTTATTTCTTGTTTTTTCATCTTATAAAAATCTTTTAATTGTTTTTGTTTTAATTGGTAGTTTTGCTGAAGCTTTGTATAATGCTTCTTTAGCTATAACTTCTGAAACACCATCAACCTCAAATAAAATTCTACCTGGTTTTACTCTACAAGCATAATATTCTGGTGATCCTTTTCCTTTACCCATACGGACTTCTATAGGTTTCTTTGAAACTGGAATATTAGGAAATATTCTTGTCCAAACTCTTCCTTGTCTTTTCATATGTCTTGTTAATGCTACTCTTGCGGCCTCAATTTGTTTACCTGTTACTCTTTCGGGAGTTAAAGCTTTAAGAGCATAAGCTCCATAATTTATAAAGTTGGCCCTTGAAGCTTTTCCGTGTATTCTTCCCTTATGAGCTTTTCTCCATTTAGTTCTTACTGGCTGCAACATAATATTATTTTCCCTCTTTAGAAATTACTTTATTAGTTTCTTGGCTAAATTCTTTTGCAAAAACCTCACCTTTATAAATCCAAACTTTTATTCCAATTATGCCATATGTGGTAAGTGCCTCTGCTTCAGCGTAATCTATATCTGCTCTTAAAGTATGAGATGGTATACTTCCATCTCTTAACCACTCAGTTCTTGCAATCTCATTACCACCCAATCTTCCGCTGACTGAAACTTTAATTCCTTTTGCTCCAAGCCTCAAACAAGATTGCATCGCCCTTTTCATTGCTCGTCTGTAAGAAATTCTTTTAACTAATTGTTGTGCAATATTTTCGGCTACCAAGTAAGCGTTTGTCTCTGGTTTTTTTACTTCTTTTATATTTAAAGCGACTTCATTTTTGGTAAGTTTTGAAAGGTTATTCTTTATTTTATCAATATCACTACCTTTTTTTCCAATAACAAATCCTGGTCTGGAAGTATATATAGTGACGTAACATTTATTTGATGTTCTTTCGATCATAACTTTAGATACCCCAGAATTAATTACATTTTTTTTTATATATTCTCTAATTCTAAAATCTTCGATAAGATAATTTCCAAAATCTTTTTTCTTAGCATACCAAACAGAGTCCCAACCTCTGTTCACACCTAATCTAAAACCAACTGGATTAACTTTTTGCCCCATGACCCTCCGTTTTTTTCATTTCAGATAATATTATTGTTACACTTGAATAAGGTTTTAATATTGGTGCTGCCCTTCCCTTGGCTCTCGGTCTAAATCTTTTCATTGTAATCTTCTTTCCACAATAAGCCTCTTTCACAATTAATTTGTCAATGTCATATTGAAAGTTATTTTCAGCGTTTGCAACAGCTGAGCTAATTGTTTTTTTTATATCTCTTGTTATTCTTTTCTCTGAAAATTCTAGATCTCTTATAGCAACATCTACTTTTTTGCCCACAATTCCTTTAAGAATTGGATTAAGCTTCCTTACGCTTGATCTAATATTATTATTGATCGATCTCACAAGTTTATCTTTATTATTCTGTGTTTTCTTTTTTTTGCTCATAAATTACTTTTTAGCCTCAGCTTCAGCAGGTTTTGCTTTCTTGTCTGCTGGTGTGTGTCCAAAGAAAGTTCTTGTAGGTGCAAACTCACCAAGTTTATGACCAACCATGTCTTCTGACACTGTTATGGGAATAAATTTTTTACCATTATAAATTAAAAAACTCACTCCAACAAAATCTGGAAGTATTGTGGATTTTCTAGACCAAGTTTTAATTGGAATTTTTTTAGGGTCAGTTTTGTATTTATCCACTTTTTTCATTAAACTTTCCTCTACAAAAGGACCTTTCCAAACCGCTCTAGCCATTATTTGGTATCCTTTCTTTTGTTTCTTCTCTTCACAATAAATTTATCTGTTCGTTTATTATCTCTTGTTTTTAATCCTTTAGCTGATTGACCTTTTGGTGAAACTGGATGTCTTCCACCTGCACTTTTTCCTTCTCCACCTCCATGTGGGTGATCAACGGGATTTTTAACCACGCCTCTTGTGTGCGGTCTTCTTCCTAACCATCTAGATCTTCCAGCTTTACCAATTTTTATATTTTTTTGATCTGGATTACTTAAAACGCCAATCGTAGCTAAAGATCTTGAATCAATTTTTCTTACTTCACCAGAGGCTAATTTTATTAGACTGTAGTTACCATCTAATCCGCTAATAGTAACAGATGTTCCAGCTGATCTTGCTATTTTACCACCTCCACCTGGCTGAATTTCAACATTATGAATATCTATGCCAACAGGGATATCTTGTAATGGCATGCAATTACCAACTTTTATCTCTTTTTTGGAACCATTTTCAACTTTATCACCAACTTTAATTTTTTGTGGAGCTAAATAATAAGCATGAGAATTATCATCAAATTTTACTAACATTATGTGACAAGATCGATTTGGATCATACTCTATTCTTTCGACAGTAGCAGGAGCATCAAATTTTTTTCTATAAAAATCTATATGTCTATACATCTTTTTATGACCACCGGCTCGGTTTATTGAAGTTATATGGCCGTTATTGTTTCTTCCTTTCATTGAATTTTTTGGTGAAACTAATGACTTAAATGGTTTCCCTTTCCAAAGACCAGTTCTATCAACTAGAATTGTCCCTCTGGTAGATTTCGTATACGGTTTAAAAGTTTTTAATGCCATTAAATTCCTGTTGTTAGATCAATGCTTTGACCCTTTTTAAGTGTAATTATTGCTTTTTTAAAACCTGAGACTTTCACTTTTCTTCCTCTGGTAAATTTTGTTCTATTTTGTTTATTAATAATATTAATTTTTGTTACGTTAACCTTGAAAATTTTTTCAATATTATTTTTAAGATTTTTTTTGTTAGCACTCTTACGTACTTTAAAAACTATTTTGTTTTCACCAGATAAATTGGTAGATTTTTCTGTAAGCAAAGGTGACAAAATTTTATCATATAGATGAAGTTTTTCTATTTTAGGCATATCTCTTCTCCAACTCTTTTACAGAGCTTTCAGTAAAAACTATTTTTTTAAATTTAATCATATCAAAAGCACTAAAGTGATTTATATCTGTAACTTTTATGTTAGGAATATTTCTCATCGATTTTTCTACTTTTTCCTTAGAAGATTTATCCAGAATAATTAAAGAGTCTGTAATTTCAAATTTCTTAAGAATGAGATTCATCTCTTTTGTTTTTTTTATTTGGTTATTAAAATCATTAAGAACTAATAAATCTTTGTTTTTAGTTTTTTCACTGATCAATGAAGCTATGCTTTGTTTTTTTTCGCTCTTATTTAATTTTCTTGTTTTGTAAGCTAGTTGTCCCTTTGGTCCATGCGCTACACCACCACCAACAAATATTGGTGCTTTTCTACTAGCGTGTCTTGCATTACCTGTACCCTTTTGAGCATAAATTTTTGAAGTAGGTCCTGCCACTTCGTTTTGTTGCTTAGTTTTAGCATGTCTACTTTTATAATTAGCATTAGTTTTGTACAGAACACTACTTACTAATTTATGGTTTATTTTAGCTGAAAAAATTTTATCCAAAACTTCTATTGAGCTTTTTTTTCCATCTAAATTTAATTTATCTATTTTCATTATTTTTTCTTTTTATCTGGTGTTTTTTTAGCTTGCTCGGCTGCTTTAATTTTTTCATCAATTGTTAATTTATTTATATTTTTGACAGAACCTTTAACAATAACTTCCGAATTTTTTGAGCCTGGTATTGAGCCTTTTAGATAAAGTAGTTCATTTTCTAAATCAGTTTTAATAATTTCGATATTTTGCATAGTCCTTAATTTATCCCCCATGTGTCCAGCCATTTTTTTTCCTTTAAAAACCTTTCCAGGATCTTGTCTTTGTCCAGTAGAACCATGAGATCTATGTGAAATTGAAACACCATGAGTTGCTCTTAAACCACCAAAATTATGTCTCTTCATTGCTCCAGCAAAACCTTTACCTATAGTCTTTGATTTCGTATCAACAAATTTTATATCCTTAAATATTTCTAAACCAAACTCATTTCCCTCTTTAAAATTTTCAACATTTTCAACTCTGAACTCTTTCAATCTTTTTTTTGCTTCAGTATTTTTTTTTGCAAAATAACCTTTCATTGCTTTGGTAAGTTTTGAATTTTTAATTTTTCCGTAACCCAATTGAACAGCCTTATAACCTCTTTTTTCACTATCAATTACTTGAATAACTCTTGCTTTTTCCATCTTAAGAACAGTCACAGGCACTAACTGGCCAGTTTTATAAAACTCCCTAGTCATTCCAATTTTTTTTCCTATTAAAGCTATATCTCTCATATTTAAATTTTAATCTCCACATCAACGCCTGATGCTAAATCTAATTTCATCAATGCTTCAACAGTTTGTGGTGTTGGTTCAACTATATCTATTAATCTTTTATGTGTTCTAGACTCAAATTGCTCTCTACTTTTTTTATCAATGTGAGGTGATCTTAAAACTGTGTATCTCTCAATTTTAGTCGGTAAGGGTATTGGACCTTTGATGGTCGCTCCAGTTCGCTTAACAGTGTTGACTATTTCTTCAGTTGATGCATCTAACACTTTGTTATCATATGCTCTTAGTTTAATTCTTATATTTTGTTTTTCCATATTAGCCTGCAATCTTTTTAGTTACTTCATCCTGAACATTTTGAGGAACTTTTGAATAATGATCAAAAAACATTGAATACTGAGCCCTACCCTGAGACATCGATCTTAAGCTATTAATGTATCCAAACATGTTTGCTAATGGAACCATTGCAGTAATAACCGTAGCATTACCTCTTTGCTCTTGAGTACTAATTTGGCCCCTTCTACTATTTAGGTCACCAATTACATCGCCCATATAATCCTCGGGTGTTACAACCTCAACTCTCATAACAGGTTCTAAAAGTTTTAATCCACCTTTTGTACACGCTTCTTTAAAACAAGCCCTACTTGCTAATTCAAAAGCTAACACACTTGAGTCTACATCGTGGTGTAGTCCATCTAAAATGGTTACTTTGTAATCTATCATAGGAAATCCAGCAAGAATTCCACCATCTGAAACTGTTTCAATTCCTTTTTCGACTCCTGGAATAAATTCTTTAGGAATAGCTCCTCCTTTAATTTTACTTTCAACTTCTCTTCCTTTTCCAGGCTCTTGTGGTTCTACCAACAATTTAACTTTAGCAAATTGTCCAGCACCACCACTTTGTTTTTTGTGTGTGTATTCAACTTCTGATGAATTTTCTATTGTTTCTCTATATGCAACTTGAGGAGCTCCAACATTTGCCTCTACTTTAAATTCTCGTTTCATTCTATCCACAATGATATCTAAATGTAATTCACCCATACCTTTGATAATTGTTTGGCCTGACTCCTCATCTGAAGTCACTCTGAAAGAAGGATCTTCTTTAGCAAGTCTTCCTAAAGCCTCACCCATTTTTTCTTGATCGGCCTTAGTTTTAGGTTCAACTGCAATTTCAATCACAGGATCTGGGAATTCCATAGGTTCTAAAAGAACACTATTTTCTTTGTCACATAAAGTGTGTCCAGTAATCGTATTCTTTAAACCAGCCAAAGCTACAATATCACCAGCATTAGCTTCTTTAATATCTTCTCTTGAGTTGGCATGCATCAATAGCATTCTTCCAACTCTCTCCTCTTTCTCTTTTGATGAGTTATAAACAGCAGTTCCAGTTTTAATAGTACCAGAATAAATTCTTATAAAAGTTAATGACCCGACAAAAGGGTCATTTGCAACTTTGAAAGCTAAAGCTGAAAATGGTGCACTATCTTCAAATTTCATATCCATTTCATCTTCACTACCTAATTTTGTTCCTTTAATTGAACCAATATCAACTGGACTCGGTAAATAATTGACAACAGCATCTAATAAAGGTTGTACACCTTTATTTTTAAAAGCTGATCCAGTCATAACCGGCACAAAATCAAAATTTAATGTACCTTTTCTTATACATTTCACTAAATCTTCCTCTTTTATTTCCTCTCCATTTAAATATGACTCCATTAATTTTTCGTCCTGTTCAACAGCTGCTTCAACTAGTTCTGTTCTATATTTTTCAGAAATTTCTTTTAAATCGGCAGGTATATCTTTGTATTCCCACTCAGCACCTAAAGCTTCATTCTTCCAAACTTGAGCTTTCATTTTTACTAAGTCAACAACACCTGTTAGAGACGCTTCTATACCTATAGGAACTTGGATAACCAATGGTTTTGCTCCCAATCTATCTCTTATCATATCTACACATCTAAAAAAATCAGCTCCTGTTCTGTCTAATTTGTTCACAAAACAAATTCTTGGAACTTTGTATTTATCTGCCTGTCTCCAAACAGTTTCGGACTGAGGTTCAACACCAGCAACACCATCAAAAACTGCTACAGCACCATCTAAAACTTTAAGAGATCTCTCGACTTCAATAGTAAAATCAACGTGACCAGGTGTGTCAATGATATTAATTCTATGGTCTTGCCAAAAACAAGTTGTTGCAGCTGATGTAATTGTAATTCCTCTTTCTTGCTCTTGCTCCATCCAGTCCATTGTTGCAGCACCATCATGGACTTCTCCAATTTTATGACTCTTTCCTGTGTAATATAAAATTCTTTCTGTTGTAGTTGTTTTACCAGCATCAATATGAGCCATGATACCAATATTTCTATATTTATCTAAAGTATGAGTTCTAGACATAATCTTTTACCACCTAAAATGTGCAAATGCTTTATTTGACTCAGCCATTTTATGAACATCTTCTTTTTTTTTAACTGCAGCTCCTTTTTTTTCATAAGCATCATAAAGCTCATTGAAAATCTTATCAGACATATTTTTATCTTTTCTTTTTCTTGCAGAGTCTATTAACCATCTGATCGCTAAAGCTTGGGCTCTTTTGTTTTTTACCTCAACTGGAACTTGATAAGTTGCACCTCCAACTCTTCTAGATCTAACTTCAACAGTTGGTTTGATATTATTAATCGCCTCGTTAAAAATATTTATAGGCTCATCTTTTGATTTAGTTTTAATTTTTTCTATAGCATCGTAAACAATTTTCGAAGCTATACCTCTTTTACCATCGTACATTAAATTATTTATTAATTTTGGAATAATTGTTGAATTAAATTTTGGGTCTGGAACTATATCTTTTTTAGGTTGTGATTTTTTTCTAGACATTTTTATTTACCCTTTTTAGTTCCGTATAAAGATCTTCTTTTTTTTCTATTTGCAACTCCTTGGGTATCGAGATTTCCTCTTAGTATGTGATACCTAACACCAGGCAGATCTTTAACTCTTCCGCCTCTTATTAAAACAACTGAGTGCTCTTGCAAATTATGACCTTCACCTGGAATATATGCGGTAACTTCAAAACCATTTGACAGTCTTACTCTTGCAACTTTCCTTAATGCTGAGTTAGGTTTCTTTGGAGTAGTTGTATAAACTTTTACACAAACACCTCTTTTCAAAGGTTGTTTCTGTAAAGCAGGAACTTTATTCCTCTTAACTTGTTTAACTCTCTTTTTTTTTAACAACTGATTAATAGTTGGCATAAAACTTTAATATTAATTATATTTTTGATGAAATAACTGACAGATCAATTATGGCAGCGTTTAGTACATCTAATTAGTACTACATTCCAACCAAAAATATCGCCAAAATACTTATAAATTGAATTTTGTCAAACAAAACCTGTGATTTTAGACTGTTTTTTCTATTGATTTGCTTGAGTTTCTGAGGCCTCAATCTTTTCTTGCTCAGATAAGAATTTGTTATCATCCTCGAGTGCTTTTTTATTCCATCTATTTTTAATATTACCTGTCCCAGCAGGTACCAATCTACCAACGATAACATTCTCTTTTAATCCATTTAATGGGTCAATTTTACCTTTAATTGCAGCATCAGTTAAAACTCTTGTAGTTTCTTGGAATGAAGCAGCGGAGATAAAAGACTCTGTCTGTAAAGAAGCTTTTGTTATACCCATTAAAACTCTTTCACCTATTGCAGGAGTTTTATTCTCTGATTTGAGTTTTTCATTCATATTTTCAAATTTTATTCTGTCAACAATTTCGCCTGGTAAATAAGATGAGTCCCCTGAGGATTTCACTTCTACTTTTTTCAACATTTGTCTTAAAATAGTTTCGATATGTTTATCATTTATGATTACACCTTGTAGTCTGTAAACTTCCTGAACCTGATTAACAAAATATTCAGTTAAATCTTTTATACCCATTATCCTCAAGATGTCATGTGGTAAAGGTTGACCATCAAGAAGATATTCGCCTTTTTTAATTTTTTCACCTTGGTTAAAATTAATATGCTTTCCTTTAGGTATTAAATAATTTGATGGTTCATTTCCATCTTCAGGGACTATTGAAATTCTTTGTTTGCCCCTTACTTCTTTTCCAAAAATAACTTGTCCATCATTTTCAGCAATTATTGCACTATCTTTTGCTTTTCTTGCTTCAAATAACTCAGCAACTCTCGGTAGTCCTCCAGTAATATCTTTCGTTTTTGTTGTTTCTTTTGGAAGTCTAGCAATAACATCTCCTGCTGAAACTTTTTGTCCATCTTTAACTGAAAGAATAGAATCTGGAACAAGATAATATCTTGCTTCATTATCATCTGCTTTTTTAATTACATTACCTTTTTCATCTCTAAGAGTAATTCTTGGTTTTAAGTCAGTACTCTTAGATTGTGCTCTCCAATCTATTACAGACTTAGATGATATACCTGTAGCATCATCGGTAGTTTCTTGAATTGAAACTCCATCAATCAAATCAACATAACTCGAAATACCACTTTTCTCAGCAATAACAGGCGTAGTATAAGGATCCCATTCACAAATTTTAGTATTTGCTTTTACTTTGTCACCATTCTTAAAAAATAGTTTTGATCCATACGCAACTTTATAAACTGCAATTTGTACACCATTGTCATCCTCAATAGAGAGTTGAGTGTTACGTCCCATTACAATCAAGTTCTTTTTAGAGTCTTCTAAAATATTTGAGTTTAAAATCTTTAAAGTTCCCTCACTTTTAGTTACTATTTGTGAATCTTGTTTTACTGAAGCTGTTCCACCAACGTGGAAAGTTCTCATTGTAAGCTGGGTACCAGGTTCTCCGATTGATTGAGCAGAAATCATACCAATTGCCTCTCCGACGTGAACCATTTTTCCTCTAGATAAATCTCTACCATAAGAAGTTGCACAAACTCCTTCTTTAGATCCGCATGTCATTACTGAGTAAACTTTTACAGACTTAATCCCAGCAGCATCAATTTTATCACATCCGGCCTCGTCAATCATTGTCAATTTTTTAATTATTACTTCACCTGTAATAGGATGTTTTACATCATCAAAAGTTACTCTTCCTAAAGCTCTCTCAGATAAACTTACTACAACATTTCCTCCTTCTAATATTTCTGAAAGTTCAATAAAACCTGGGTTCTTACAATCGCAATCTTTTTTAGTCACTGTTAAATCTTGCGCTACGTCACACAGTCTTCTAGTTAAATATCCTGAACTTGCTGTTTTTAATGCTGTATCAGCTAAACCTTTTCTAGCTCCGTGTGTAGAATTAAAATATTCTAGAGCGGTTAATCCTTCTTTAAAATTCGACGTAATTGGACTTTCTATAATTTCACCCGAAGGTTTTGCAATAAGACCCCTCATACCTGCTAATTGTTTCATTTGAGCAGCTGAGCCTCTGGCTCCGCTATCAGCCATCATAAATACTGAATTAATTTTTAAACCCTCTGAAGTTTTTTCAGTTGCTGAAATACCTTTCATCATTTCAGATGCAACTTGATCAGTGCATTTTGACCAGGCATCAACAACTTTGTTATACTTTTCTCCTCTAGTAATAAGTCCTTCAGCGTATTGAGTTTCATAATCAGCTATTTGTTTTTTAGTATCATCAATAAGTTTATTTTTACTCTCAGGTATAACTAAATCATCTTTACCAAAAGAAATTCCTGCTTTAAAAGCATGTTTGAAACCTAAATCCTTTAGTTTGTCACAGAAAATAACAGTTGTTTTTTGACCACAAAATCTAAAGACAATGTCAATTACTTCTGAAACAACTTTTTTTGGTAACAATCTATCGACCAATGAAAATTTAATATCTTTATTTTTTGGTAATAAATTTGCTAGTAAAAATCTACCTGCTGTTGATGTATATTTTTCAAACTTCTTTTTCCCACTCTCATCAACCGTTTCAAATCTTGATATAATTGTACTATGAACTTTTAGTTGACCTGAAGATAAGGCAAATTCTATTTGGTCTGCATTTAGAAAGTATCCAGCTGGTTTATCAGTTAGTGGTTCTTGAGATAGATAGTAAATTCCTAAAATCATATCCTGACTTGGAACAATAATTGGTTTACCATTTGACGGTGATAAAATATTATTTGTTGATAGCATCAATATTCTTGCCTCTAATTGAGCCTCTAAACTTAGAGGTACGTGCACTGCCATCTGGTCTCCATCAAAATCAGCGTTAAAGGCTGCACATGTTAATGGATGTAACTCAATAGCATCTCCCTCTATTAACTTAGGTTCAAAAGCTTGGACACCTAATCTATGAAGCGTTGGAGCTCTATTTAATAAAACTGGATGTTCTCTAACAATTAGCTCTAAAGCATCCCATACTGCATTAGTCTCTTTTTCAACAAGTTTTTTTGCTTGTTTGATCGTTGAGGCCAATCCTAATTTATTTAATCTTGCATATAAAAATGGTTTAAATAATTCTAATGCCATTTTTTTGGTAATCCACACTCATGCAATTTTAAGTCAGGTCCAACAACAATCACAGATCTTCCAGAATAATCTACACGCTTACCTAAAAGATTTTGTCTAAACCTACCTTGCTTACCTTTTAACATTTCTGCTAAAGATTTTAATGGTCTTTTACCAGTCCCAGTGATTACTCTTCCTCTTCGGCCATTATCAAATAATGCGTCAACAGACTCTTGTAACATTCTTTTTTCATTTCTTACGATTATGTCTGGAGCTTTTAAATCCATTAATCTTTTTAAACGATTATTTCTGTTGATAACTCTTCTATATAAATCATTAAGATCTGAAGTCGCAAATCTACCACCATCTAAAGGAACTAAAGGTCTAAGTTCAGGTGGTATTACAGGAACAACTGTCATAATCATCCACTCAGGTTTTTGACCTGTATCTATGAAAGACTCTATTAGTTTTAGCCTTTTAATTGCTCTTTCTTCATTAACTTTAGACTTTGTCTCTTTAATGTAACTAACTAAATTTTTCTTTTCTAATTCTAAATCAAGGTTCTTTAGCATTTCTAAAACTGCCTCCGCTCCTATACCAGCAGAGAAAGCTTCCTCACCAAACTCATCTTGATATTTTGCTAATTCTTCCTCATTTAAAAGTTGATTTTTCTTTAATCCAGTTAAGCCAGGTTCGATTACAATAAAATTTTCAAAGTAAAGTACTCTTTCAATTTCTTTTAACTTCATATCAACTGCAAGAGCTATTCTGCTAGGTAATGACTTTAAAAACCAAATATGGGCTACCGGTGTAGCTAGATTTATATGACCCATTCTTTCTCTTCGTACATTTGATTTTGTGACCTCAACTCCACATTTTTCACAAATTATACCTCTGAATTTCATTCTTTTGTATTTTCCACACAGGCATTCATAATCCTTTATAGGACCAAATATTCTGGCACAAAATAATCCATCTTTCTCCGGTCTGAAAGTTCTATAGTTGATTGTTTCAGGTTTTTTTATTTCACCATATGTCCAAGACTTGATCTTCTCTGGGCTTGCTAATGAAATTTTTATACTATTAAAATTTTGAGCTTCAGAAATCTCAGAATTTTTAAATAAGTCTGTTAATTCTTTTTTCATAATTAATTTAATTCCACATTTAATGCCAAAGATTTTATTTCTTTGACTAAAACGTTGAAAGATTCTGGTATACCTGACTCAAAGTTTTCTTCACCTTTAACGATTGTTTCATAAACTTTAACTCTACCCGCTACATCATCTGATTTTACAGTTAATATTTCTTGTAAAGTGTATGATGCACCGTAAGCTTCTAAAGCCCAAACTTCCATTTCACCAAATCTTTGGCCACCTAATTGTGCTTTTCCTCCTAGAGGTTGTTGCGTAACTAAACTATAAGGTCCAGTAGATCTTGCATGAATTTTATCTTCAACTAAATGATGGAGTTTAAGCATGTAAATAATTCCAACTGTTACAGGTCTATCAAATTTTTCTCCTGTTCTTCCATCCCACAAATAAGTTTGTCCAGAGCCTGGTAGTTTTGCTAATTCTAACATTTCTGTTACGTCCCTTTCTTTTGCTCCATCAAATACTGGGGTTGATATCGCTATACCATTTTGAAGATTTTCACACAAATCCTCGAATTCTGTTTTATTTAATTTATCAACTTTTTGATTATAGATTTCCTCACCATAAACAGATTTTAAGAAATTTGATATTTTTTCAGTTTTTTCTAATTTTTTATGATTTTCGTTAACTAAATTTTTTACTTGTTCACCAAATTCTTTACATGCCCATCCTAGGTGTGTTTCTAAAATCTGACCAACGTTCATACGACTTGGAACACCAAGAGGGTTAAGAACTATATCAACAGGTCTTCCATCTTCTCTGTAAGGCATGTCTTCAACTGGAACAATCTTGCTAACTACTCCTTTGTTACCATGTCTACCAGACATTTTATCACCAGGTCTTAATCTTCTCTTAATTGCAACAAAAACCTTAACCATTTTCATAACACTTGGTAGAAGATCATCTCCACTTCTAATTTTAAGGACTTTATCCTCAAATCTCTCGATAATATCTTGTTCAGCTTTATTATATTGGTCTTTCAATTGAGCAATTGCAGCATCATTTTTCGAATTTCCATCAGTAATTTTAAAAACATCAGTAATTGATAAACTGTTGATAGTCTCAAAATCAAGTTTAGCACCCACATCAATATTCTTTATTTTTTTTGTCAAAGATGAACCTGATAAAATTTGAGATGCTCTTTGCTTAATACTTCTCTCTAAAATTTCCTCTTCAACAATTTTATCTTGTTGAACTTGTTCGATCTCAGCTCGTTCAATAGTTATAGATCTCTCGTCTTTTTCAATGCCGTGTCTATTGAAAACTTTCACATCAACGACTGTTCCACTGCTTCCTCTGGACATTCTTAGAGACGTATCAGTTACATCTATCGCTTTTTCACCGAATATTGATCTTAATAATTTTTCCTCAGGTCCTGAAGCTGAGTCACCTTTTGGTGTAACTTTACCTACTAGAATATCTCCAGCATTCACTTCGGCTCCAATATAAACTATGCCAGATTCATCAAGATTTTTTAAAGCCTCCTCATTAACATTCGGAATATCTCTTGTAATTTCTTCCTCACCTAGTTTGGTATCTCTTGCCATTATCTCGTATTCAACAATGTGAACGGATGTGAACACATCATCTGTCACGCATCTCTCTGAAATTAAAATTGAGTCCTCAAAATTGTATCCTTGCCAAGGCATAAATGCGACAGTAACATTTTTTCCTAATGCTAATTCTCCTAATCTAGTTGATGGTCCATCAGCAATAATATCACCAGTTTTAACTTTATCTCCTACTCTAACTAATGGTCTTTGATTAATACAAGTATTTTGATTTGATCTTTTAAACTTTTGAAGATTGTATATATCAACACTTGATTTAGTAAAATCTGTTTCCTCAGTGACTTTTACAACAATTCTTTTTCCATCAATCTTATCAACTATTCCATCTCTCTTTGCTACAATCGTTACACCTGAATCGAGTGCAACATCACTTTCGATACCTGTACCTACTAGTGGGGCCTCTGGTTTTAATAATGGAACTGCTTGTCTCATCATGTTTGATCCCATTAAAGCTCTGTTGGCATCATCATTTTCTAAAAAAGGAATAAGAGATGCTGCTACTGATACTAATTGTTTAGGAGATACGTCAATATAATCAATAGTTTCAGGTTTTGATAATAAAAAGTTTAAGTTTTGTCTACAAGATACAAGTTCTTCAACAATTTTATTATTCTTATCAAGTTTTGTGTTTGCTTGTGCGATTGTATATTTAGTCTCCTCCATCGCAGATAGATATTCAACTTTATCTTGAACTACTCCATCTTTAACTCTTTTATATGGACTTTCAATAAATCCATATTTGTTAATTTTAGCATATGTTGATAAACTATTAATCAAACCAATGTTTGGTCCCTCAGGAGTTTCAATTGGACATATCCTGCCATAATGTGTTGGATGAACATCACGTACTTCAAAACCTGCTCTCTCACGAGTTAAACCACCAGGTCCTAATGCTGATACTCTTCTTTTATGAGTTATTTCAGATAAAGGATTTGTTTGGTCCATAAACTGAGATAACTGTGAACTCGCAAAAAAATCTTTTAATGAAACTGTAAGCGGTTTAGCATTAATTAAATCTTGTGGCATTGCTGACTCGATATCAAGAGTAGTCATTTTTTCTTTAATTGCTCTTTCCATTCGATAAACACCAATTCTTGCCTGATTTTCAACAAGCTCTCCTACAGATCGAACTCTTCTATTTCCTAAATGGTCAATATCATCTACTTCATCTTTACCATCTCTAAGATCAAGCATTTTATGAATTATTGCTATAATGTCATCATTTCTTAAAATTGTAATTTTATCAGAACACTCCAAGTCCAACCTAGAATTCATTTTTACTCTACCAACATCAGACAAATCATATCTATCAGAGCTAAAAAATAAATTATTAAATATTTGAGTTGCTATTTCGATTGTTGGTGGTTCACCTGGTCTTAGCATTTTGTAAATTTCAGTTATTGCTTCGTCTTTAGTATTATTTTTATCACTAAATATTGTAGTTAATAAATAACCGCCTTTGTTGATTGAGTTAGTAACCGAAATATCAAGAGTATAAATTTTTGCGTCTAATATTTGTTGAATAATAGTTTCATTTAATTCAGTTCCAATTTTGAAAATACCGCCTTCTTCATCGCTTATCTTAATATCCTTGTGTAAAAATTTTCCATACAAAGATTCTTTTGATACTAAAATATTTTTCAAGCCCTCATTAGATAATTTTTTTGCATTCAAATAATTTATCTTATCACCTAACTTTATGACAACTTTTCCAGTATTTGCATCAATAACCTCTTCTGAAAAATTTTTAGCTTTATAGTTTTCTGGATTAAATTTTGTTTTCCATTTTTGCGAATTAGTGTCATAGATAAACTTTTCGTTTTCATAAAACTCATTAGCGATGTCTGATTTAGTAAAACCTAGAGCAAGTAATAAAGAAGAAGCGAGGATCTTTTTTTTCCTATCAATTTTAAAATATAAAAAATCTTTCACATCATATTCAAAA
>CACKKE010000006.1 GCA_902600635.1 uncultured Pelagibacteraceae bacterium | reverse complement strand
CTGTCAATTTTGATTGGGAATATATTCTAATTGATAATGATAAAGTCAAAAATGCTTGGTGTATGCCAGGCGGAAAAATTGCTGTTTATAGTGGTATGCTTAAAATTACAAAAAATACAAATGGTTTAGCGGCTGTTATGGGCCATGAAATTGCTCATGCAGTTGCAAAACACTCTGTTGAAAGAGCAAGTCGTGGAGTTCTAGTCCAAACAGGAACTACTCTAATTGATATTTTTAGTGGAGGGGCTTTAAGTCAAATTAATAGATCAACTGGTATGGACACCGTCGGTCTGATATCTTCGATTGGTATAATGAATCCTTTCAATAGAAAACAGGAAAGTGAAGCTGATTATCTAGGTATGATTTTTTCTTCTTTGTCTGGTTATGATATTAGAGAAACTGAAAAAATATGGGAGAGAATGAAAGAGGCAAATAAAGGTAAAGAACCTCCTCAATTTATGAGTACTCATCCTTCATCTGACAGCAGAATAAGAAATATTCAAACTTGGTTAAACGAAATAATTATTAAATACCCACCAATTGCATAAGATATGGTGAGCCGTGATGGACTCGAACCATCGACCCATTCCTTAAAAGGGAATTGCTCTACCAACTGAGCTAACGGCCCATATTCACTTTAGAATGAAATCTATATATAGAATAATCTAAATATTTCAAACACGAATTTAAAAAAAAAACTGAACTATTTACAACTTATCTATGTATTTATCATGAAAAGTATCAAATGTGTCATTTTGGATATTCTCTCTAATCGATCTCATTAATTCTTGATAGAAATTTATATTATGTAATGTCAACAACATTGATCCAAGAATCTCATTTGTATTAAACAAGTGATTTAGATAATTTTTAGAATATTTATTCAAATTTAGATTTTTACACTCTGGATCTAGAGGAGTATTATCATTTTGGTATTTATTATTTTTAATATTTACTCTTCCCTGCCAAGTAAAAGCAAGTCCAGTTCTACCTGATCTAGTTGGAAGAACACAATCAAACATATCTACACCTCTTTTAACAGCACCCAAGATATCATTCGGAGTACCAACACCCATTAAATAGTGAGGTTTATCATCGGGTAAATGTTCTTTAATATCATCTAAAACAGTGAACATTTCATCTTGAGTTTCTCCTACAGCTAGACCACCTAATGCATAACCATCAAATCCAATTTCTAAAAGCCCCTCTAAGGATTTTTGTCTCAAATCTTTAAATAAACCCCCTTGTACAATACCAAATAAAGCTTTGTGAGGGTTATGCCCAAAAGCTTTTTTAGATCTCTCAGCCCAATACAAAGACAAATTCATAGATTTATCTATAGTTTGGTAATCATTTGTTTTTTTTGGACACTCATCCATAACCATTACAATATCAGAATTAAGTCCTAATTGGATTTTTATACTTTCCTCTGGACTAAGATAAAATTTTTTTCCATCAATATGAGAATTAAAAATTGCCCCTTTTTCTTTATCTATTTTGTTCAGTTTTGATAAAGACATGACTTGAAAGCCACCAGAGTCTGTAAGAATTGGTAAATCACAATTCATAAATTTGTGAAGTCCACCTGCATCTTCAATTCTTTTAACACCTGGTCGTATCATCAAATGATAAGTATTTGATAGAATAATTTGAGAACCAGTTTTTTTTATGTCATCAATTGTACAAGCTTTTACTGTAGCTTGAGTTCCCACAGGCATAAAAACTGGTGTTTCAATTTTACCTCTATGAGTTTCAATTAAGCCTCGTCTTGCAAATTTATTTTTTTTTAAAACTTTAAATTCAAATTTTTTCAATTGAAATTAGAATATTATAAAGATTTGAAACTAATAATTTTATCAGGATCTGTTACTGCTCCATTATTATTTTCATCACCTCTTTTGATTTTATCAACAAATTCCATTCCTTCGACAACTTTTCCAAAAACAGTATATTGATTATCAAGAAATGGTGCTGGTTTAAAACAAATAAAAAATTGACTATTAGCACTATTAGGATCTGATGATCTAGCCATAGACAATGTACCTCGATCATGAGGAAGATTACTAAATTCTTGTTTAAGGTCAGGTAAATCTGATCCACCCATTCCAGCTCTCCTTAAGTCAAAATCATCTGAATTTGAGTTGCCAAATTTAACATCACCTGTTTGTGCCATAAAGCCATCAATAACTCTATGAAACACCACATTGTCATACTTGCCGGCATTAGCCAATTCTTTTATTCTTTTAACATGATTAGGTGCTGTATCTGAAAATAATTCTATCTTCACATCACCATCTTTTAATTTTAAAATCATCATATTCTCCTCTGTTAACGATTGATTAATTGTAAGTAAAAAAATAATTAATATTTTTATAAAAAGTTTACTCATATTTATCTTTTAAAGCTTTAATAGTACTTTTAGTTGTAAATTTTTTTATATTTCCATCAAGTTTAATGATTTCTTTAACAAATTTTGATGAAATAATTTGATTTTCAACATCTGACATCAAAAATAAAGTTTCAATATTATTATTCAATTTTCTATTCATACCAGCAAGTTGAAACTCGTATTCAAAATCTGATACTGCTCTTAAACCTCTCAATATAATATTTGATTTATATTTTTTACAAAGGCTAGTCGTTAATGATTTAAATGAAATCAAAATTATTTTTTTTTTATTCATTTTTAGATCTTTAAAAAGAGCATTTCTTACAATTTCTAATCTTTCCTCAGCATCAAAAAGATAATCTTTATTTTCACCATCTGATACAGCAACAACAATTTTATCAAATAATTTTAATCCCTTTTTTATTACATCAATATGACCAAAAGTAATTGGATCAAAAGTACCTGGATAGATAGCTGTCTTAGACATTATATTAAATTATCATCAATTTTAATTGCTGAAACAACTTTTTCATCACCAGATAACTTAATTATTCTTACTCCTTGTGTGTTTCTTCCAGCTGTTCTGATCTCTTTAACAGCTAACCTTATCACTCTACCCTTATTTGTAGAAATCATTATTTCGTCTCCCTCATATACAGGAAACGATGATGCAATATTCCCATTTCTAGGTGAATTAATTATTCCAATAATTCCTTTACCACCTCTATTTGTTGTTCTGTAGTCATAATGAGAGGTTTTTTTGCCAAAACCATTTTCACTAATAGATAAAATAAATTTTTGTTTCGCCGCTAATTCAGACTTATCATCTTTTGTATTTTTTCCATTTTTCTTTAACTTATTATTATCAATAATTGATAAGGAGACTATTTCATCGTTAGATGCCAATTCTATTCCCTTTATACCTTTTGATGATCTTCCCTTAAATATTCTTAACTTTTTAGACTCAAATCTAATACACTTTCCAAATTTTGTACTTAAGATTATATCTTGATCATCTTTACAAATCTTAACTCCGATTATTTTATCATTAGTATCTAGCTTCATTGCTATTTTTCCCGATGTATTAATTGAAGCGAAATCCTCTAAACTATTTTTTCTAACTTTACCTTGCGAAGTTGCAAAAACTATCTGATATTTACTTGGATCTTCATCACTTTCAGGAAATGGCATGATTGAACTTATTGATTGATGATTTTTAAGTGGCAAAATATTGAATAGAGATTTGCCTTTTGATGATGCTGAACCTTCAGGTATTTTCCATGCTTTTACTTTATAAACAAGACCTTCAGTAGAAAAAAATAGAACAGAAGTATGAGTATTAACTGATAGAGTCTGAACAACAGAGTCTTCATTTCTAGTTGTAATACCAGTTTTACCTTTACCTCCTCTTTTTTGAATCTTTACAGTTTTAAGTGATCCTCTTTTTATATAACCTTGTAGGGTAACAGTTATAAGAACAGTTTCTTTTTGTATTGTTTCCTCAATGTCGTAATTGAGTACCGCATCAATAATTTTTGTTCTTCTTGGTGTTGCATATTTTTCTTTTATTTCATTAAGTTCATTGCTGATTACTTTTAATAATTCTTTTTTTGAAGATATAATTTTTTTTAATGAAGAAATTAACTCAGATAGTTTTTTTATTTCAACTTCTATTTCATTGATACCAAGTGCTGTCAATTTTTGTAATCTTAATTCTAATATAGCTTCAACTTGCAATATTGATAAATTATATAAACCTTTCGAATTTTTGGTCTCTATCAATGAAAACATTTTTTTTGATTTATTAATTTTCCATTTAGTATTTAATAAAGATTTTTTTGCATCATCTGGAGTTTTTGAACCTCTTATAATCTTTATTACTTTATCTAAATTCTCAACGGATACTGATAGACCTATCAAAATATGTGCTCTATCTTCTGCTTTATTGAGATCAAATTTTGTTTTCTTGAGTACAACATCTTCTCTAAATTTTAAAAAATTCTCTAAAAATTCTTTAAGATTACAAGTCTTTGGCTTACCATCTACAATTGCAAGAGTATTAAACCCAAATGAACTCTCTATTTGAGTGTTCTTGTATAATTGTCTTTTAACAGTCTCAGGTTCAACACCTGTTCTTAAATCTATCGAGACTCTTATACCTTCTCTGTTGGACTCATCTCGTATATCTCTAATACCCTCTATTTTCTTTTCTCTAACTAATTGTGCTATTCTCTCATTCAACACAGATTTATTAACTTGATAAGGAATAGAATTTATAACTAATCTATCTCTACCATTTTTAAGAGTTTCGTTTGATATTTCACCTCTAATTTTAAAAGAGCCTCTACCTTTGTTATAACCCTGCTTAATAATATCTTTACCAATAATTACACCACCTGTAGGAAAATCAGGTCCAGGTATGTGCTTCATTAAATCTTTAATCTTGATATCTTTGTTATCAATTAAAGCTAATGTACCATTAATAATCTCTCCTAAATTATGAGGTGGAATACTTGTTGCCATACCAACGGCAATACCCCCTGCTCCATTTACTAATAAATTTGGAAATTGTGCAGGTAATACAGATGGTTCTTTTTCTGTTTCGTCATAATTACTTTTAAATTCAATCGTGTTTTTTTCAATATCATCAATTAAAAATTGTGATACTTTTGATAATCTAGTTTCTGTATATCTCATAGCGGCTGCTGGATCACCATCTATAGATCCAAAATTTCCTTGACCATCCACGAGAGGTAAGCTCATTGAAAAATCTTGGACCATACGAACTAGAGCGTCATAAACTGATTGATCACCATGCGGATGATATTTACCAATTACATCTCCAACTATTCTTGCAGATTTTCTAAATTGTTTCGACCAATCATAACCACCCTTATACATTGCATATAATATTCTTCTATGTACAGGTTTTAAGCCATCTCTAACATCTGGTAGAGCTCTACTAACAATAACACTCATTGCATATGATAGATAAGATGAGCTCATCTCATCATGCATTGAAATTAGTTTTATATTTTTATCTTTAGAAACTTCGTTTTTTTCCATAATGATTAGAATGGAATATCGTCGTCCATATCATTTTGTACTTGAGATAAATCCTCAGTATTATTTGATGCTTGTGAATTGTCATTGGCTATACCACCTGAATTTCCACCTCCAAGCATAGTTAGAGACGAATTATATCCTTGTATAACTACTTCAGTTGAATATTTGTCTTGTCCCGATTGTTCATCCTTCCATTTTCTTGTTGAAATTTGACCCTCAACATAAACTTGAGCACCTTTTTTGAGATATTGTTGAACAACGTTTACTAAACCCTCATTAAATACAACTATACGGTGCCATTCAGTTTTTTCTTTTTTTTCACCTGTATTTTTATCTTTCCATGATTGGCTTGTTGCAAGACTTAATCTTGCAACGCTTTTTCCATTAACCATTTGCTTGATTTCAGGATCTGCGCCTAAACGACCAATTAAAAGTACTTTATTTAAACTTCCAGCCATAATATTTTAATATTTATTTTATTAGTTAATTAATTTATATCACAATTTTACTCTGAATATTAATTTTATTAGGCCAAAGCAACAAAAATTATGATTAAAAAGATAGTTATAAAGGGTGCAAAAGAACATAATTTAAAAAATATATCTTTAGAAATTCCAAAGGATAAATTTATTGTAATTACCGGACTATCTGGGTCAGGAAAATCTTCATTAGCTTTTGATACAATTTACGCAGAAGGTCAAAGAAGATATGTCGAAAGTTTATCCGCGTATGCGAGACAATTTTTAGATAAAATGAAAAAGCCAAATGTGGATCTAATAGAGGGATTAAGTCCCGCGATATCAATAGAACAAAAAAATACATCAAAAAATCCTAGATCTACAGTTGCAACAGTTACCGAAATTTATGATTATATGAGGGTTTTATATGCCAGAGCTGGTATTCCATATTCGCCTTTTACTGGGAAACCAATCGAGTCACAAACTGTTAGTCAAATAGTAGATAAGATTAAAAAATTACCAAAAAAATCAACTATTTATCTTTATGCTCCTGTAGTTAGAGGAAGAAAAGGTGAATATAGAAAAGAGATTCTAAATTATAAAAAAAGAGGTTTTAGAAAAATCAAAATTGACGATGTTTTATATGATATTGAAAAAGTCCCAGAGTTAAATAAGAAAATTAAACATGATATCTCAATACTTGTTGATAGAATAGTTTTAAACTCATCTTTAGGAAATCGACTTGCAGAAGGTATAGAAACTTCAATACAGCTAGCTAATGGTCTTTTGTTTGTTGAATATGAAGATGAAACCTTACCCAAAAAATTCAGAAAAATAGAAAAGTTGATTTTTTCAACAAAATTTGCGTGTCCTGAAAGTGGATTTACCATAGAAGAAATTGAACCAAGATTATTTTCTTTCAATAGTCCATTTGGTGCTTGTGAGGAATGTGAGGGTATCGGGATAAAGCTTAATGTTGATCCAAATTTAGTTATACCAAATGAGAAAAAAAGTATAATTGATGGTGCTATCGAACCCTGGGCAAAAACAACAACATTATATTATGCTCAAACATTAAGTTCTTTAGCTAAGCATTATGGATTTTCTCTAGAGGAAAAATGGTCAAAATTACCAAAAAAGATAAAAGATATTATCCTTTATGGATCTGATGATGAGGAAATAAAATTTACGTATGACGATGGTTACGAAAAATATTCACATAAAAAAACTTTTGAAGGTGTAATAAATAACTTAGAAAGAAGATACCTAGAGACAGATAGTGATTGGAAGAGAGAAGAAATTGCTCAATATCAATCAGATACCAAATGTGAAAGATGTAATGGTCATAGATTAAAAGATGAGGCATTATGTGTAAAAATTGATGGTCTTCATATAAGTGAGGTTACAGAAAAATCAATTTCAGATGCTGCAATATGGTTTGATAATTTAAAGAATAATTTAGACAAAAGACAAGTAAAAATTGCAGAACATATTTTAAAAGAAATTAACGAAAGATTAAATTTTTTACTAAATGTTGGTCTTGATTATCTTACTCTTTCAAGGGAGTCTGGAACTTTATCTGGTGGTGAAGCACAAAGAATAAGATTAGCATCGCAAATCGGTTCTGGTTTAACTGGTGTTTTATATGTTTTGGATGAACCATCAATAGGTCTTCATCAAAAAGATAATGTAAAGCTTATCAATGCCTTAAAAAGATTAAGAGATTTAGGCAATACAGTTATAGTAGTCGAACATGATACTGAAACAATGGAGAATGCAGATCATATAATTGATCTTGGACCAGAAGCCGGTAATAAAGGTGGTGAAGTTGTTGCATCAGGTTCAATAAAAGAAATAAGTCAAAATCAAAATAGCATAACTGGAAAATATCTATCAAACAAATTTAAAATAAATGTACCATCAAAAAGAAGATTAGCTAAGAATGGAAGATTTTTAGAAATTACAGGTGCAACTGGAAATAATCTTAATAATGTAAACTTAAAAATTCCATTAGGAAGTTTAACTTGTGTAACAGGAGTATCAGGTAGTGGAAAATCTACTCTTGTGTTACAGACTCTGTACAACGCTTTAAATCTTACATTAAATAATAATAAATCTAGAAAAATTCCGAAGCCCTTTAAAGGTTTTAAAGGAACAGAGTTAGTTGATAAGATAATCGATATCGATCAATCACCAATTGGAAGAACTCCTAGATCTAATCCAGCGACCTATACAGGTGCATTTGGTCCTATAAGAGATTGGTTTACGGGATTACCTGAATCAAAGTCTAGAGGGTATAAACCTGGAAGATTTTCATTTAATGTTAAAGGTGGAAGATGTGAAGCATGTGAAGGAGATGGGGTCATTACTTATGAAATGCATTTTTTGCCAGATGTTTATATTCAATGTGATGAATGTAAAGGCACTAGATACAACAGGGAAACTCTAGAAATTAAGTTTAAAGATAAAAGTATTGCTGATGTTTTGAATATGACTGTCGATGAAGGATGTGAATATTTTGAAAATATATCTAATATTAAAACAAAATTATTAACATTAAAGAAAGTTGGTTTAGGGTATATCAAAATTGGCCAACAAGCTACAACTCTATCAGGAGGTGAGGCTCAAAGAATTAAGTTAGCAAAAGAATTATCAAAAAGATCTACAGGTAGAACGATGTACATACTAGATGAACCAACTACTGGATTACATCAACATGACATAAAAAAATTACTTGAAATTCTCCACACATTTGTTGCCCTAGGAAATACTGTTGTTGTAATTGAACACAATTTAGATGTAATAAAAACAGCTGATTATATTGTTGATATGGGCCCCGAGGGTGGTGTCAAAGGTGGAAAAATTATCGCAGAGGGAAAGCCAGAAGAAATTTGTAAAATTAATGAGAGTTATACTGGTAAATTTTTAAAACCACTTTTAAACTAAGAAAAAATCATTGTTAAACTTTATCAAAATTAGTATATTTAGATATGGATAAACTATTAGCCTCTCTACCAAGAACAATACACGCTTCACTAGCCTTAGCTGTGATTGTTTTTTTTGGATTATTCTATCAAAATGACGGATTTAGTTTTGATAGACTTTTCTGGTCATGGTTAACAAGATTTTTTCACGTCGTGGTAGCTATAATGTGGATAGGTCTCTTGTGGTATTTTAATTTTGTACAAATCCCGAACATGAGTAAAATTCCAGACGAACAAAAACCAGCAATTGGTAAAGTTATTGCTCCAGCTGCTCTTTTTTATTTTAGATGGGCAGCAGCACTTACAATTCTGTCAGGATTTATACTAGCATGGTTAAATGGATATCTTCATGATGCTATGACTTTAAGTATAGGCTCAGGGGTGCCAAAACACACTGCTATTGGAATTGGGATGTGGCTAGGCGTTGTTATGGCTTTTAATGTATGGTTTGTAATTTGGCCTAATCAGAAAAAAGCTTTAGGAATAGTAGAATGTGAACCTGAGGTAAAAGCAAAATCAACTAAAACAGCAATGTTGTTTTCAAGAACAAATACTTTGCTATCTCTACCGATGCTACTTTCAATGGTAGCTGCTCAAAATTTATATTAGTTTTTATCTTCTCTAAGGACTGTTTTTTGAGACACATTTAGTCTTACTAATACTGTGTTTGCAATATAAATTGATGAATAAGTCCCAAAAATTACCCCGAATATCATGGCTAAAGAAAAACCTTTTAAAACCTCGCCGCCAAAAAAGAATATTGAAAGCAACGCTAATAGAGTTGTTACAGAGGTTATCAAAGTACGAGACAAAGTTTCGTTAATAGAGATATTTGTTAACTGAAAAATTTTAATATCAGAATATTTTCTTAAATTTTCTCTTACTCTATCGAAAATAACAACTGTATCATTCATTGAATAACCAACTATTGTGAGTACAGCTGCAATTATTGAAAGATTAATCTCTAGGCCTAATAAAGAAAAGAGACCAAGTGTAACAATGACATCATGAAATAAAGCTACTATGGCACCTAAGCTAAATTGCCATTCAAATCTTATCCAAATATAGACAAGCATCAAAAACAAAGCCACTGATATTGCAATAACACCTGATCTTAATAATTCAGCACTAACTTTAGGGCCAACATTTTCTACTCGTCTGAAATTGAAGCTGTTCCCGAATGATTTATCTAAATTCTTCTTAATTTCTTCAATTACATTTTTATTTTCATTATTTTCAAACTTAATTAAAAAATCAGTCTCATTACCAAAGTTTTTAACAGATACATCGCCCAAATTCATTTGACTTAAATTGTCCCTTAGTGAGGAAACATTAATCTTACTGTCTGTAGATCTTAATTCAATAAGAGTTCCACCTTTAAAATCTATTCCAAAATTTAAACCTTTAAATGTAAGTAATAATAAAGAAACAATCACTAAAGATACTGAAAGAATATTAAATCTATTATAATATTTGTTAAAGGCAATCATCTAAATCAGTCCCTCTTTTTCTTTATTTTTTGATACATACAAAACGGTCAATAATCTTGCTATAAAATAGACAGTAAATAATGTTGTAAATATCCCAATTCCTAGTGTTAATGAAAAACCTTTAATTGGACCTGATCCCATAAAAAATAAAATAATTGCTGCTAATAAAGTAGTAATATTTGCATCTAGTATAGCAGTTCTGGATTTTGTATAACCACTATCAAATGCTATTAAATTATTTTTTTCACTCTTTAACTCCTCTTTAATTCTTTCAAAAATTAGAACATTTGCATCAACAGCCATACCCACAGTAAGAATTATTCCTGCTATACCAGGTAGAGTTAAAGTTGCTTCAAAAATAGTTAGTATTCCAACTAATATGAAAAGATTTAATATTAAAGCAATATTAGTAATGATTCCAAAGATTTTATATTTAACAAAAATATAAAGTATGACCAGTATAAAACCAATTAACAAAGCAATCATTCCTGCGTTTATAGAGTCCTGTCCTAAATCTGGACCAACAGTTCTTTCTTCAATAATATTTAGAGGAGCAGGTAATGCACCTGATCTCAAAAGTAAGGCAAGATCAGTTGCTGATTGAAATGTAAATCCTCCACTGATTTGGCCAGAACCGGTAGCAATCGTGTCCCTTATAACTGGAGCACTAATAACTTTTCCATCCAAAACTATAGCTAATCTTTTACCAATACCTGTAGATGTAGCTTTACCAAATCTTTTTGCTCCTACCCTATCCAGTGAAAATGTTACAACAGTCTCATTGTTTTCCGTATCCATTCTTGGTTGAGCATCTAAAAGATTTTCACCGCTTAGTATAATTCTTTTACTAACTATTGCTTCTTCGGTACCATCTTCAAATTCTAATTTTTCTGCTCCGAATGAACCTTCGGTATCATTCGTAACAAATCTAAATGTTAAATTTGCAGTTTTTCCAAGTAAAGATTTTATTCTCATTGGATCATCTAAACCTGGTAACTCAACTAATATTCTATCATTACCTCTTTTTAAAATATTGGGTTCATTTGTACCGATTTCATCTATCCTTCTTCTGACTATTTCTAGCGCTTGATCTTGAGACGATGTTTTTAGATTAATAATTCCTTGCTTTGAGAAAGAAACCTTAAAAAAATTATTTTCCTCAACTATATCTAACTGATGTGATTTAAATCTTTGATAATAAGGATTTAATTCACTTTCTTCTGACGCAAATTCATCCAAGATAGTCTGTTTTGAATTTTCATCTGAAGTAAATGATAAGGTTTGATTTGAAAGTTTAAAATTTGTAATTCTGACATTTTTTTCTTTAAAATAATTTCTTATCGTAACTGTTAAATTTTGAAGTTTTTGTTCAATTACCGGATCATTATCAATTTCCAGTAAAAGATAAGATCCTCCTTGTAGATCTAAACCTAAATTAATTTTTTTATTTAATATTTTGTTATCAAAATTAAAAAGGTTTGATAAAGCAAATATAATAAAAAGTAAGGAAATTAAAGTAATAAAAATAATTCTTAGTTTTGAAAAATATAACACTTTAAATTCAAAAAAATTATTTTTTTACTTCTTGAGAGTTCATTAGACTTTGAACACCAGTACCTCTAATCACCTCAACTGTTACGTTGTCAGCAATCTCTACTTCAATTTTATCATTATCTACAACTCTAGAAATCGTTCCTGTAATACCACCAGACGTTACAATTTTGTCACCTTTTTTTAAACTCTCAACCATGGCTTTATGTTCTTTAACTTTTTTTTGCTGAGGTCTTATTAAGAAAAAATAAAAAATAACAAAAATTAAAATTAATGGTATAAATTGTCCTATTCCTGCACTATCCATAAAACTCCTTAATTAAAATTGATTATTTATACTATCTAAAAGATTAAAACAACTTTATTTGACAGAAATTTTTTCCAAATTGTCCATATACGGTCTTAAAACTTTTGGAATTATTATTGAGCCATCTTTTTGTTGATAATTTTCTAAAACTGCTATTAAAGTTCTACCCACAGCTAGACCACTCCCATTTAAAGTACCAACATAAAGAGTTTCTTTTTTCTGATTCTTATATCTTGCTTTCATTCTCACAGCTTGAAAAGTTGAACAAGATGAACAAGAGGAAATTTCTCTATATTTTTTCTCTGAGGGTAGCCAAACTTCAATGTCATAGGTTTTTTCAGCACTAAATCCCATGTCACCACTGCATAGGATCATTTTTCTGTATGGTAATTCTAATAGATCTAAAATTGATGTTGCACATTTTGTCATCCTCTCAAGTTCTTCTAGGCATTTTTCTTGTTCGACGATACTAACCATTTCAACTTTGTAAAACTGATGCTGTCTAATCATACCTTTTGTATCTTTGCCATAACTACCCGCCTCTTTTCTAAAGCATGGTGTAGATGCAACAAATCTCATTGGTAGATCTTTTTGATTAATCATCTGATCTTTAACAATATTAGTTAAAATCACTTCTGCTGTAGGTATCAAAAACTTTCTTTCACCATTATCATCCAATTTGATTTCAAATTGATCATTTTCGAATTTAGGAAGTTGACCCGTACCAAACATTGTACTTTCAGAAGCAAATAAAGGTGGTGAAATTTCTTCATAACCATTTTTTAATATGTGCGTATCTAGCATGAAATTTGAAATAGCCCTTTCTAATAAGGCCAGTTTATTTTTTACGAATACAAATCGTGCACCTGTAGTTTTAGTGGCTAGGTCAAAATCAAGCATTCCAAGTTTTTCACCTAATTCATAATGTGATAAGGGTTTAAAATCAAAACTTGGTATTTGACCTGATTTCATTATTTCTACGTTATCATTTTCATCTTTTCCATTCGGAACATCTTTATGAGGAATATTTGGGATAAATGATAAAATTTTATCTAGTTGGTCTTTTATTATTTTTTGCTGTTTCGATATTTCATCTATTTCATTTGAAATTTCTTTTGATTTTTTAAATAATTTTTCATCTTTAGATTTTGAAATTTCTTTTTTTTCATTTTCCAAAGACTCTTTTTTTTGGATAAAATTTCTATTTTTGATATCTAAGTCTTTAAGTTCATTAAAATCTATTTTAAGAAATCTACCTTTTAGCGCGTTTTTAAAATCATCAAAATTTTTTCTTATTTCCTTTAAGTTATGCATTAGAATCTTTAAATTTCTTATCCTCTATAAACTTTACAGAAAAAATTGATAATTCATATAAAATTAATAATGGAATCGCTAAACCAATTTGGGTTATAGGGTCAGGTGGTGTTAATAATGCTGCTGCTGCAAAAATTATAACTACAACGTATTTTCTTCTTTTCTTTAAAAATTCAGAATCAACAACACCAATTCTTGCTAGTAAACTTAAAACCACAGGTAATTGAAAACTTATACCAAAAGCAAAAATAAGTTTCATGACTAATGATAAATACTCATTTACCTTAGCTTCAAGTTGTATCGGCAAATTTGTGGATAAACCTGTGCTTTCAAATGATAAAAAAAACTTTATCGCTAAAGGCATTATCAAATAATAAACTAACATCCCTCCAAGAAAAAAAAGCACTGGAGTTAATATTAGATAAGGTAATATTGCATGTTTTTCATGTTTATATAAACCAGGTGCTATAAATTTCCAAATTTGCATAAGTATAAACGGGCAAGTGACAAAGAATGCTGTAAAGAAAGAAATTTTTAGATATGTTAAAAAGGTTTCTTGAAGAGCGGTAAATATTAATCGTCTGTCAGTTCCATCATCTTTAACGGCTTGGGCGAAAGGATCTACTAAAAAACCGTATAAATGTTCTGCAAAAAAATAACATCCAACAAAAAAAACAATTAGAAAAATAAAACTATGTATAAGTCTTTTTCTTAGTTCAGCTAAATGGCTTACAAAACCACCCTCTTTATCATTCTGACTCATGTTTTTTTTCTTCTTTTTTTTCTATTTTATCATTTTCAATATCAATATTTGAAACTTCATTTTGGACATTATTGATATAATTCTTAATTGTACCAATCCATGAGCCAACTTTTTTTAACATTATTGGAAAATCTTTTGGTCCAAGAACAACAATAGCTATTGCTACGATAATTAAAATCTCAAACCAACCAATAGTAGGCATGTGATTTAATCTTTTTTGTTATTATCTTGATTATCTTCGGAAATATTTTTAGGTTCGTTGTCATCAGTAACATCTGATGCCATACCTTTTTTAAAGCTCTTAATTCCTTTAGCAACATCTCCCATCAGACTTGAGATCTTACCTCTTCCAAAAAGTAAAACTACAAGTATAACAACAATTGCTATCTGCCAAATTCCTATGCTCATAGAAAAGTTATATATCTTTTATTCTCAATTTAAAAGTGACTTTTTTTGAACCTAAGTTATGAATTCTTATTTTTCTCCTCAGAGTCTAAAGTGCTGCTTAGCATTTCATCAATATTTGAATAAATATCCTCTTTTTTACCATCTTGTTTCTCTTTATAAAATTTACCAGTTCCAAAAATTGCATTATCAATATTTGTACTATCGATAAGACCAGCGGCACCCAATTCATCAACGGTTGGTAAATCGGATAACTTTTGAAGATTAAAATGACTTAAAAAATCATCAGTTGTAACATATTGAATTGGTTTTCCGGGGACATCTTTTCTACCACCTGGTTTTACCCAGTTTAACTCCATCAAAATTTCAAGAGTATTTGTGCCGAATGCAACACCTCTAATTTCTTCAATTTCAGCACGTGTTACTGGTTGATGATAAACAATGATTGCAAGTGTTTCAATTGCAGCTCTTGATAATTTTTTTTCAACAGTTTTTTCTTGTTTCATAATTTCAGAAAGATTTGGCGATGTTCTAAATGACCATTTTTTTGAGATACACACTAAATTAATACCTCGATTAGAATATTCGTTTTGTAATTTTAATAAAATTTTTTCGACATTAGTTTTTTTTGAAATCTTATTTTCTATAGTTTCAATATCAAGTGGCTCAGCAGCTGCAAAAACTATTGCTTCAATTTCTTTTTCAATTGAGGATAATTTATTAGGAAAATCAATAACATTATCTTTTTTTCTAATTTTTTTATTCATTATTTTTCCTTAATAAAAATGTCATCAAATAAATTTTCTTGTTTAATTTTTAAATTACCTTCTTTAACAAGTTCAAGTGATCCTGCAAAAATACCTGCTGTGCCAGTTTTTTTATATTTTGTAACACTCTTAAAATTTTTAGGTATCAAGTCCTCTAATTTTTTCCAATCTGTTAATTTTCCAAAAAAATCTCTGATTGTTTTAATCCCCTCTTCAGTTGTAAAAACAGGGAGTTTAGGAATATTTATTTTTTGAAAATCTTTGGTCATAATAATAGTTGAATATGTTTTTAATAATTCAAATAAATTTACTTTAATTTCACTGTTATAAATGGGTCTAATGCCTGCTCTTACACCTCTTGTTCTGATTTCACGACCTAATCTTTTACGCTTTAACATTTGTTCAGATAATAATCTGATTAATTCTAATTTTTTAAGTTGGAGTTTTAATTTTTCTGCCACTTCTTGAACTTTAAACTCTTCCTCAGGTGTTCCAGGTAAAAGAAGTTTAGATTTCAAATAAGCAAGCCATGTGGCCATAAGTAAATACTCAGAGGCGGACTCTAGGTTTAAATTTTTTTGGTTTGTTATAAAATCATGAAATTGATCTGCTAGTTTTGTAATAGAAATATTTTCTAAATTCACCTTTTGAGATTTTGCAAGGTCTAACAATATATCTAATGGACCGTTATAATTTTCAATATCAACACTAAAAAGTGAGGAATCATTTTTTGTCATAAACGAATACTAACTTATTATCTTGTAAAATTGTGATGTTTTTTTTATTACAAATTTGCTTATGAAAGGTGAATTTTGAGCAACAATTTCCATCTCATTTTCTTTAGCATTACAATGTAAAACAAGATCACAACCAGCATTAAACGCATTGATTGTATTTTCTTTAATTTTACCTTTTAAACTTTTCATGGATATATCGTCAGAAATCAAAATATTCTTAAAACCTATTTTATTTCTTATTAATTTTATCATTTTTTTAGAATGCGTTACTGTATTTTTTAAATCAATCTTTTTGAATATGATGTGGGCTGTCATTGCAAAAAAAGAATTTTTTCTTTTGAAAGGAAAAAAATCATTTTTTATTAAGTAATCTAAATTTTTATTAATTACGGGTGTAAAATGGTGACTATCAACTTTTGCTAAACCATGTCCTGGTATATGTTTAATAACAGTTCCTACGCCATTATTATGGTGATAGTCAATGCAATAATCACCAATTTTTGAAACTATTTTGGGATTACTAGAGAAAGATCTGTCTCCAATAATTGATGATGAACCTTTCTTTCTAAGATCTAAAACAGGACAAGTATTAATATTAACTCCTATCAATTTTAATAAATATGAAGTTTTATCAATAAATAGTTTATAGAAAAAATTAAATTCCTTAGGTTTTTTTATAAACTCTTTGCCAAAAAATTCAGAGGTTAGATTTTCAAAAGATATAATATTTTTAAGTCGGTTTACTCTACCACCTTCTTGATCAATTAAGATTGGATATTTATCGTCATTAAAGATCTTGCGTATAGACGTAGTTAATTGTTTTGCCTGTTTAATATCTTTTATGTTTCTAGTAAATAAAATTACTCCCCATGGCTTATATTTTCTAATAAAATTCTTTTCTCTAAGGTTAAGTTTTGTTGATTTAATTCCGATAATAAAAGATCTTCGATTATTCATTAATCAAGAAGTTTCCAAAAATTAAATTTTTTCTTTTTATCTTTATTAGATTTTTCTACATATTGAATGATGTCTTTAGTATCATTTTCTAAAACTGGCAATTTTTCAGAATAAATATCAATTTTTTTGTCAATATTACTCAAAGATCTAAAAGAATTTTTTTTATTATCATCTGAAAAATAATACTTACCTGTAAAAAAAATAAAAAAACTGATTAGTAATAAAAATATTAAATATTTAATCTCTTTTAGCATCACATTTTATCTGGCGTAGACACTCCAACTATATTCATCCCAGATTTTACTACATTGGAAATAGCTTTTAGAAAAATCAATTTATCATCGGTTATTTTTTTTTGATCATTGATAAATCTTTTGTCTGGATTTTCCTTACCTAAATTCCAATATGAATGAAATAAAGAGGCTAATTCATATAAATAAGTCGGTATTCTATGCGGCTCAAGCTTATTACAAGATACATCAATACACTTGGGCCATTCAGATAATTTTTTTAAGATTTTTATTTCATCCTTCGAATATTCAAAATCGTACTTAGTAATATCTAGATCTGACTTTAAATCTTTATCAAGATGTCTGTATACTGAACATATTCTCGCATAACAATATTGAACGTAATAAAGTGGGTTATCTTTTGACTTTTCTATAACGTTATCAAAATCAAAATCGAGTTCAACATCACTACTTCGATTTAACATTATAAATCTTGTTGCATCTTTTCCTACCTCATTAATTAAATCATCTATAGTTATATAGTCCCCTTTTCTTTTAGACATTTTAAAGGGTTTCTTATCTTTAATAAGTTTAACAAGTTGGCTAACTTTACAAATTAATTTATCTTTAGAGTTTGATAGAGCTTCGACAGATGATGAAATTCTTTTTATATAACCAGCATGATCTGCACCTAAAATATTAATAAGCCTATCAAATTTTCTGTCTAATTTATTTTTGTGATATGCAACATCACTTGCAAAATAAGTCCAAGCGCCATCAGATTTTTGCAATGCTCTATCTTTGTCATCTCCAAAATCAGTCGATCGAAAAAGCAACTGCTCACGCTCAACCCAATTACTGTCATCTTCACCAGCAGGTGCCTTTATTTTTCCTTTATAAACAAATTTGTTTTTTTGAAGAAATTCAACAACTTTTTCCACTTCTTGATTTTCAACTATTTTCTTTTCACTGACAAAGTTATCATGATTAATACCAAGACTTTTAAGATTACTTTTGATTAACTTTAATGCCTCGTTAATAGCTAAAGAAGTCAATTCTTGAGATATTTTGTCAAAATTATTAAAATCAATATTTTTATTTGAGTTTAAAATGTTTTGAGCAAAGTCAATTAAATAGTCTCCAGGATATAAATCTTCATTATCTATTGGAAAAGGTTCATTAAAAGAAATCTCTCTTATTCTATAATAAACTGACTTTGTAAAATTTATAATCTGATTACCGTAGTCGTTTATATAATACTCTTTTGTAACTTTATTATTATTAAATAATAAAAGATTAGCCATCACATCGCCTAATATTGCTCCTCTACAATGGCCAACATGTAAAGGGCCTGTTGGATTAGCAGATACAAATTCTATTAGGTAATTTCTTTTTATATTTTTATTTGTTCCAAAAGATTTAGAATTTTTAATCACTTCTTTAATAAAATTTGTCCAAAAAATAGGTTTAAATTTAATGTTGATAAAACCAGGTTTTACAACTGATATCTCTTCAATAAATTTATCCTCTTTTTTGATTTTTTCTGCCAAAATTGAAGCCAGATCTGATGGAGATTTATTATTAATCTTAGAAAGGACCATGGCTACATTGGTAGAAATATCACTATCAAATTTTGAAGGTGGAATTTCAGCAGTTATCCCGTTTAGTGAATCTGGTAAAATTAAATCTCCATTTGAGGATAGTGTTGAAAGGATTTCTTTTATTTTATCTAAATACTGTTCAAAAATATTCATTTAAAGTTTTTGTGAAGGTTGATTGCATATCTGTCTGTCATTCCTGATATAAAATCTGAAATTGCTCTATATTTATCCTTTGAGAGATGATCTTTTGAAATAAATTTTTTAGGGTTTTTTTGTATTTTATTAAACAGTTTTTTAATTATTAATTTGCCATTATCGTTTTTTTTCAGAACTGCATTATTATTATACATCTTTGTTTTTAAAAAAAATCTTATTTCATTTACAGAATCTTTAACTTTTTCAGAAAAATCTACCATTGTTAAATTTGCTTTAGTAATATCTTTATAATTTTTTATTTTATTAATCTTCAAATTAGTTTTGGTATTTTTAATTAAATCTCTAATCATTTGATCAATAGAATCTCTTATAATCTGATATGTTGCAATTTTATAGTTATGTTTGTTTATCTTTCTTTTATATTTTTTATAAATATCTTTAAAAAAGTTAATTTCAATTAACTCCTCTAGTTTAAATAAATTTGCATTTATACCATCTTGAATATCATGATTGTTATAAGCTATATCATCTGAAATAGCTGAAACTTGAGCCTCTAATGATGGATAAGTCTCAAAATTAATCTTATGATTGAATTTTTTTACCCCAATAAGACTATCAACTAAATCTAATTCATAAACAGGACCATTATGCTTAAGCAATCCCTCTAAGGTTTCAATTGAAAGATTTAATCCACTATACTTAAGATATTTATTCTCCAAAAACATAACCACACGCAGAGTTTGTAAATTATGATCAAAGCCTCCATAATCTTCCATACATTCATTAAGAGAGTCCTCGCCAGCATGACCAAAAGGTGGGTGGCCCAAATCATGTGCCAAACTTAAGGTTTCAGCTAGATCTTCATTCAATTCAAGATATCTTGCAATAGATCGCGCTATTTGAGCAACTTCCATTGAATGGGTTAATCTTGTTCTGTAATGATCACCTTCTGTGTTTACAAATACTTGTGTCTTGTGTTTGAGCCTTCGAAATGAGGCGCTGTGAACTATTCGATCTCTATCTCTTTGAAATGGCGATCTATATTTTGATACAGATTCTTTGAATATTCTTCCTTTGCTTTTAGTAAGAGCAATCTTTGAGTATTTTTTCATCCTTTAAAATTAAAATTTAAGTATTATATTAGTAATACCAGTGATCAATAATGATTAAAGAAATTAAATTTACTGATAAGGCTCTAAAACAGATTAATGTTTTGCTGTCTAAAAAAGACAAAGGGTCGTTTTTTAGAATCGCTATCAAAGGTGGTGGTTGCTCAGGCTTCCAATATGAATTTACTTTTGACAAAGAAAAAGCAGCCGATGATTTAAATTATGAAAATATATTGATAGATAAAACCTCTGCAGATTTATTAAAAGGATCAGAAATAGACTATGTTTCTGAATTAATTGGTGAACAATTCAAAATAACTAATCCGCAAACCAAATCTTCTTGTGGTTGTGGTGTTTCGTTTTCTCTTTAATGATTATTTCCTCGTGGAATGTAAATTCTGTGCGAGCACGTATTGAAAATATCAAAAGTTATCTACTAAAATACAAACCTGATGTTGTGATGATGCAAGAAATTAAAACTGAGGATGTAAACTTTCCTTATGATGATTTTTCCTCAATGGACTATGAAAGTCATGTATTTGGTCAAAAAAGTTACAATGGTGTTGCTATTATTTCAAAAGGAAAATTAAAAAATGTTAAAACAGACTTAATCAAAGATAAACTAAAACAATCAAGAATAATCTCAGCTGAACTTGAACACAAAAAGAAAAATATTCAATTAATCAATATCTATACACCAAATGGTAATCCTGTTGATACTGAAAAATATGATTACAAAAAAAAATGGCTTGATGATTTAATTAAACAATTAAAAGCTTTAACCAAAAAAAATCAAAATATAATTCTTGGTGGTGATTTTAATATTATTCCTGCAGCTGAGGATGTCTATAATCCAAAAAGCTTTGAAGATGATGCTCTATTTAGATTAGAAATAAGAAAAAAATTAAGAGAAATGATTAATCTAGGATTTAATGATGTTTATAGACATTTTAATGAAACTAAAGAGGGATATACTTTTTGGGATTATATGAGAGGTGCATGGCAAAAGAACAATGGAATGAGAATTGATCACTTTTTAGTTTCAAATTCTTTAATAGACCAAGTTAAAAGTATTAATATTAATAAAGATCCAAGAGGCCGTGAAAAACCTTCAGACCATACCCCAATAGAAATTACTTTAGCTTAAAGATTTTATTTTATTAACCAGCTCTTCGTTAATATTTCGAGGGCCCTTATTTAATCTATTTTTATGTCTTCTTTCCCCTGGAAGTCTAACTCCCTCGAACGATTTCATTTTATTAAAAAATTCATCAGCATGTTTCTGCCAATCGGTCCCAGAGGTTTTATCAGGTGAGATTGCGAGAATAAATTCTCCGCCACTGGGAGGTCCGCCGTCATTATTATCTTTTGCAGCTGTCTCAAAACTAAAATTATCACCAACTAATGCGCCAGCCATTAATTCTACCATCATTGCTATGGCAGAACCTTTATATCCCCCAAAAGGAAGTAATACACCTCCATCCGCTATTGCTCCTGGGTCAGTTGTTTCCTTACCATCCTTAGTTAAACCAGTTCCAAGTGGAACTTTATGCCCTTCTCTTTTAGCAACTTGAACTTCACCCATTGCCATTGATGCAGTTGCCATATCGTAAACTACAGGAGTTTTTCCTGGTCGTGGCCATGCAAAAGAAATTGGATTTGTTCCAAACAAGGGTTTGATAGCTCCAGCGGGTGCTACAGCAGGCTTGTAGGATGTGCAAGCGAAGGCAACTAAACCTTCCTCTGCTAATTTTTCTGTTTCAGGCCACATCGCAGCCATATGATGAGAATTATTTATAGCAAGTACGGCCACTCCATTTTCTTTTGCAGCTTTTGATAATTCAGGTAATCCTTTATTTAAAACTACTGGGGCTAAACAATTATTCCCTTGAACTTTTATTACTGATGCTGAAATTTTTTTTACCTCAGGTTTTCCTTTACCATTAATTTTTCCGCTTTTTAAACCACTCACATATGCAGGCAACCTGAACAAACCATGAGATAAAGATCCATCTCTTTCAGCATTTCTTATTAAATCAGAGAGAATAGATGCTGTTTCATCATCACAGCCATTAGCTAGTAAAGTCTTTTTAGCTAAATCAAAAATTTCATCTAATGTGAGGGAAACGGTACTCATCCCAATATTAGATATTATTAATGGTTAAAGATCAATTTTTATTTAACAGCCTTTAAAAGATTTAGACATATTGCCAATTAAATCGAAGTATAGATCTTTGCCAGGGTTAAGTGTTGCCCCTAATGGATCAATTACGCCTGTTGCAACGTTAGTATCTTTTGCTACAGCCTTAATAATATCAGGGTTAAACTGTGGCTCTGAAAATATACAGCTTACTTTATCATGCTCAATTACTTCTCTAATTTCAGCCAATTGCTCAGCACCAGGCATAACATCTGTATTTACTGTAAATGCGCCTAAAATATTAACACCAAATCTCTCTTCAAAATATTGATACGCATCATGGAATACTATTGATTTAAAATCTTTATTTAATTCAGATTTTACTTTCTTAGTTAACTTATCTAAATCTTTATGTGCTTTTTTTAAATTTTCTTTATATTTGTCAGTATTTTTTGGATCATTCTCAATCAAGTGCTCTGCCATTTCGCTTAAAATAACTTTTGCATTCATTGGATCTAACCAAATGTGCGGATCGTACTCACCATGAGCATGTCCTTCATGTCCATGGCCGTGATCATCATGGTCGTCTTCTTTATGACTTTCTTTGTCATGATCATGTTCGTCATGACCATGTTCTTTCTCTTTTTTATCATGATCGTGGTCATCATGATCGTCTTCTTTTTTAGCATGATCATCATGATCATCCTCTTTATGACCATGATCGTCATGACCTTCAAAAATATTTCTTTCTCTAAACTTAAGTTTGGTTATCCCTTTAATTTCCATTAATTCAATTTTTTCAGCTTTTTTTGCAATAGATTTTAATGGTTTTTCTAAAAAACTTTCTATGTCTTCACCTACCCAAAAAATAATATCTGCATTTTGGATCATTTTTGCATGCGATGGTTTAAGTGCAAATCCATGAGGTGATGCGTAGCCATCAACTATTAAATCTGGTTTACCAATACCGTCCATCAAATAGCTTGCGAGTGAATGAATTGGTTTTATTGAAGCTACTACCTTAACTTCAGCATTAACAGGTGAAAAAATTGTTAGGAATGATAAAAGTGATATTAATAATGGGATTTTTTTAATAGTTTTCATAGTTTAATTTTTTTAGTTGTTATAATATAACACTATGTAATAATATAACGTTTATAAGTCAAGTGATATAATGAATGCTAATCAAAATATATTGGTCAAATTAAAAGACGCTGGTTTTAAAATAAACGATAAATGGCTCGTTCAAGGAGTTTCCCTTCAAGTTGAAAAAGGTAAAATAGTTACTTTAATAGGACCTAATGGATCAGGAAAAAGTACAACGGCTAAAATTGCTTTAGGAATTTATAAAAAAATTGAGGGAGAAGTAGAAAAATACACAAATAAAATTGGTTATGTTCCACAAAAAATTTCAATTGATTGGACTTTACCACTTAGGGTCAATGATTTTATGGTATTAACTGAAAGTTTAAAAAATGAAATAATTGATGAGGCACTATCATTAACTGGTGTTATTCATTTAAAAGATAAAAATTTAGGTGATTTATCGGGTGGTGAATTTCAAAGAGTATTGCTAGCAAGAGCTATTTCAAAAAAACCAGAATTGTTAGTTCTTGATGAGCCAGTTCAAGGTGTAGATTTTACAGGTGAGATAGCTTTATATGAACTTATAAAGAAAATTTCTGATGAATTGAATTGTGGTATCTTATTAATTTCTCATGATTTACATACTGTAATGAGTGCTACAGACCATGTTGTTTGCTTAAATGGTCATGTATGTTGCTCAGGGACACCCATGGATGTCGCAAAAAATAATAAATATAAGGCTTTGTTTGGTGAACAAGCTTCACAGATATTATCAAGATATGAACATAGACATGATCATATTCATACTGATGAGGGTAAAATTAAGAAAAATTAAATGTTCGACGATTTTTTTATAAGAGCATTGGTTGCTGGAATTGGAGTTGCTTTCGTTACAGGGCCTCTTGGTTGTTTTGTAATTTGGAGAAGATTATCTTATTTTGGTGATACGTTGGCCCACTCGGCTTTATTGGGAGTAACATTAGCATTTACAATGGAATTTAATATTGCGTTATCTGTATTTATAATCTCATCTTTAATTGCTTTAACATTAATACAACTTCAAAAAAGAACTAATCTTCCAGGAGATGCATTATTAGGGCTTTTAGCTCACTCATCTTTAGCCGTAGGACTTGTTGTTATTGGTTTCTTAACATTTATCAGATTTGACATTATGGGATTATTATTTGGAGATATATTAGCTGTTACAGTTGATGATCTATTAATAATATGGGTTGGAGGAGCAATAATTCTGTTAATTTTGAAATTAATTTGGAAACCTTTATTCGCATCCACAGTAAACTATGAGTTAGCTGAAGCAGAAGGTTTAAATCCTGATAGAGCAAAAGCAATATTCACAATATTGATGGCTGCAATTATTGCTATATCAATTAAAATGGTTGGTTTGTTATTAATAACAGGAATGCTAATCATACCAGCTGCAATGGCTAGAAATATTTCGTCTAGTCCACAAAGAATGGTTATCTATTCAATCATTGGAGGTCTTCTGTCAGTAATTTTAGGATTATTTACATCCTTGGAATTTAATACCTCCTCGGGTCCATCAATTATAACGGCAGCATTATTTTTGTTCATACTTTCATTATTTAATATCAAACAATCAATTAAATTGAAAAACTAATGAGGAATCAGTAAAATGAATAAAATGCACAAAGAACATAATCTCACCAAAAATCAGAAAATTATTTTTGATTTAATTGATAAATCATCTCAGCCACTTAAGGCCTACTCAATACTCTATAATGTTCAAAAAAAAGGTATTAAAGCTCCTCTGCAAGTTTATCGAGCATTAGATAAGTTAGTTGAAATAGGTAAAATTCATAAAATTGAAAGTAGAAATGCCTTTATTGCATGTCATAATTCAAGTTGTCAGGTGGCTAAAGCTACTGCGTTTACAATCTGTGAGATTTGTGAAAAAGTAACAGAAATAAGTAGCACAGGTCTTTCCAAATACTTAGCAAACTTTAAAGACAAAGATGGTATGAAATACAGTAAATATAATCTTGAGTTTTTTGGTTTATGCAAAAAATGCACACTTAAATAAAATTATATCATTAATGATATTTTTTTAATAAAGTTAAATCATTAATGATATTTTTTACCTTAAAGATTGTTCTTGCTGCAATTATAATTGCCTTTGCTAGTTGGCTTTCAGGTCAAAATCCAAAACTTGCAGGTTTTATTATTGCTTTGCCTCTTGTATCACTCATAGCTATAGCTTTTTCCTACTATGAGTACAATGATATAGAAAAAACAGTTCTTTTTACTAAGAGCATACTAGTAGCGGTACCTGTGAGTTATTTATTTTTTTTACCCTTCTTTTTTGCAAAATCATTTAATATGAATTTCTTCCTAATTTATGGCACAGGCTTAGGTTTTATAGTTGTTGGTTTTTTTATTCATAAATATATAACTAATTTTCTCTAATACTGTTACACCTTAATAAATTTGTAACATTGATGTAATAATTAATAAAAAGGAGAAAATATGTTTATAAAAAAATATCTAAAGTGGATCAGTACTTTTTTAGTTTTAGTAGGAATACTTCTTACAAACTTAAATATATATCCATTAAATATATATTTTCATGGATTAGGAGTTGTTGGATGGACTATCGCTGGATTTATTAGTAAAGATAAAGCAATACTAACTAACTTTGGATTACAAATACCATTGTTCTTAGTAGGGATTTATAAAATAATTATTTAAATTAAAGAATAACCCGAGGCTCTAACTGTTCGAATTAACTCTTTTTTACCCTCAATATTGATTGATTGTCTTAGTCTTCTTATATGAACGTCAATGGTTCTACTTTCTACATTTACATTATTAGGCCAAACAGTTTCTAAAATTTGATCTCGTGAATAAACTCTTTTGGGATTTGTTAAGAAAAATTCTAATAATCTAAATTCTGTAGGGCCAAGTTGAATTTCTTTATCTGATCTAAAAACTCTTTTTTCTATTCTATCTAATTTTAAATCTTCAAATATTAATACATTTGCAACAACTTTAGGATCAGATCTTCTTAGAACAGCTTTTATTCGAGCAGAAAGCTCATTAAAACTGAATGGTTTTGTAACATAATCATCTACACCACTTTCAAGACCTTTTACCTTGTCTTCTTCCTCACCTTTAGCTGTAAGCATAATGATAGGAAGGCTCTTAAAATTACTGTCTCTTCTAATATTTTTACAGATATCTATCCCTGATAAATCCGGTAGCATCCAATCTAATAAGAGAAGATTAGGTTCAAATTTTTTTAACTCTTTTAAACCTTCATTTCCATTTAATGATGAAGAGACAACAAAACCTTCTTTTTCCAGATTATGTTGGACTAATTGAACTATTGAAGCTTCATCTTCAATAATAAAAATTTTTCCTTTCATCAAATTATTCTTGGATTACTTTACCCTTTGGTCTACTACCTTTTAGATATTCACCCTTTACTAAATAACATACTGTTTCAGCGATATTCGTTATATGATCGCCTGCTCTTTCCAAGTTTTTTGTAGCAAAAATTAAATGCGTTGAAAAATCTAAGTTTTTTTTATCTTTAGATAAAAAATCTATTACACTTTCCATTGCGATATAAGTTAAGTCATCAACTTGTTCATCTTTTTCCCAAACTTCTTTAGCTTTATCAAAGTTTTTGTTCACATAACTATCAAGAACATCAGTTAATTGTTTCATAACAAGCTCTCCAAGTCTTTTCAAATTTCCTAATAATTCATCAGGTAAATCTAGTGGTAAAGGTTTAACTTTTTTCGCATTACTCTTTGAAAGATCTCCTATTCTTTCTAAATCTTGAGAGATTTTTAATGAACTTATAGTTTCTCTTAAATCAATTGCCATAGGTGCTCTTTTAACTAGTAAATTCATTATTTGAGTATCTATTTTAGATCTAAATTTGTTAATTTCTTCATCACTTTTAATAATTTTATCAATTGAGTCCTTATCAACTTTAATCACCGCATCCATTGCATCACTTAATTGTGACTCGGTTAAGCTACCCATTTTAATTAACGAGTCTTTAAGGAATTGAAGTTCTTCTTCGTAAGACTTTACTGTATGTTCATTGCTCATAATTTATCCAAATCTACCTGTAATATAGTCTTGTGTCATTTTATTGTCAGGATTTTTAAAAATTTTCTCAGTTTTTCCAACTTCAATTAACTTTCCTAGATGAAAAAACCCTGTTTTTTGTGAAACACGTACAGCCTGAGCCATTGAGTGAGTCACTATAACAATCGTATAAGTTTTTTTTAATTCATCAATTAATTCCTCAATTTTTGCAGTAGCAATTGGGTCTAATGCTGAACATGGTTCATCCATTAAGATCACTTCAGGATTAACAGATATAGCTCTCGCTATACAAAGTCTTTGTTGCTGCCCTCCAGATAAACTTGTGCCTGGTTCATCAAGTCTATCTTTAACTTCTTCCCATAATGCAGATTTTTTTAAACTATTTTCAACAATTTGATCTAATTCGCTTTTGGTTTCACCTTTTCCATGAATCTTTGGACCATACGAAATATTATCATATATACTTTTTGGAAAAGGATTTGGCTTTTGAAAAACCATTCCAACTCTTTCTCTCAATGAGACAACGTCTAAATCTTTATCATTAATATTCATACCATCCATTTCGATATTTCCAGTAACTTTACAAATATCAATAACATCATTCATTCTATTAATGCATCTTATGAAAGTTGATTTACCACATCCTGATGGACCAATTAATGCAGTTACCTCTTTTTCATTCAAATCTAAATTCACATCAAATAATGCTTGTTTATCACCATAATAAACATTCAAGTTTTTTGATTTTATTTTAATGTTGCTCATTTAGTTCCATCGTTTTTCAAATTTTTGTCTCAAGTAAACTGCAATAAAATTCATTACAATTAAAAAGCTTAAAAGCATCATAATAGTTGCTGAGGTTTTTTCAACAAAACCTCTTTCTGCAGACTCAGACCATAAATACACTTGAACAGGCAAAGAAGATGATGGATCAACTGGACTTGACGGTATGTCAACAACAAATGCTACCATTCCAATTAATATAAGTGGTGCTGTTTCACCTAATGCTTGAGCTAATCCGATTATAGTTCCTGACAAAGTGCCAGGTAGTGCTAACGGCACTACATGATGAAAAACAGATTGAAATTTAGATGCACCAACTGCTAGAGCGCCCTCTCTTATTGAAGGTGGAACAGCTTTTAATGAAGCTCTACATGGAATAATAATTCTTGGTAAAGTCATTAGCGCTAAAGTTATTCCAGCAACTAATGGTGTTGATCTCGGTAATTGGATAGTTGCAAGCAAAATTTGTAAAGCAAGCAAACCGTAAACAATAGATGGCACTGCTGCTAAATTATTTATATTAATTTCAATAAAATCTGTAATTTTATTTTTTGGAGCGAACTCTTCCAAGTAAATCGACGCTAGAACAGCCACTGGAAAAGCTAGTAATAAACAAATTAAAATACTATAAAATGATCCAACTAAAGCTCCACCTATACCTGCTAATTCTGGATCTCTAGAGTCACCATTGTTAAAAAAATAATTGTTAAAATTTTTACTTATCTTTTTATTTTCAACAAAATAATCATAAATAACTAATTGAAAGTCAGAAATTCTTCTTCTTTCTTCGGGTAAATCTCTTGGATAATTACCTTTATGTAATTGATCAATGTCATCAGAAGCTGTTAAATCTAATGTGATTGTTTTACCTATTAAGTTATTATCATTTAAAAAAGCTTTTTTAATCTCAATTTCAGCGTCACCACTAAATAGTTTTAATAATTCATCTTCTTCATCTCTATCTTTTGCTGGATAAGCCTTTATTAAATTTTCGATCATTATATCGTAAAAATCAGCTTCCATTATTTCTTCTTGGGATGCACCGTTTTGAATTTCTAGTAATTCTTGATCAAAGAAAACTTCAGTGGTAATTACTGTTTTTTTAAAGGCTGAACTTCCTTTTGAGAAAATATTTTGAACTAGAATAACAACAAACAACAAAGCAACAAAGATAGATGTTAATCCGTAAAATCTAAATCTTTTTTCTGCTCGATGTCTTTTTTTTAATCTTTCTTCTTTAGTCATACTTCTCTCTATATTTTTTGACTGCTCTTTGAGCGATATAATTCAATATTAATGTTGCTATAAATAATGTAAGTCCTAAAGCAAAAGCAGATTGAGTTTTCGGACTATCAAATTCTTGGTCACCAACAAGTATCATTACAATTTGAGTTGTGATTGTTGTAGTAGACTCTAAAGGATTAATTGTAAGATTTGCAGCAAGGCCAGCTGCCATGACAACTATCATTGTTTCACCTATCGCTCTTGATACTGCCAATAGAACTGATCCGATTATCCCTGGAAGAGCCGCAGGTATCACGACTTGTTTAATTGTTTCTGATTTAGTGGCTCCTACAGCATATGAACCGTCTCTTAATGATTGTGGTACAGAATTAATTACGTCATCAGATAAAGATGAAACATAAGGAATAATCATTATTCCCATAATTAATCCTGCAGCTAAAGCACTTTCAGATGAGACAGTTAATCCTAAATTTTCACCAACTTGTCTAAAAAAAGGTCCAACAGTTAATGCAGCAAAGAAACCATAAACTACAGTTGGTATTCCTGCTAAAATTTCTATAATTGGTTTTGAAATTCTTCTTACTTTAATTGAAGCATATTCAGCCATGTAAATTCCTGAAAATAGACCAATAGGAACAGCTACTAACATTGCAATAAAAGCTATGAAAGATGTCCCTGCAATTAATGGAATAAAGCCAAAAGCATCTTTTAATTCTTCAAATTCAGCTGCAGTTATTGAGGAGGCATCTCTAACAAAGGCTCTTTGGGGACTCCAATTTGTACCAAATAAATAATCGAAAACATTAATGACTGAAAAAAACTTTATACTTTCAAAAAGTAGTGAAAATATTATTCCGAGAGTAGTTAAAATTGCTATTAAGGAAGATACAAACAATAAACCTTTTAATATAATTTCCACATCGTCTCTAGCTTTATTGTTATTCTTTATTTTTTTTAAAGAGTAAATAACTGAGGCTATAATTATACCAAAAATTAAAACTACTTTTGAATTTGTAAAAAGATTTATAAATTTTGCATACGCAAGAGCGCTTTCTCTCAATATACTGTCTATATCTCCAAAATATGTACCTAAATGAATAGCTTTAATTTTTTCATATATTAAATTTGCTTCATTTTTATCGCTAAAAATTGCACCCTGATTTGCAGCTGTTTCAATAATTATAGATTTAATAATTACAGGTTCAAATAATGACCAGACTAATAAAAATACTAATGCTGGTATTGAACACCATAAAACAAGATAATAACCATAAAATTTTGGTAGAGCATTTAATTTGATATTATCTTTTATAGAAATGGTTTTAGTTTTTGATTTTCCATAGAAAAACAAAGAGACAGAAAATATAGTGATTAAAAATATTAGAACGATGTTCATTCGCCCTGAGTGATATATTTTTAATGTTACAGAAATATTACAAATTAAATCTAAGATTGAATCAAAAAAAAAGGCCAGTTATTACTGGCCTTTTTTTGGGGATAAATGAAACTTATTTTAACTTGATTGTATTCAGATCTACTGCAGCAGTTCTAGTAACTTTGTATTTATCTGAAGCTAAAGGAACAAGTCCTATTTCAGCTAAATAACCTCTGTTACTCATTGCTTTTTTTGAGGTAAATTCTTTGAGAAACTCTTTAATGCCTGGAATTACTCCAATGTGAGCTTTTTTTACATAAAAGAACAATGGTCTTGCAATTGGATAAGAATAGTCCTGGATACCTTCTAATGATGGCTGAACACCATTAATAGATGATGCTTTGATTTTATCCTTGTTGGCAACTAAGTAACTATAACCAAAAAAACCAAATGCATCAGGATTAGATGATAGTTTTTGTACAATTAAAGTATCATTTTCGCCAGCCTCAACAGCGTATCCATCTTCTCTAATTTTAGCACATTCTTTTTTAGCTTTTTTACCTTCAGCATCATAAAGAGATTTGGCTGTTTTAGTGCATCCTTTAACCATAACTAATGAATTCCATGCATCTCTAGTACCTGATGTTGGAGGTGCAACTAATATTTCAATCTTTTTATTTGGAAGACTGGAGTCTATATCACTCCAATTTTTATATGGATTTTCAATAAGTTTTCCATCAATGTCTACTTTAGATGCTAAAGCTCTCCATAATTGTTCTTTTGTAAAATCTGCATCTGGAGCATTCACTGAGTGTGCAAATGAAATACCGTCATTGCCTATTACTATTTCAATAATTTCAGCAACTCCGTTTTTCTCACATAAAGCTTTTTCTTTAGTTTTAATTGCTCTTGATGCATTTGTTATATCAGGATGATTTGCTCCTACACCTGCGCAGAACAATTTCATTCCTCCACCAGTACCTGTACTTTCGATTACTGGTGTCTTGAATTTTCCACCTTTACCAAACTTTTCAGCTACAACTGTAGCATATGGGTAAACAGTAGAAGAACCTACAATTTTTATTTGATCTCTTGCGTAACTAGTTGTTGTAAAACTAAGTACTAAAAGAAACCCTAATAAAATTTTTACTAATCTATTCATATTTCTCCTTTTTTAGATTGGTTATGCATCATCAATTAAATCTGAATCTTAAATATTTTATTAAAGGAAAGTTAAAGTTTTGTTACAAAGGCTAACTTTTTAGTTGAATTAAATTGAATTAAATTTCAAATCTATAGTAGTTCCTTGATTTTCCTCACTATTAATAATCATTTCGCCTCTATGTTGAGAAACAAGATGCTTAACAATTGCAAGCCCTAAACCCGTGCCTCCAACACTCCGACTTTTACTGGGATCAACAGTGAAAAATCTTTCTGTGATTCTATGAATAAATTCTTTGGGAATTCCTATACCTTGATCTGATATAGAGACGATATTTAAATCACCCTCTTTTTTCGTGGCAACTTTAATTTCTTTACCCTTCTCACTATATTTAATTGAATTATCAATTAGGTTAGTAAAAATTTCTATTAATTTATCCCGATCACCGATAATTTTGAAATTCTCAGTTTTTTGCAAATTTAAATTAATGTTATTTTTTTTAACAATGTTTTCATAAGTCTTAATCACGTAACTAAGCACTTCTATTAAATCTATTTCGTGTGTAGGCCTTATGTGTTCTTGCAGCTCAATTTTCGATAGAGATAACAAATCTCTTATTAGATTTTCCATTCTTTCAGATTGAGAGCTCATTATTGGTAATAAATCAGTAACTTCAGAATTCTTTTTTAAATCTGTATTATTTTCAAATGTCTCAAGTCCCATCTTAATAGATTGCAATGGGGTTCTAAGTTCGTGGGAAACATTTGCAACAAAGTCTGATTTTAATTGTTGAAATTTGTAAAATTCGGTTAAATCTCTCATAAAAAGCAAGCAAGATGGCTCATCAAAGAATAAATTACTGTTATCTTGGTAAATTGTTACATTCATTCTAAGAACTGAAGGGTTTCGTAGCTCTATTTCAAGATCATTAGAATTTTCTCCATTGAAAGCTTTCTCAATTGAACTTAACAAGTCAGGATTTCTTAAAAAACCACTTATATTTTCATTCAACTTTGTTTGAAATCTTTTACTGGCTGAACTATTACTAAATATTATTTCCTTGGATTTGTTTAGAATTATAATTCCTTCTGGAATGTAATTTAAAAGATTATAAATTGTCTCTCTATATTTCTTACTTTCATCCTCATCTAACTTTTTATCTTCAATTTTAACTTCAGTATTAATACCTAAGACTCTTTCTTTCTTTAAAAGAAAAAATAACAAAATAGCTATTATGATTATCAAGACAAATGTTAAAAGTTCCATAAACTATTATCCCATTTAAATGTTACAGATTTGTTAAATTTTAAAAGCAACTATTTCTACTTAAATGAGGCTAAAAAAGTAATAATTAATATTAATAAAACAACAAATACAGCGGCACTTGATAGGTCTTTAATTTTTTTGATTTCAGGATTTATATCAGTAGTTACTTTATCACACAGTTTTTCAATTGAAGTATTCATTATTTCAAATGCTAACAATAAGAAATATAATACAGATAATATAATTTTATAATTAAAGTCTATATTTGATAAGAAAATATATGGAATTAAAAAAACACCTAATACCAACTCTAAAATAAAAGAATTTTCTTTTGAAACAATTTTTAACCCATTCAAAGAATTGATTAAATTACTATATAATTTTTTAATCATTATTTTACTCTTCCATACACATCTTGGTATCTAACAATATCAGTTTCTTTTAATATAGATCCAACTTGAGCCTCGATAATTTTAACTGGTTTTTTGTAAGGATTTTCTATTCTATGGATTGCACCTAATGGAATAAAAATAGTTTCATCAGGATTCATGGTAAAATATTTTTTATTTAATGTAATTTTAGGTTTACCATGAGTAACTACCCAGTGTTCAGCTCTATGATGATGTTTCTGAAGACTTAATATACCTTTAGGTTTTACATATAATTCTTTAATTAAGAATTCCTTACCATTAAATAAATTAACATAACTACCCCAAGGTCTATGATATACATTCTTCTTTTTATAATAATGTCTTTTATTTCTTCCGTACATCTTACAGATTTCTTTCCAAGATCCTAAATCAGACCAAGGAATATCTAATTTGATAGCGTTAATATCTTTAGTTTTTTCTAATATTGCATAGTCAAAAGACTTAGCTGTTGCTTTGCTGAATGCTTGTTTGTTTAAATAATACACATTACTTTTACATTTTGCTTTTGTTACAGCTTTATTACAGTTACGGTAAATATTTGGTTGGTATTTCTTAAAATTATTAATGATTGAATCTTTTCTCAAATAAAACATTCCAGAATTCCAATAACCTTTTTTACTAATTATTTGTTTTGCCTTAGCTTCTTTGGGTTTTTCTACAAATTTAGTTACTTTATTATTTTTTGTTAAAAAATAACCAAATTCACTTGAAGGGATTTTGGGTTTAATCCCAAAAATAAAAATATTATTATCAGTGAGTTTCTTTTGATTTTTTTTTATAGCTTTATTTAATAATGCAACCTTATCTATCAAATGATCGGCAGCCAAAAACATTAAAGGTTGTTCGTTAGGTATATCCTTTATTAATGCCGTACTTAAAATAGCTGGTGCTGTATTTCTTTTGGCTGGTTCTAAAACTATTTTGAATTTTCTAATTTTGTGTTTCTTTAGATGTTGTTTGACTTGTCTTAAATATTTTGCATTAGTACTTATGATTGGTGCATCAAATATTGATGCTTTAACTCTCTCTAAAGTTTTTCCCAACAAAGTCCAATTACCAAAATCTATAAACTGTTTGGCTTGATGTTTTTTAGCGTTAGGCCAAAGTCTTGTTCCAGCTCCACCACATAAAATGACTGGGCGAATTTTCATTAAATTTTCGAGTAATCCTTAACTTCGTTTTTCTTACCTGGATGTGTTGGTGCTCCTAAATAAGCAGGTCCTACAGTTTGAGCATATTTCCAAAGAGTTCCTGATCCAAAATCAGATTTTCTAGCCTTCCATTTTCGTCTTCTTGAAGCTAATTGTGCTCTTGTTAATCGAACATTAATTGTTCCCTTCTTAGCATCAATATCAATAATATCTCCATTCCGTAATAGAGCGATCGGTCCACCTAAAGCAGCCTCTGGTCCTACGTGACCTACACAAAATCCCCGAGTTGCTCCAGAGAAACGTCCATCAGTTATTAAGGCAACTTTTTCTCCTTTACCTTGACCATAAATTGCGCCTGTTGTTGAAAGCATTTCTCTCATACCCGGTCCACCAACTGGTCCTTCATATCTAATAATAATTACATCACCGTCTTTATATTTTCTGCTTTGAACTGCTTTCATTGCACTTTCCTCATTATCAAAACATCTTGCTCTTCCAGTAAATTGTAATTTTTTAAGTCCAGCAATTTTAACAATTCCTCCTTCAGGAGCTAAGTTTCCTTTTAAACCAACTACACCACCTGTGGGAGATAATGGATTTTTAAAAGATCTCATTACTTTTTGTTTGGGATTAAATTTAATTCCCTTTAAATTTTCTCTCATTGTTTTACCTGTAACAGTCATACAATCACCGTGTATATATCCACCTTCATAAAGAGTTTTTAAAAGCATTGGTACCCCACCTGCTAACCACATATCTTTAGCAACATATTTTCCACCTGGTTTTAGGTCGGCAAGATACGGAGTTCTTTTAAATATTTTTGCAACATCCATTAAATCAAATTTAATACCAGCTTCATTTGCTATTGCTGGTAGATGTAATCCAGCATTAGTTGATCCTCCTGTTGCAGCAACAATTGTTGCAGCATTTTCTAAAGCTTTTCTTGTAACAATATCTCTAGGTTTAATTTTTTTTGCTAATAACTCCATTACCATTCGACCACTTGCTTTTGCATATTTATCTCGCTCTTCGTATGGCGCTGGTGTTCCAGCTGAATAAGGCAGTGCTAAACCTATAGCTTCAGATACACAGGCCATAGTGTTTGCAGTAAATTGTCCACCACAAGCTCCCGCTGTTGGACATGCAACTAATTCTAATTTTCTTAATTCTTTTGCAGACATTTGTCCTGATGAATGTTTTCCAACCGCTTCAAAAACATCTACAACAGTCACGTCTTTGCCTTTGTATTTTCCTGGTAATATTGAGCCACCATAAATAAATACACTTGGAACGTTTAATCTAACCATAGACATCATCAAACCTGGTAAAGACTTATCACAACCTGCGATCCCCACTAATGCATCATAACAATGACCTCTTACAGTCAATTCAGCACTATCAGCAATAACTTCTCTTGATATTAATGAGGATTTCATTCCCTCATGACCCATAGCAATACCGTCAGTTACGGTAATTGTACAAAACTCTCTTGGTGTTCCACCTGATGCTCTTACGCCCTTTTTAACAGACTGGGCTTGTCTCATTAAGGCTATATTACAAGGTGCCGCCTCATTCCATGTTGATACAACTCCAACAAAAGGTTTAGCAACATCTTTTTCTGTTTCTCCCATTGCATAATAAAAAGATCTATGAGGAGCTCTGTCGGGTCCTAAAGATGTATGTCTACTTGGTAATTTTTTCTTATTAAATTTCCGCATTATAAACTTTCAATTGTTAAAGATATTTTTTTGATATCATTTTTTAAGTTACTATAGTTAGTTTTTTCTTGTTCAACAATATTTTTTGGTGCCCTATCGACAAATCCTTTGTTTGATAATCGTTGTGAAATCTTATCTAATTCATCTTGGTATTTCGTTTGTCTTTTTTGCAAATTTTCTTTAATTAAACTTAAATCAACATTTTCATCAAAATAAATCTTGAATATATCACCTGAAATTACAAGGGTTGCAGAAGGTCTATCTTGATCCTTTTCAAAAAAATTATTGATACGACCAAGTTTTTTTAAGATTATTTCATTATTATCCATCAAAGATCGATTTTTTTTTGCTATCTTATTCATAGAAAGATCTACAAATGAACCTGGACTGACATTCAGCTCATTTTTAAATGATCTAAGTTCTGAGATAATATTGATGATTTTCTCTACATCCTTTTGTGATTTGTCTTTTTTAACTTTTCCCGATGGCCAGTTTTTGTACATAAGAAAATTTTTATTTGATTTATCAAACTTGTTTTTTAGCCATATTTCTTCAGTAACAAATGGGATAAATGGATGAAGCATAATAAGTATTTGTTTAAAAACATAGGCTGATACCTCTTTTACCTCTTTTTTTGATTTTTCATCATCTGAATAAAGGATTGTTTTTGAAAGTTCGATATACCAATCACAATATGAATGCCAAGCAAATTGATAGGCATTTTTGGCTGCCTCATCAAATCGATAGTCTTTAATATTCTTTTGAATTTTATCTTTTATTTCAATCAATTCAGAATAAATCCATTTATTGATATTTAAAGTAGTTTTAGGAACTTTATCAGTCTTATTAAAATCACAATTATTTGTGATTAAAAAATTATTTGCATTCCACAATTTATTTAAAAAATTTCTATAACCTTTAACTCTATCCTCTGAAAGTTTTACATCAGTTCCAGGTGAAGCCATTGAAAGCAAAGTAAATCTTAAGGCATCTGCACTATATTTTTCAATTAAATCTAATGGATCTATTACATTGCCTTTTGATTTAGACATTTTTTGTCCTTTTTCATCTCTTACTAAAGCGTGGACATAGATATCTTTAAAAGGTTCTTTATTAAGAAATTCCATTCCAAACATGATCATTCTTGCAACCCAGAAAAAAATTATATCAAAGCCAGTTACTAAGACTGTTGTTGGATAAAATTTCTTTACAAAATCTTTTTTATCTGGCCATCCTAAAGTTGCAAACGGCCATAAACCAGAGGAAAACCAAGTATCTAATACGTCAGGATCTCTAACTAATTTTACGTCTTTTTTGTAATGCTTCTTAGCTTGCTTACTTGCTTCTTTTTCATTTAAAGCAACAAATATTTTATTGTCAGGTCCATACCATGCTGGGATTTGATGACCCCACCACAACTGTCTAGAAACACACCAAGGCTCAATATTATTCATCCATTGAAAATAAGTTTTAGACCAATTATTTGGAAAAAAATTTGTTTTTTTTGTTTTAACAATTTTTTTTGCTTTGACTGCTAATTTTTTTGCATCAACAAACCATTGTTCAGTTAGAAAAGGTTCAATAACAGAATTAGATCTATCACCATAAGGAACTTTATTCTTTATATTTTCCTCTTTAACAAAAAAATCTTTTTCTTTAAGTTCATTTAATATTTTTTTTCGGGCATCAAATCTATCCAATCCTACATAATCTTTAGGTGCATTTTCATTAATTTTACCCTCTTCAGTAAAAACATTTATCATTTCAAGTTTATTTCTCTTACCTACATCATAATCATTAAAATCATGTGCTGGGGTAATCTTTAATGCTCCTGTTCCCTGTTCTGGATCTGCATAATTATCTTTTATTATTTTAATTTTTCTACCTACAATAGGTATAGTGACTGTTTTACCGACAAAACTTTTGTATCTTTTATCTTTTGGATTAACTGCAATAGCTGTATCCCCAAGCATAGTTTCGGGCCTGGTTGTGGCTATAGTGATAAACTCTGATGATTTATCTATTGGGTACCTAATGTAATATATCTTAGAGTTCATTTCTCTTTGATCTACCTCTAAATCCGAAATTGCGGTTTTTAATACTGTATCCCAATTTACTAATTTTTCTGCTTTATAGATCAATTTCTTTTTATGTAACTCGACAAAAACTTTAATTACAGATTTTGATAAATTTTCATCCATGGTGAATGCATTTCTGGACCAATCACATGAACAGCCAAGTTTTTTTAATTGATTGATAATTATATCACCGTACTGATTTTTCCAATCCCAAACCTTTTCTATAAATTTTTCTCTTCCAAGAGTATTTTTATCTAAATTTTCATTTTCAAGTTTTCTCTCAACAAGTGCTTGGGTAGCAATACCAGCGTGATCTGTGCCTGGTTGCCATAAAGTTTCATAATTATTCATTCGATAATATCGAACTAGCATGTCTTGAATTGAATTATTTAAAGCATGTCCCATATGTAAACTTCCTGTTACATTTGGTGGCGGAATTACAACTGAAAATTTTTTAGAGTTTTTTTGAGGTTTAAATAATTTGTTTTTTTCCCAATACGAATAGATCTTATCTTCTACATCAGAATGTATATATTTATCACTCATCATGGATATAGTTAGTTTATAATTTATTAATCTAAATTAACAATAATCAAATTAAAACGTTATTTGATAGACTAATCTTTAAAATTTAATATAAAACTGATGTAGCTATCATCTAAAACATAAGGCAACGTGGCGGAATGGTTACGCAGAGGATTGCAAATCCTTGTATCCCGGTTCGATTCCGGGCGTTGCCTCCAAAAAAAATCTTGTTTTAGTTAAAAAAAAAAGTAAGTTTGCTTTTTACATTCCTCGGTAGCTCAGTTGGTAGAGCAGTTGACTGTTAATCAATTGGTCGCAGGTTCGAGTCCTGCCCGAGGAGCCAAATTTTACCCAACTTTTGAAATATT
>CACKKE010000005.1 GCA_902600635.1 uncultured Pelagibacteraceae bacterium | reverse complement strand
GTCTACGTACATACTTAAACTTTATTTGCAAAAATTTTTAATGAGTCATTATAAATTTTGTTTTTACTCAATGGAACAGAGACATAAATTAATGAGGAAATGTCACCAAATTTTTTTTCTATATTATTCTTTATATAATGTTTGATTTTTTTTACGTTTCCATACAAAACAACATTATCAATGGCGTCAGTTACATTATTTATGTTTTCACCAAAACATTGGTGCCTATTAAATGTCTTAAGTTTTTTGTAAATTATTTCAACAGACTTAAAATATGGGGAATTTTTGTTGAATAAAAATTTTTCTATATTTTTATTTTCAGAGGCAAAGATAAATTTAGACAATTTTATTTTTTTTAATGCTTCAGATTTTCTCAATGAAGAATATCTTAAATAATTTTCAATATGATTTTCTATTATTTCCTCTGAACAAAAATTTGAAATAACAATTGACCATTTTCTTTTTGCACACATTTTGACATTATAAGAATTTGCTCCTAGTGCTGGCATAACAATTTCTAGATTTTTTCTATTTTTGTAAAGCTTATTAAAGTATCCAAGCCCTAATGATTTATTTTTGCTTTTCTTCACAGAAATATTAAAATTTTTAGACTTATATTCGGTAAAGTTTTTTTCATACAAAATTCTTCTCAAAACATCGTAACTTTCCATCATAATTTCATAATTATTCGAGTCTAATTTTCCAACAACTTCTTTGTCAGAGTTATTTGCACCTGAACCTATTCCAAGCATTAGCCTGCCTTTAGAAATATTATCTGCTAGGGATATTTGAGCAGCAGAAACTGCTGGGGGATAAAAGTTGAGATTTGTTGTAAGGGTTCCAAGTTTTAAGTGGTTTGTAAAAGGTGCTGCAGCTGCAACCATCATAATGCTTGATGTTATTTTTTCATGCATGTCTGTTAAATGTTCTCCGAAGAAAGCCTCAGAAAATTTTTTCTTATCTACAAATTTTAAAGTTGCAACCACTTCATCTAAGATTTCAGAAAAATCCTTTTTTTGCTGATATAACGGTATATAGAAAATTCCTTTATTCATTATTATAAAGATTAACTATAGTTAATTGAATATTTTTCAAGCAATAATGTGAAATCGCTACGATTTAATATATTATTTAAATTTTAAAAACAGTTTATTCTTCTAATATAAATTTATAAATTGCATTCGATACTTTCATGTATCCAGTCTCATTATAATGTCCATTCATACCAAAAGGAAATAATTCAAGTGGAAAATCCTCTTTTTTGAAAACCTCTTTATCAATGTCAATAAACGGAATATTTAATTCATTTACAATTTTTTTTATTAATAAATAAGAAGAGTTATTATAATTAGCTTTATATCTTTCATACTCTGGTAAATATACAAAATATAATTTTACATTATTTTTTTTTGAAAAATTATTAGCATTTTTTAAAATTTCTTTAAATACCAAATAAAGATTGTCTTCTAAATTTTTTTTTGAGTGAGTTTTCGTAAAAACTCTATTCCTTAAATTGGTTACTTTTATAAAATTTATAAACTTTTTAATAAAATTATTTTCTATAATTCTTTTCTCATATAAATTTATTATTTTTTCCATTTTTATTTTTGTAATCTCATCTAATTCATTTTGTCTTAAAATTAATTCTTGAGTAAACTTTAAATCTGTCATGTATTTTGTTAAGATTGGTGACGTTAATTCACCTTTTAAATCTGAGATATCATTACCTTCATAGTAAAACCAAATAATGTTTTTAGTATTAGGCTTAAAGTACTCTCTTAAAGTTGCGTACTCTATTAAAGGTCCATTGCTACCAAATCCTAAATTTAAAATTGGTTTTTTAAAAAGATTCCGTAATATAGATGCAATTTCTTTTCCTCTATTAACACAGTAACCTTGAGTAAATGAATCACCTAATAGTAAATATTCAATTTGATTAGCATCCCATTCTACATCAGGATTATTAAATCCATATCTGTCACTTAAATAAGTTGAATAGTATCCATTTTCATTACAAAGAATAGTTTTAGAGTTTGATATATTAGATAACGAATAAATGTCAGAAAGTGGATAATATTGAGGCCCTACAAATATCGCTGTATTCTCATACTTATTTTTATATTCTTCGTAAATTTCAAAAAGAGATCTGGTGTCAAAGTCTTTTTTTGTTTGCTGTTCATAAAATTTAATTTTTTTATTTAAATCTTTTTTTTCTTTAGGAAGAATAGTTAAATAAAATTCAAATAGATAAATAGTGAAAATAGAACTAATTAATATAATGACTAAATAACTATTAATTTTTTTACTTAAATAGAAAGTAATTATTGAGAAGATAATTGTTATTGTAGAGATATAATAATATATTAAATAATAATTTCTTTTTTCACCACTCCAAATAATTTCAGATTTATAAAATATGTAAAATAATAAAGAAATTGAAATTACTATTGAAATAATTGGAAAAATTTTTTTATCTGATCTCATTAGCCTCAAGAACTTAAAGTTATTTTGTTAATATATAAAACACTCAAAATCATATATTACAATAAAATAGATTTAGTTAAATTAAACAATACCTTTAAAATTATTAAATCGCTGGTATATAAATACTTTCACATATAAGTAAATGATAAAAAAAATAAAATATTTACTACCTATTTACAGAACCTTAGCTGGATCAGGTACCAGAAAAACATTAAACTTTTTTGAAAAAAGTAATAGCAATTTCAAAAGATTAAAATTTAAAACAAATCAAAAAGTGTTTGATTGGAAAATCCCCCATGAATGGGAAATTAAAGACTCATATATTCAGCACCTTAAAACGAAAAAAAAATACGCTGAGTTTAAAAAAGACAATCTTCATATTGTAAGTTATTCAAAAAAAATGAATAAAGTTATGAGTCTTTATAATCTAAAAAAAAAGATTTACACAAACTCAAATTATAAAAAATCAGTTCCTTACGTAACTTCCTATTATAAAAAAGATTGGGGTTTTTGTATGTCTGAAAATGAAAAAAAAAAATTACCAAAAGGAAATTACAGGGTCGTTATAAAATCCTCTTTTAAAAAGGGTTTTATGGAAATGGCGCATGCCGTAATCAAGGGTAAATCAAATAAAGAAATCATGTTCAGCTCTTATGTATGTCATCCATCCATGGCAAATAATGAATTGTCTGGTCCAGTTCTGACATTGGAAATTTTAGATTATCTAAAAAAAAATTTTAAAAACAATTATTATACCTACAGGTTTTTACTCGCCCCTGAAACAATTGGTTCTATAGCTTATCTTTCAAAATTTAAAAATTATTTAAAAAAAAAGGTTATATGTGGCTTTAATTTATCTTGTGTTGGAGATGAAAAATTTTACAGTCATATTTCTAGTCCGAGTGGTGACAATCTATCAGATAAAGCAATCAAATCATCAATATATAAATTTAAAAATGCAAAATTTTATAATTTCCTTGACAGGGGATCAGATGAGAAACAATATTGTTTTCCAAATATTGATTTACCCTTTTCAACATTTTGTAAATCGAAATTTGGGACTTTTAAAGAGTACCATACTAATAAAGATGATTTAAATTTAGTTACCCAAAAAGGGATGGAAGAATCATTAAGTATTTTCAAATCAATTATACAAGCATTTGAGAATGGTATAATTCCAGAAAATAGATTTGTTTGCGAACCTTTTTTATCTAAATATAATTTATATCCGACAATTTCATTTTATAATCCAGGGAGCAATAAAGAATTTAAGAAAAATTTAAAAACTATTAGAGATCTAATTGCGTTTTCAGACGGAAAGAAAAATATTTTTGAAATTGCACTTAGAATTGATAAGTCTTTATTCGAAGTGATAAAATCGTTAAAATTATTAAAAGAAAAAAAAATAATAAGAACTAAATTTATTTAATTCTTAAATGAAAAAACAAATTTTTGTAATTATAGATTTTGAAAATATAAATACAAATTTTATCACCAACGAATATACCTACAACAAATTGTTAGATTATTATAAAGAAATTACATTTGTTAATTGCCAGTTCAATAAAAAAAACCAATCTTTAATTTCACCCGAAATTAAAAAAAAACTTAGAAGATATAAAATAAAATGGCCAAGTTCTGAAAGAGAATTTATTAATTATTTTAACAATAAAAAAACTATTATAATTAATGTAATACCAAAACATTTTAATTATTTAAAAATTTATTTTCTTTTAAATAAAGTGAAAGCTAAGCAAATAATCATCAGTAATGTTGGTCAAATTCAGGGTACATGGTCAAATTTAAAAGATAAATATAATTTGAGCTATTTATTAATCATAATGAATAATAAATTATGTCCTTTATTAATTTCATTTTTATCATTTTTAAATTTAATACCCAAAATAGATATTAGATTTTTATCAAATAAATCATTGTTAGAATCTATCAAAAATTCAATGATAAAAAATTTTTGTTACACGAACAACTTATTTCACACTAAAAAAATCATTCCTATTAATAGTAAATTTTCTGATGAATATAATGAGAAAAAAATTAAATTAAGTCAAAAATATATTACTCATCTCGATATTGATATTAATTATAAACATAAAATTGATACTAGTAGAAAGTATAAAAAGGAAATAATTACCAAACATTATTACCATCTAAATAATTTTTTATATAATTTACAAAAAATCTTTAAAAAAAAAGTTATTATATCAATTCATCCGAAATATGATTTAAAACTTACTCAAAAAAAGTTTAAAAAATTTAAAGTGGTAAAGTATAAGACAAGAAAACTAATCCAGAACTCATTTTTAGTAACAGACTTTGGCTCAAGTTCTATTATTGATGCAGTAATTTTGAATAAAAATATAATTTCTTTAATTTCACCCTTCAATGACTATCCTAATAATGTCTATAGTAAATCTCTAAAATTATGTGAATATGATATTGAAAACTATAAAAATTTGACAAAAAAAAAACTATTACAAAATTTTAAAAAAAATAAAAAAAACTATTCTTATTTTATTAAATCCAGACATAATTTAGGAAAAAACAATTATGGTTATAAAGAGATAATTTTTCAAATAGATAAATTATTTAGTATTATCTAATATTTTAGAGTACTTTTCTCCTTTTGAAATCATCTAGAACAATTTGATCTAAAGAATCGATCAATTCATTGTCAGAATTTTTTTTACTTATTTTATAAAATATATCATTAAGGCTATCAAAATATCTTTTAAGAAGGCTATCCGAATGATCTATACAAACATAAATTGCCATTGTGGAAAGAATGTTTTTCTTTAACATCTCTTGAGTTATGAATGTTTTATAAATAAGGTTATTTCTATTTTTGAAATAAAAATTTGGTAGTGATGAAATTCCTTGAATTGAAATATCTAATTTATGATTATAAGCAATTTTCTTCCAATTTCTTTTTATCTTATTACCTATAGCAGATATTCTATTCCAACTTTTTAATCTTTCCATTTCATGTAATGTGGCCAGTCCTGCAGTTGGTCCAATTCTATCAGACCAAAAAGTGCTACTTATAAATGTGTCTTTACAGTGTTCCATTATACTATCTTTACCAACAAGAGCGGTGATTGGATATCCATTTCCTATAGATTTTCCAAATAAAGCTAAATCTGGATTTACACCGAACTTTTTATGTATTCCTCCAAATGTTTCTCTAAATCCCGAAGTACATTCATCAAAAATTAAAATTATTTTTTTTTCAGTAGCAAGTTTTCTTAATTTTTTTACAAATTTAATATCTGTATCATTATTTCTTGTTACCTCTAATTTTATTGCTGCAAGATCATATTTTTGAGTAAGATTTTGTATTTGCTTAAAATTATTATTCTCAAAAGTAAAAATTGTATTTTTCAGCTCCCTAGGGATTCCTTTAGCTTTAAGACCTTTGAAAAGGTGATTATTTAAATTATTTTCATTTTTTAAATTTGCTGCGAGATACCAGTCATGCCATCCATGATATCCACAAATCGCAATTTTAGTTTTATTTGTTGCTGCCCTGGCCAATCTAATTGCTATTGAATTTAGTTCACCCCCAGTTCTTGCAAGTTTAACTTTGTCAGACCAAGGATTTATGGATAATAATTTTTCAGAAAACTCAACTTCTTCAGGACAATTCAAGGTTGTCATATTTCCTTTGTTTATTGTATCTAAAACTTTTTTATCAACTCTCTGGTTAGCATAACCTAATATATTTGTACCAACACCCATAAGACACATATCGGTATATTTTTTATTAGAAAGGTCCCACAAAAAACATTTTTTTGATTTTGAAAAATAAGATGGCCATAGTTTTGGGAGATAATTGTCAGGATTTTTAGAAAAGAACATATTTCCACCTGCAATTATCTTTTGAGATTTAATCCACATTTTTTGACCTTTTGATAATCTTGAGCCTAAATTATAGTCAAAATGACTTTTAAATTTATTTTTATTTTTTTTTAAAAAATTCATTATTTTAAGTTTATTTACAAATATATCATTTTTATTATTTTTTATTAAATATTTTATTTTTTTGTAATCATCAAATTCATCTACTGAAATTTTATATTTTGAAAAATCATTTTTTTGTGAATAATTAGATATCTTTATCTTATTATTTTTCCTCATTAATGGTGTAACGTGTTCTTTGTCAAATTTAGATTTGCTCTTTTTATAGGTCTCGACTAGTAACTTTTTTTTGAATATTTCAACATCAAAACCATCAGGAAAGGTTGCAGGATTAACATTTGATGTAAAATCAGAGTTTGTTTTGTAGTGATTATATATTACCTCATCAATTATTTCTGGATCACTTAAAGTACAATCACCTGTAATTCTTAAAATTTGATTAAATTTTGAAAATCTTTTAGACGCAGTATAAAATCTTTTTAAAACATTATTCTCATCTCCAAAAAAAACTTCACAATTATTTCTTTTAGCTATTGAGAGTAATTTTTTATTTTTTTTACTTTTATAAGTTAGGATTACTATTTTTTTCAAATATTTTGATTTTTTTACTCTTTTAAGAAGTATCTCAATTAAAGTTAAATTATTAATTTTATAAAATATTTTATTAGGAAATCTCTCCGACTCCGCTCTTGCTTGAATAAAAGCTATTATCTTCTTTTTATTTTCCATAAATAAGGTATTATCAAATTTCTTTCTTTAGACGCTTTTGTTTTTGGAAAAACAACATCTCTAATTATTTTTGAATTAACTATTTCATTTAAATGTTTAAAAGACTTAATTCCAATTATTATTTTTTTGTTATGATACCCTAGATTAAAAGCATGACTCAAACATAAATTTAAAATATTAACATTTTTTTTTACTAAAAATTTTTTTAAGTAATTAAAGTGATTTTTCCATTTGTAAAAGAAATAAGGTAATTTTTCAAATTTAATAAAAAAAATTCCTTGTAAAAAAATTGATCGAATATGTAATTCAATATTTTTTTTTCTCAATATTTTTAAAACAGATTTATTATTAATCCTTTGATCAAATAAGTTATAAGGAAATTGTAAAATATCAAAATCAAATTTCTTTATAATATTTATTGTTTTTTTTAGGTCATAACTAGAAATCCCTATTTTGTTTGTCAATTTTGCTTTTTTTAATGATTTAAGAACTTCATAGATTTTTATTTTGTTTTTTGAAATCATTGTATTTTCAGAATGTAACATCACACAATGCAATTTTTTTATTTTATTTTTTGATAAAAAATTGTGCACTAACAAAAAGATTTCATTTTTTAACTGTCTAAGAGTTTTTTTTTCTAGAAAGTTAAAGTTGATTTTTAGTATTATCTTAAATTTTTTAATTGATTTGTTATAATTGAAAAAATTAGTAAGTCTGTAATCATTAGAAGTATCTATGTATACAATTTTCTCTTTTAAACAGAAATTAAAAACTTTTATTAACTCTCTCTTTTTGAGACTGTATTTTTTATCTAGCCCGTAATTAGATTTAAAAGAAGCTGCACCTAAAATTAATCCTCTTTTATAAGCTTGATTAAGCATCAGTCATATTTGGCAATTCTTTTTTGATTATCTTTTTTAGATCATTTACATTTAAAAAATCTGGATTCTTATCGCTTGTGTAACAAAAATTATTTCCAACTTTTTTGGCTTTAGTTTTTTTACAATAAGCATTTATTTCGTTTTTATTGTTCGACGGAAGAATTGCATAGTAATCTTTAAACTCAACAGTTGAATATCCTTCATAAATACTTACAAGCTCCTCATGTAATTTTTCACCAGGTCTGATGCCAACAATTTTAAATTTATTATTATTTGTTATTGCTTTGACTAAATCTGTAATTTTAAAACTTGGAATTTTCGGCACAAAAATTTCCCCAGAATTACTATATTTAAGTGAATTATAAACCAAGTTGACAGCTTGATTTAGATTAATGTTAAATCTTGTCATTTTTGGATCTGTGACAGTTAATATTTTGTCATTCTTAAATCTTTTTAGAAAAAAAGGAATCACTGAACCTCTGCTTCCAATAACATTACCATATCGCACAACCGAAAAATTGATTTTCTTCTTTCCTTTTATATTGTTCGCAGAAACAAATAATTTTTCTAAGCATAATTTTGTGGCACCATATAAATTAATTGGAGATGAAGCTTTGTCAGTAGACAATGCCACGACTTGACTTACATTAGTGTCTAATGCTGCCTCAATGAGATTTTGAGAACCAATTACATTTGTTTGGATGAATTGAAATGGATTATATTCTGCTGTAGGCACTTGTTTAAGTGCTGCCGCGTGTATAATTATATCAACGGTCTGGAGTGCTCTTTTAATACTTCTGAAATCCCTAATATCACCCAAGATCATTCTTAAATTTTTATGTTGATAAATTTTGTTTTGAAGCATTTCATGTTGTTTCAACTCGTCTCTACTAAATACTATTAACTTTTTAAAATTAGAGTATTTAGAAATTATATTAGATATTAATGCCTTACCAAAACTACCAGTTCCACCAGTAACTAATATTGTTTTATTTTTGAACATTATTTTTTTTAAATTTATCTAAGTAGTTAATAATTTTTTTTATCACAAATGAAAGCATTTTATCATTTAAATTTACATAGATAGGCAAGGAAATTGCTGAATTAAAATATTTCTCACATCCGGAGTAATTTTGAATACCAAACCTTTTCATATTTTTTAGTCTGTAAATAGGCGTGTAGTGATATTGAGGATAAATGTTATGTTTATTTAAATACTTTATAAAATTATCTTTATTTCCTTTGATATTATTAAAATTCAAATGCACGATGTTGAGATGGTAAGAAGAGCTAATTTGATTATTATAAGGGGGAAACTGAATATAATCATTATATTTTGACAATTTTCTTTTATAAATCCTAAATATTCTTTTTCTAGTTTTTATAAATTTATTTATTCTATACAACTGATTTAACGCTAAAGCACAATTAATTTCACTAAGTCTATAATTTAGCCCCTCATATCTTGAATAGTATTTCCAATAGTATTTTTCAGATCTGTAAAGACCATGAGAACGTAATAATCTAATTTTTTTAGTTAAATTTTTATTATTTGCTGTAACAATTCCTCCTTCGCCTGAGGTGATTGTTTTTACAGGGTGCATTGAAAAAGTTGATATATCACTGAATTTACAAGATCCAATTTTATATGATTTAGATGAGTGTTTTATCTCTGCTCCAAATGCGTGACAAGAGTCTTCGATTAGATAGCAATTCAATTTTTTTTTTAATTTAAAAAAATCTCTTACATTTTCTGGGAAACCACCCATATACATTGTAATTATTGCTTTTATTTTTTTTAATTTCTTTTTTTTTAAAATCTTTTCTATTGATGATGGAGTGATTTGACCTGTGAATTTGTCAACATCAGCCAAAATAATTTTGGCCCCCATCAATTTACAAACATTATATGAGGAAATAAAATTTATAGCTGGCATTATTACCACATCGTTTTTTTTTAAATCAATCGACATTAAGGCTAGATGAATTGCTGCAGTCCCACTACTGCAAACGATTGCATCTTTCACGGAAAAATATTTTTTTAGTTTTGATTCTAATTTTTTGATAATTTGACCATTAGTTAAATTCTGGTGTTTAAGAGAGGATGAAACAGCTCCTACATCAGATGAAATTATATTTTGTTTTCCGTAGTCTATTTTATAAAATTTTTTCACTTTATCTTTAATTTTTTTAAAATAATATTTTTTAGAGGTTGTCCCTTCTTAATTTTAAAAGGACTTTTTTTATTTAGAAGTTTTTCATAGTAAATAGGAGGTAACCCAAAACCCGGACGTACTCTGACAATATTTTTTGAACAAAACTTTTCATTTTTTTCAATGTCTTTTCTAGCAAATATAGATCTTCTGAATTTTATATTTTTTAATTCAGACTTAGTTCTATAAAAAAATTTTTTACCAAGTAAAGAGTACGCTTTATCAATTTTTTCTCTAAAAACTTTTAACTCTAAACCTTTTGCTGAAAAATTTAAATCTAAGCCTGATTTCTGATTTTCTAATGCGACATGCTTCTCAATGATCTCTGCGCCACAAGAAATTGCATTTTGTGCAATCTCGTTATCATTTGAGTGATCAGATAATCCTATTGTACACTTGTATCTCTCTTTCAGAATCCTAATGTTATTTAGATTGAAATCTGATGTTTTTGCTGGATAATTACTTACGCAATAAAGTAATGCAATCTTTTTTGCTCCATATTTTTTTGCTATTGAAAAAGTGTAATCTATTTCTTTAAGATTTGATAGACCTGTAGATATAATCATCGGTTTTTTTGTTGATGCAACTTTTTTAATAAGTGGAATATCTGTCATTTCAAATGAAGAAATTTTATACATAGGACAATTTATTTTTTCTAAAAAATCAACAGAGTCTTCATCAAAAGGCGTACTAAAAATTAATATTTTTCTTTTTCTTGCATGAGCAAATAAAGTTTTGTGCCAAATTAATGGTGTTTGAGCTTTTTGATATAATTCATATAAATAATAATTTTTCCAATTACCCTCTTTAATTTTAAAAAGATCAGACTTTATTTTTAAAGACATTTTTTCTGGAGTAAATGTTTGAAGTTTTACAGCGTTTGCCCCTGAAATTTTAGCTAAATCTATCAGTTTTTTTGCGTTATTAATCTTTCCATTATGATTGGAAGATATTTCTGCAATTAAAAAGGGTTTATTATTTTTTTTATCGAACATTTGAATTATTATTAGACAACTATTTATGATAATCAAAATTAAAAAAGCAACAAAAAAAAATATTCAATTTATACTAAAAGTTAGAAATCAAAATATTTCAAGAAAATTTTCAACTGATAAAAAAAAAATACCATATTTAGAGCATTATAAATGGTTTAAACAAAATCATTTAAGAAAAGATTTTTTTTTATACATTATTTCAGTTAAAAAAAAACAAGTAGGATATGTAAGAGTTCAAAAAATTGAATTTAAAAATTTTGTCTCGATAGCAGTTTTAAAAAATTGGCAAAATTTTGGAATAGCAAAACTAGCGTTAAGATATGTTGAGATTGAGGTTCAAAAAAACATAAGATCTATTTATGCAAATGTTAATAGATACAATAAAAATTCTATATCATTATTTAGAGGATTGAATTATAAAATATATAAGATTGAAAAAGATAAAATATTTATGAAAAAAGAACTAAATAAATTTAATTACTTAAAATTAATTCAAAAAATTGAAAAAATAAGAAAAAAAAATAATTCCAATTGGATGGATATATTAAAAATTGCATTTAAATATGCTCCAAATGAAACTGCAAAAACAATGGCACAAATTTATAAAGAAGATTCAAATATTTCAAAATTGACAAAAAAATTGTCGAAAAAATAATCTATTTGAAGCACTTAATATCGAAAAAACAAAATTTTCTATTAGGATAATCTTCAGTAATTTTGGCAATTTCAATCTTTTTAAAATATCTTCCAAAAATTCTTTTTATCTGGTTTTCATTTTCAAAAAAGAAAAATTTATTTCCATACCTGATGTCGGTTTTATCTTTCTGTACATAAATATTTCTTTTAATTTTTTTTGACATTTTTTTGAAATAATGCCCTGGAGCAACAGTTTCAACAATTAAACAACCACCTGGTTTTAATACTCTATGCATCTCTTTTAATGCTTTATTAATATCTTTTAGGTCCTCTTCATAGTGAAGTGTACTAATTGATAAACAAAAATCAAAAAAATTATTCTTGTAATTAATTTTTGTATTAACACCTTTATTGATTTTGCATTTTAATTTAAATTTTTTGGCTAGCTTTTTTGACAAAATTACAGCATCATCAGTGCTTTCGGTGCCATATAATTTACATTTACGATCATTGAAAGGAAGGAGATTATTTAAGTAATATGTTCCAATATCTAAAACTCTAGTTTGTGAGTTTATCTTTTTAAGATTATCTGAGTATTTGTTTGTTTCTGTAAAAACTAGCCTCAAAAAGGAGGTAATTGGATAATGAGGAAGTAAAGAGTTATAAGTTATATTTTTTTTGCTCCAAACGTTTACATCAGCCATAATATGCTGGTATAAATACAATAATAACAAAAAATATCAATATATTATATTTATAAAGTGAATCTATTCCCTAATAAAAAACTTAAATCTTTAAAAAAAAATTTTAAATTTTTAGATTGTACTCTTCGAGATGGAAGTTATGTAATTAATTTTAATTTTTCTAAATTAGATACAAAAAATATTGTTTCAGCTCTAGATGAAGTTGGAGTGGATTTCATTGAAGTTGGTCATGGTATAGGATTAGGCGCCTCAACCAACAAATTTCCAAAGGCAGCAGCAAAAGATGAAGAATATATGCAAGCTGCATCAGAAAGTTGTGTTAAATCAAAATGGGGTATGTTTTTTATCCCGGGGATTGGCTCAACAAAAGATATTTTTAAAGCAGCCAAGTATAAAATGGATTTTATTCGAATTGGAGTAAACATAGAAGATTATAAAGAAACTGAAAAGTATATTAAAATAGCAAAAGAAAACTCTATGTTTGTTGCAGTGAATTTTATGAAATCATATGCATCAAGTCCTGTTACTTTTCTTAAAGCATCTAAATTTGTCAATAAAATTGGAGCAGATTTAGTTTATATCGTAGACTCAGCTGGGGGAATGTTGCCACATGAACTAAATCAATACGTACAAATTTTAAAAAAAAACAATAATATACATTTTGGATTTCATGGTCACGATAATTTATCTTTGTCCAATTTTAATTCTTTGTTGTGTATATCTGAAGGAGCAAAAATAATTGATATCTCTTTGCAAGGCTTAGGAAGAAGTGCCGGTAATGCTAGCTTTGAAACTTTAATTTTTTTATTAATGAGATATGGTTTTAAACTTAAAATTGATCCTTTAAAACTACTTAAAATCTCTGAAAAGTATATTATTCCGTTAATGAGTAGTCCAGGCAAAACAAAATCTTTAGATATTATTTCTGGTTATTCTCAGTTTCATTCATCCTATATGCCTGTAATAGATGAAGTTTCAAATAAATTTAATCTTGATCCCAAAGAGTTAATTATAGCTGTATCAGCAAAAGAAAAATCTCATGTAACAAAAGAACTTGCTCAAAAAATTGCAAAAAAATTAAAGAAATTAAAAAAAAGAAATTTAACTCAAAATAATTATAATTTTAAAAGATATGTTGTAAATGAACAGGATAACTGATGCATTTATCTCAAATTTAAATAGATCTATTGTTTGTGATTTATATTCTAATAAGAGCTTAGATTATAAAGATTTATTTTCTAAAGCATACGGGCTATCAAAATATTTAAGGAAAATTGGGATAAAAAAAAAGACAAAGATCATAGTAATAACAAACAATACTCTTTTAAAATTTATATTTTTTTTTTCATCAATGATAAATAACTATCACTTAATATTATTTGATGATCTAGAAAATCCAAAAAATTTAAAAAAATTGATTAAAAAATTTAATTTAAATTATATTTTTGTTGATAAAAGAAATATAAATATTATTTCAAAAAATAAATATTATGAAGGATCTCATTATATTATAAAAGATAGAAAATTTTTTTTTAATCTAGATAAAATACAAGATCTGAAATTTGAAAATTTAGCAAAAATTTTAAAAGAATTAAAAATTGACTTTAATTTACCATTTCTAACTATTCTAACATCTGGTACGACTGGAATACCGAAGGGTATTGTGCATAATTTGAAAAGTCTAATAAACTCAGCTGAAAATTTTAACAAATTTAATAAGATTAATAATAAGTGTGTGATGGCACATTTTTTTTCAATGAACTATATGGCTGGAATTTTAAATACAATAATTTCACCCTTTTTGGCTGGTGGGAAAATAATTTTATTTGAAAAATTTAATTCATTATCTGGCTTAACCTTTTGGGAAAAAGCTATTGATAATAAAGTAAATTACTTTTGGACGTCCCCAACTATGTTAAGTTTGATAATTAAATTAAATAGGTATCCTGGCGTAAAGTCATATGTAAAAAAATATTTGGAGAAGATATTTATTGGCACAGCTCAATTGCCAAAAAATCAAAAAATATTCTTTAAAAAATTTTTTTTAAATAAAGTTTATGAAAGTTATGGAACAACTGAAGATCTTTTTATTTCATGTGATGATGAAAGTAAAAGATATGACACATCAGGGAGAATTTTGCCTAATGTCAAAATTTTGATATCCAAAAAAAAAAAAATTTTTATTAAAACTAATTCTCCCAACCTAGGAGTATATGAATTGGAAAAATTAAAAACGATTAAACGTTTGAATAATTGGAGAGATACAGGAGATATAGGAGAATTAATTAAAAATAGATATTTAAAAATAATTGGAAGAGATAAGGATATAATTATAAAAGGTGGAAAAAATATATATCCTATTAAAATTGAAAACCTAATATATAGCGTTGATAACATCAAGCAAGTTGCTGTTGTTGGTATGAAAAATCAGTTATATGGTGAAGATATTGTTATTTTTTACAATACTTCAAAAAAGATTAATAAAAAAATATTCGAGAACAATTTGATGAAAATATGTGACAAAAATCTTCCAAAGGATTACAAACCTAGTAAGTTTATTTATAAAAAAAATTTTGAAATTACAAAAACAGGTAAAATTAAAAAAAATAAACTCAAACTATCATGAAAACAAAAACATTTGATCTAACTCTAACGATAAAGGATGGTATGACAACTTTCCCTGTTCCTTGGCACCCAAAAGTTGAGATTTCTACTCAAGGAAGAATAGGAATTGAAAAAAGAGAGGTAAAAAAAATCATTTTTGGTACTCACACTGGTACCCACGTTGATGCTCCAAAACATTTTATAAAAAAGGGAAAAACAATAGATAAAATTGATTTAGATTTATTAACCGGTGAGGCACTAGTTATTGATTTATCTTACAAAAAAAAATTTTCAGAGGTATCCGTTTCTGAATTAAAAAAATTTATAAAAAAAAAACATAAAAGAATTGTTCTTAATTACAATTGGAGCAAAAATATTGATTCAATAAATTATTATGAACAGCATCCTTATTTATCAAAAGAGTCTGCAAGATTTTTAATTAAAATGGGATGTAAATTGTTAGCAATGGATACCCCTATGCCCGATAATCCAAAAGATGGATATGGATGTGAAATAGACTCTCCTATTCATAAAATTCTTTTAGGAAACAATTGTTTACTTGTTGAATATCTTAATAATACAAATTTAATTAGAAAAAAAAATAAAGTCGAATTAGTAGTTGCTCCACTAAAAATTGAAAATGCAGATGGAGCTCCAGCAAGAGTATTTGCTATTTCTAAATGATAACCTATGTTTCACACATAGGATATACTTACGATTGGCCAAAAAAAAAATTAAGTTTAAAAAAGACTCAATTTGAGCTGTATTTCAAAAAAAAAAAATTAATTAATGATAATTGCAAGAAACCTTTTCTTAGAAAAAATTTTAAATTTCATGATATTGTTTTTTATAAAAATAAAAATTGGAATTTTGGCCTTGAACTGATTAATTATAAAAAAAATTTCCAAAATCAAAATGTTAATACAATAAATAATCATAAAACTGCTAATTTAGATTTAGTTAAAATTAATAAATTAAAGAAATTATACTTAAACTCATCTAATGTTTTAAGTGATTATAAATTATTCAAAAATATGAATTTTTTATTAAATATTAAATTTAAAAAAAACACATTTTACGGAAATTTACCAAATTTTAAAAGAAAAAAAACTCAACTTGTTGTAAAAAAAAATATTAACAAGACTAAAATATATTTAGATGATCTCGGTTTTAACTTTATATCCTTTTTCTCAACAAATATAAAAGATGATTTGAAAAGAATTAAAAAAAAAGAGATAAATTATATTTCAAAAATATTTAAGCTAAAAATAAACAATAATATTTTAAGATTAGTATTAATCAGGACTTCAGGTGATATAATAATTGAATTAATAGAAAAAAGATGAAAAATAAAATCGAAGACTTATTAAAGACTATTATTTCAAAATCTCTTAAAATTCCCAAAAAAAAAATAAACCCTTATTTAAAAGCCTCAAATTGTAAAAATTGGGATAGTTTAAACTTTCTTACATTAATCTCTAATTTAGAAAAAAAATTTAAAATTAAATTTAATTATAAAGAAATGATAATGCTTGACAGTTACAAAAATATTATAAAGGTATTAAATAAAAAAATAAAAAAATGAAAAAAAAAAATCTGTTCATTAAAGGTAGCAGTGTATACTTATCTTATCCTTCATCTGCGGATGTAGGCAAAGATTGGTATGATTGGTTTAATGATGACGAAATTAACTCATTGGTAGGCAAGTACCCTTGGCCAAATTCTAAATCTGACCAAAAAAAATATCTAGATGATGTTAGAAGAAATAAGGATAGGCTTTTACTAGGAGTTAAAATTCTCAAAAATTCTAAAATGATTGGAGTTATCTCTCTCAGCAAATTAAATTCACATCACAGAAGTGCAGAAAGCTCAATAATTATAGGTAATTCTAAGTATAAAAATGGCATTTATGCTCTAGAGGCATTGGCTTTATTGACTGAATTCGGATTGACTAGACTAAATTTAAATAGAATTTTTTCCTCAACACTTTTAATAAATAAAAACGCACATAATTTAAATAAAATTCTCGGTTGGAGGAAAGTCGGAACTTGTAAAAAAAGTCATTATTATAAAGGTCAATATGTTGATAGTGTAATTTATGAAATATTAAAAGAAAATTGGATTAAATCTAATAAAAGACCTTCATTTGGTAATGAATAAGTTTTTAATTTTTTATCTTCTAATTTCAAAATTCTGATCAAATTTTTTTTAAATACAATTATCTATAACTTAAAAAATCTTCATTTATAATCTTTCCAAAAAATTCTGCACCTTCAAGAGTATAATGTCCATAATCAAAATAAATTTTTTGATATTTATCGTCTACAATTAGACATTTTTTTTTATTAAAATCACAGGCGTAATCAAAGGGGTTAAAAAATAATATATTTTCTTTTTTTAAATATTTTTTTAATTTTGTGTTTAAATCAATTTTATCTTTCATTAAAAGTAAAAAATATTTATTACTCCACTCTTCAAAATTTTCTTTTGTTATATTTGTTTTTTTTAATATTTTTTGATGAATAAGTTTATCTAAGTAAGTATAATTGTTATTAAAATCGAGAGTTTCAAGAGGTTTATTTTTTTTATTTAGCTCAGGAGCGTTAATACTAAATTCTGGCCTACTTAAAAAAATAATAAGTTTTTTATTGTTTTTTTTTGTAAATTCTCTTAATTGATTAATTTCGTCCTTTATTAATTTAAACGACTCATCATAAGAAAGATTTCCTGATTTTGAGTCAAATTTTGTCCCTAAAATTATGATATCTGCAATCTGCATTTCCTCAAACTTCATATAGTTTTCAATAAAAAAATTTGTGCCGCCCCTTAAAATAAAAAAGTTATAATTTTTAAATTTATCTTTATTTAGATTAAATAAATTGAAATAATCTACTGCAAATGAATTGCCTATAATAAGAACATTCTGTTTATTATCTAAATTTTTTAAATTTTCTTTAGAACTATATGAATAAAATTTGAAGAGATCTTTTCGCCATTCGTTATGAAATCTATTGTTATCAATTTTAAAGTTTTTTAATAATAAATTATAATTTGGAAATCTATTTTTCAATCCTTCATTTTCTTTAATAATTAAAGATATAAAAATAAGAGATAAAAAAACAAAAATTATAATTTTTGATAATAATTTATTACTAAAAATTTTTTTATTTCTAAACGGTTTCTCAACAAAAAAATAAGATATGGATGATAATAAAAAAATAGTTATTAGATATAAAATTTTTAGATAATTATTATTAAAAAAGTTAACATTGTTTAAGTCATTCAAATTAATCAGAGAAATAATAGGAAAATGCCACAAATAAAGTGAATATGAAATTAATCCAACAAAACATATGTTTTTATTTGTCAATAATTTAAATGGTAAACATCCACTTTCTTTAGAGATGATGATCAAAAATGTTCCAATACAAGGAAAAATTAACTGTAAATTTAAATACCTTGCCTCAAGGTCAATAAAAATTATTGAAAAAAAAATTATTAAAAGACCTAAGCTAAATGATAAACTCGATTTAAAAATTTTTTCAACTTTATATTTTTTTTCTATTTCTAATAGTGCTGCAACAGAACCTAAAAGTAACTCCCATGCTCTAAAAGGTAGTAAATAAAAATCAAATTGGTTTAGTCTTTCATCAAATTGAGCTAAATAATTTATAAGAATTCCTGAAGCAAAGGAAACTAGAGTAAAAAAAATGATAATAAAAAAAGTTTTTTTTTTGAAAAAATTATTAAGAATTATTAAAATAAAAGGAAAAATTATATAAAATTGTTCCTCTAAGGACAAAGTCCAAGCATGTAAAAGAGGATTGAGATCAGATACTAAATTTCCATAATTAATTTCATTTACTAAAAAATAAATATTAGAAAAAAAAAATAAAACCGAGAGAGAAGTTTTTGATAACTCTAAATATAAAGATGGTAAAAGATAAAAATATCCGATGACAAATATAATGGATAAAATAAAAAACAGTACAGGTAATAATCTTCTAGCTCTTCTAATGTAGAAGCTAATTATTGATATTCGATTTGTTGTTTTTAATTCAACTAATAATATTTTAGAAATTAAATATCCAGATATTACAAAAAAAATATCTACCCCTACAAATCCTCCTTTAAATAAAAGAAAATTCCCAATATCGAATTTGACATGATATAAAATAACAGAAATTACTGCGATGGCTCTTAAACCATCAATTTCACTTCTGTAAGCAATTTTAGACATCAATTTTGGATTAATTAACAATTTTCACTTAAATCATTATAATAAATTTTTTTTAAATTAAGCTGATTAAAGTTTACAGTATGCCTCATATTATATTTCAATTGTATTTTAAACATTTTATAAAATTCATCATTTCCAAAAGAAAATTTTTTAATTAAATTTGTTGAATTTTGCCAATATTTATTTTCATCTATTTGTCTGGAAGTATCATGTGATGGAATTATTGAACATTTGTTCTGAAGAAGAATGTATCGAATATACAAAAATGAATTAGCCTTTCTACAAATTTTTGATTTTACTCTTTTAGTTTTATCTAATTTTTTTAATTTTTTATTTAATTCATTCATGTTAGAAATTTTTTTCTTAATATCAACATTCGAATAAAAAGAATTTTCCACATAAAGACTATCGATGCCAAATGATGGATATTCAACCCCAACTGTGCCATGTGATGTAATAGCCAAATCAGCAATCTTTTTTAAAGATGCAGCATCCCATTCAAGATTAAAATAATTTATATGTGAAAATTTTTTGGTTAATGATTTTATTTCTTTTTCGAAATTTAATTTTGATTTGTAAAATGGCTGACTTGGATGATCTTTCAAAATCCAATTAACATTCTTAATTGATTTAATTTTATTTAATAAAAAATTTGTCCAAGTATAGTTATCTTTAAAAATAGTTCTTGGCCCCGAATGAAAATTAACATCAATTAGATGATTCAAAAAGAATACAACAATTTTTTTTTGACGACTCCAATTAAATCGTTTAAGAATTTCATCTTTTGAAATTAATTTAAGTCTTTTTTTTAATTTTGCTCTAATTCTTAAATCTTGACCAAAATAACCTTTTTTTTGGAGGCCTTTATAATATTTTTGAATATCAGTATTACACTTTTTTGAAAAATTATTATGTACTTCATCAAGTAATTTCTGAGATATGTTGGCTCTATAAAAATATCTTTGCTTAGAATTGTCATATCTACGAATAGAAAATTTATCTGTGCCCAGTCTTGAATATACTTTAATTGAATTTTTTAATGAAACTTGAAAAAAAATATTCAATGGTACAAATGCAGTTTCTGATTGAATTAGATGTTTAATTGATCTATCTTTTTTTATAACTTCTTCAAATTTATCATAAACATATAATGTTTCTGCTAAAAAAAATATTAGATCAGAACTCATTTCTTTTGCAGTAGGAATGCCAGTGTATCTTATAAATGAATCATATGCTGGCAATCCAATATCAATATTTTTAATTTGAATTTTACAATAATCATTTAGCGAGTTGATTTTTAAAATTTTAATAAAGGCTAAAATATTATACTTTAATCTTTGATAAATATTTTTTTTTTTTAGTTTTATAAATTTTTGAATTCCAAAACTTCTAAAAATTATTTCACTTTTAAGATCACCATCACGAATAAAACCTATAATTTCATTGTTATTAATTTTAGATAAAAATTTGGAAATAATTGCGTTGCTCATTCCGTAGGCTGCTTGATTAATAAAATTTTCTACTAAAATTTTTTCATTCGAGTTTGTTTCAAATTTTAATTTATGCCACTTTTTTTTGTTTTCGATAATATATCTTTGAAATGAGAGTGACTTGAAAGGATTAATTTTATTTCTATAAAATATAAAACCTATATATTTCAATAAATTTATATTTTTTAAGAAATAATTAATATAATAAATTTTATCTAAGAATGACTTTATTTCTGAAAATATAATACAATGGAACAAGAGGAAAATTTTTTTTGTAACTTGCATAATAATGATATTTAATTGTGTTATATTAGCTAGAAAAAATTCAAAGAGAATAATTAACAAAAATTTGTCAAATTTTAAAGGTAAACCTTTAATTTACTGGACATTAAAACAATCATTAAAGCTCAAAAGAGTTAAAAAAATTATAGTTTCATCTGATTCCGAAAAAATTAGAAATTTTTCTACAAAATTTTCTAAAAAATTTTTAATTGATAATAGACCAAAAAAATTAGCTTTATCCTCGACAAAATCAGAAAGTGTTTTGAAGTATTTAATAAAAAAATATAAAATTTCAAAAAAACAATATATTTTATTGTTACAACCAACTAGTCCCCTTAGAAATCAAAGAGATATTCATCAAATGTTATATTATGCAAAAAAATATAAGTTAAGTTCTATTCATTCAGTTTCAAATTATTTAGGAAAAACAGCAATAAAAAAAAAAATTAATATATTAAATAAAAAAAAATTTCTTAAAATTAAAGATCTTTCTTTTAATGGAAACATTTACTTGTTCAAAGTTAATTTGTTAATTAATAAAAATTCAATATACGAAACACCCCAAAACGTATATATTACAAAAAAAAAATATTCATTAGACATCGACAATTATTCAGATTTAAAAAATTAATGGCTCAAAACAAAATCAGTATTTCTAGCACATCTTATTTAATTCCTAATCATTATGCTTGGAACGAAAAATTTTCTTTCACAAATAAATTGGATTTTAAATTTGTTAATAATTTTACCCAAGGTTTTTATAATTCTCCTAAAGAAAATACATTATTTACTGCAATTTTTATTAACGATTTAATTGACGAAAATAAAAATTACAAAAATAAAGATTTAAAAAAGATAAATGATTCCATTATTAATTTAGTAAAATTTAGATTAAGGAACTCTTCATCACCACTAATTTTATTTCTTATAAACCAAAGAGGTGAAAATATTTTTGATTATTTGTCTACGAAAAATATGATTGATGAGAATTTTGAAAATTTATATGATAAATTATTATTTTTAAGTAAAAAACACTCAAATTTTATTTTACTTAATTTTAATTCTATTTTTGAAAATTCAAATAAAAACATATTCGATAAAAGAAATTGGTATCTTGCAAACTGTAGGTTAAGTTCTTATGGTCATGAACTAATTGCCACATCACTAAAAAAAATTTTAACTAAATTTATAACGACCCCAAAAAAAGTATTAGTGCTTGATTGCGATAATACATTATGGGGAGGAATAGTTGGTGAAGATGGAATTAATAATATTTTATTAGGTCAAGACGGAATAGGTAAAGCATATGTTGATTTTCAGAGGAAAATCAAAAAATTATCTCAACAAGGTGTGCTTTTATGTATATCAAGTAAAAATAACACCAAGGATGTAATGGAAGTTTTCAATAATCACAAACAAATGCAAATATCGAAAAATGACTTAGTATCTATAAAAGTTAATTGGAAAGAAAAATATTTAAACATAAAAGAAATAGCTAAAGATTTAAATTTGTCCTTGGATAGTATTGTTTTTTGGGATGATAATCCATTAGAAAGAAATAAGGTTAAAAAGTTTTTACCAGAAGTATACGTAGTTGAACCTGATCAAAACATAATAAATTGGCCAACTCAAATAGAAAATTTTGAACTTTTTTCAAAAATAAAAGTTACAAAAGAGGACAAAAATAAAATTAAACAATACAAAATTAGATCAAAATTTATTGATGAAAAAAAAATTGCCACAGATGAAATAAAATATTTAAAATCTATAAAACTTGAACCAAAAGTTATAAATTTAAATAAAGACAATATTGCAAGAGCCTCACAAATGACACAAAAAACAAATCAATTTAATTTAAGAACAAAAAGATATTCTATGAATGATATTCTCAAATTAAATAAAAAAGAATATACAGAAATTAAGTTGATCAGTTTAAAAGATCTTTATGGAGACCATGGGATAATTGGTTTAATGATTTTAAAAAAAATTGATAATTATTCTATCTTTATAGATACGTTTCTAATTAGCTGTAGGGTTTTTGGAAGATATTTAGAAACATGGATGCTTTATGAAATAAAAAAAATTTGTAAAAAAAAAGGAATTAAGAAAATTTACGGTGAACATATTGTAACTGATAAAAACAAAACTATTTGTAAAGATTTTTTTAAAAAACATTCTTTTAAAATTGATAATGGAAAATTTTCATGGAAAAGTCCTGGTAGCTCTGTTTATTCACTAAGGCAAGAGGAATTGAATAATAAAATGATAAAAATTTATGATTAAAAAAAAATTAAGAGAATGTTTGATTAAAACTTTTCCTAAGGAAAGAATTAAAAATAATATTGACGATCTTAAAGTAGGTAGTTTTAAAAAATGGGACTCTTTAGCCCATTTAAATCTTTTATTACTTGTTGAAAAAAAATTTAAAATAAAATTTTCTATAGATGAAATGACCTCTTTAAAAAAGATAAGTCAGATTATTAATAAAATTAAAAAAAAATGAAATTCCATCACATAGGGATATTTACCAAAAGTATAAGTTATGGAAAAAAGCAGATATTAAGTTTTTTAACAGTTAAAAATATAAGCAAAGTATATTACGATACTTCTCTTGGGGTGAAAGTTTTATTTATCAAAGATAAGTCAAATATAATTTATGAAATAGTAAGTCCATTAGGTAAAAAAAATCCTGTTAAAAAAGTAATTAAAGAAAATAATAATATTTTGAATCATATTGCTTACAAAGTAAAAAATTTTGATAAAAAAATTATAAATCTTCGAAAAAATGGTTTCGCACCTTTGATTAAACCAACAAGAGCAATTGCATTTAAGAAAAAAAGAGTTTGTTTTTTTCTTACACCTTTAAATTTTATAATTGAAATTATTGAGGATGATTAAGATAAATTTTCCACAAAAAATTAAAAGAAGAAGAAAAATAATAGATCATTTGAAAAATAATTGGTCAAGAGAACATGTTTTAATAAAGAATCAAAAACTTTTTGACTCATTATACAAATTGAAAGGTAATTTAAATTTTCTAACCCTTGAAACAAAAGGAAAAATTTTATCTTCCATTGGATTGTTATTTAATAATTATAAAGTTTCAGACTTAAAAAAAATTTTTCTTTTAAAAAACCAAGTTGTTTGGCTTACATTGTGGTGCACTAATAAAACAATCTTTGGAAATGATAACTTAAGGTTAATAAATTTTATGATAAAAAAAATACAAAAAAATCTTACAATAGCAACTGTTGGATGTAATTTTCATACCTATAAAATTTATAAGGCTTTAGGTTTTAAATGTGGTCAATTAAATCATTTTTATTATTTGAACAAAAAGAAAAAAACTTTTAATTTAGTAAAAAATTTTGCAAAAAATAAAATACCTCATTTTAAAAAAAAAAAACCGAAATTATTTTATCTAAACTTTAAAACTAATTACAAATTTATTTATAACGTTAAAAATTATGAAAAAATCTACAAGAAAAATTTTGAGTATTTCAAAAGAAAGTATTATCATAACAAGTTTTACAAGTATAATTTTTTATTTCTTAAAAATAAGGACTTTTTAAGAGGCTTTTTTATTTCGAGAGAAGATAAATTTTCTAATTATAAATGTTTAAGATTAATTGAATACTTTGGTAGTATTGATGAAATATCAAATTTTACAAATGATTTTCAAAAACTTTGTGAAGAGAGAAATTTTGAATATATTGATTTTTATAATTTTGGTATCAGTAAAAAAAAAATAATTTCCTCTGGATTTAAAATAAAAAAAATAACAAAAAAAATAATTATACCAAACTATTTTAAACCATTTGTACAAAAGAATATTAAACTTAGATATGCTTTTTATCCATCCTCAGAAAAAATGATTTTTTTTAAGGGAGATTGTGACCAAGATAGACCAAACTAATAAAGATCTTTGTAATCATTAGTATCTTTTCGTGGAAGTTCAAATATTTTTTTTGCATTTAAATCTGCAATTTTTGATTTAGTTGTAACAGCGCTTGAGCAATTAAGTTTCTTGAGAACATTTATAGTATTTGAATTGTAAGATCCAAAAGGATAACACATTACCCAATTATTTGTGGAAACTTTAAAATAATTCAAAAACTCAATTGATTGTTTAATTTCTTTAAATTGCTCTTGTTTAGATAAGTAACCAAGCCAAACATGGTTAAAAGTATGTGATCCAATCATCATTTCATTATCTAGTAATTTGTTTATATCATCTTTATTAAGATAAAAATTTTTTGAAAATTTGTTAATTGGAATTTTTATATATTTCTTAAATAAAATTTTTACAATTTTTTCTCTTAAACTTTTCTCTAAACCAAATTGTAAAATTCTTTTCAAAAAGATTGTATTTTGATCGTCATATCTATTCGTTGGTTTTGTAGATTTTTTTTTTGGATTCACAGAATACTTCATATATTTTTTATAAAAATCTATTTTACTTAATCCATTTTCCATACACAGAGTTTCGACCTCTTTAATTAAAAGATATTTATTTTTATTTACTGAGAGAATATGTTGAACTAAATTCGTATCAAGTATCTTATTTTCTAAAGTTGTGATGCCAGTTGGAAAAAAAATACCCTTAATCCCTCTTTTTTTTAGCTCCGGAAAAACAAAATCTATATGGTCTTTATATCCATCATCAAAAGTTAAAATACATGACTTTTTTGGAATGTTTGTTTTTTTTTGAGTTAATATAGATGGATCTAAGACATTATAGTTGTCTTCAAGATAATCTAATTGTTTTTTAAATGATTTAAAATCAAGATAATTTAATTTTTTATACTTAGAGTAGTTTTTGCTTCTAACGTAATGATACATAATTATCTCAATCTTAGACATAAATTTTTTATAGTTTACAAATGAAGAAAAAAAAAGGATAAATTATTTATTATTTCTTTTACATAAAAATATGAAAAAAAATAACATATCTGTTTGGGAAGCTGAAAATATTTTTCATCAAAAAACTGATATTTCAAGAATAGGAAAACTTATTTATCAATATGAAATATTTAAATTAATAAAAAACTTACCTGGTGATATTCTTGAATTTGGTGTTTTCAAAGGTAACAGTTTAATAAGATTTTTAACATTTAGATCAATAATAGAAAATAATTTCTCCAGAAAAATCTATGGATTTGATACATTTAAAAATTTCCCAGCACAGAGAAGAAAAGGTGACAGAAAATTAAAAAGAGAGTTTACACTGGATGCAGGTAAACCAATATCAAAACAAAATCTTGATAAAATTTTAGTTAACAAAAAATTCGATAACTTTGAGTTAGTTGAGGGAAATGTTTTGAAAACTCTCAATAAATTTATTAACAAAAATCCAAACTTGAGAATATCTCTTCTTCATTTGGATATGGATGTTTTTGACTCAACAAATTTTGTGCTAAACAAACTTAAAGATAGAATTGTAAAAAATGGTATCATTCTTGTAGATGACTATGGTACAGTTGAAGGAGCTACAAAAGTTGTAGACAATTTTTTGAAAAAAAACAAAAAACTTGAGTTAAAAAAAATGAGTTTCTACAAAGTGCCGAGTTTTATAATAAAGCGATTTTAATAATATTTAATGATAAAAATTAAAAATAGAATTATAAGTAATAATTCTAAACCATTAATTATACCAGAAATTGGAATTAATCATGGGGGAAAAATTGAGACAGCATTTAAAATTGTAGATGCAGCAAAGAATTCAGGCGCAGAAATTATAAAACATCAAACCCATACTATTGATGATGAAATGTCTGAAGAAGCAAAAAAAATTAGGCCTGGAAATTCAAAAAATGATATTTTTTCAATAATAAAAAAAAATTCATTAAATAAGGAGGAGGAATTTAAATTATTTAGATATGTTGAAAAAAAAGGAATGATTTTTTTGAGCACCCCTTTCTCTAGAAATGCAGTTGATAGACTAATTAAATTTGGCGTATCAGCATTTAAGATTGGATCTGGAGAGATGAGCAATTACCCTTTATTAGATTATGTTTCAAAATTTAAAAAACCTTTAATTGTAAGCACTGGACTACATAATCTCAGACAAGTAAAAAAAACTTTTCTTTTTTTAAAAAAAAGAAAAACAAAATTTGCTTTACTCCATACAACAAATATCTATCCAACTAGCGATAAACATCTAAGACTTAATAGTATCTCGCAATTGAAAAAAATATTCCCAAAAACTATAATAGGTTTATCAGATCATACTGGAGATTTATTATCATCGACAATTGCTTTATCTTTTGGAGCTAAAATTATTGAAAAACATTTTGTGAGTAAAATGAATTTAAAAGGACCAGATATTTCGTCTTCTATAGATCAAAATCAACTAAAAGAACTTATTAATCTATCGAATAGAATACCGATTCAAATTAAAGGCAACAAAAATAAGTTACTCAAAGAAGAGGAGGTAACAAGAAGGTTTGCATTTGCCTCTGTAGTTAGTACTAGAAAAATACTTAAAGGTGAAAGATTTTCCAAAAAAAATATATGGGTAATGAGACCAGGCACTGGTCATTTTACTTCTGATAAGTTGAAAAATCTGTATGGTAAAAAAGCGGTAAAAATCATTAAAAAAAATATACAAATAAAAAAAAATGATTTTAAATAAAAAAATTATTTTTGTTACATCCACAAGAGCGGATTTTGGTAAACTTAAATCTTTAATAAAAATAACTAAAAAAAGAAAAAATTTTAAAGTTTACATAGTCATCACAGGCATGCATATGATTGGTAAATTTGGAAATACGTATAGAGAAGTTTTAAAATCTTTCAAAAAAAATGTTATAAAATTTAAAAACCAATCTTTGAATGATAGATTAGAGTTAATACTTACCAAAACTACAAAAAAATTTTCCGATGTAGTAAGAAAATTAAATCCTGATCTAATCGTTATTCATGGTGATCGTGTGGAAGCCTTGAGTTGCGCCTTGGTGGGATCCCTAAATCATATTCTTACAGCACATATTGAAGGTGGAGAGGTATCAGGCACTATTGATGATACCATAAGACATGCTGTAACAAAATTAAGTCATATTCATTTTGTAGGATCTAACTCTGCATATAAAAGAGTTTTGAAAATGGGAGAAAATAAAAAAAGTATATTTAATATAGGCTCACCTGATATCGATATCATTACAAAAAAAAAACTTCCTACTATTAATTATGTTAAGAAAAGATATTCAATTAATTTTAACAGATATGGAATTTTACTTTGGCATCCTGTAACTTCTAAAGTTTTTTCAATTAAAAAAGATACTCAAAAACTAATTAATTTTATTGAAACTTTAAATAAAAAGATTGTAGTAATTTATCCAAATAATGATCCTGGAAGTAATCAAATCATAAATATTTATAATAATTTAAAAAATAAAAACTTTAAAGTTTTAAAAAGTTTAAGATTTGAAAGTTTTCTTACTTTACTTAAAAATTCAGAATTTATTATTGGAAATTCAAGTTCTGCAATTTATGAGGCACCAATGTTTAACATACCTTCAATTAATATTGGAGACAGGCAATACAAAAGATTGAAGCTAAGTACAATTAAAAATTATGAAGTCGATGATCTCAACAAGATTAATTTCTTAAAATTTATTTCCAACTTTAAAAAAACAAAAAAAAATATTTTTGGAATTGGGAATAGTGATAAAAAATTTTTAGACATTTTGATGAAAAAAAATCTTTGGGAAATTTCAAAACAAAAGTTTTTTTCTGATGGGAATAAATATGAATTTTATAAATAGAAATTTTAAATTAACATATTATAAAGATCCTTATCATTACATTGTAATAGAGGACTTTTTTGAAAAAGAATTTTACCAAAATATAGAAAAAAAATTTCCATCCGAAATTGATTTTAAAAATCAAAAAAATAAGATTAATAGAATGAATTATGATACATCATTCAAAGATAAATTGTATGACCAATTAATCAAAAACGAAACTGAGTACAAAGAGTTACATAATTATATATATAGCGATTATTTTATTAACTATTTTATTAAACTATTTAAAGATAGCATTGAGACAGAAATAAAAAAAAAAAACTTAAAAAATATACTTAAATATCAAATTAAGTCTGATCCTTTTGAAACTGAAAAAATTTTATCGAAAACAGATATAGTGGAAAATTCACTAGATGATATTTTATATCCAAGACTTGATTTAGGTATGGGGACAATAGGATATGGAAAAAGCACTGGAGGTAAAGGAATTCATGTTGATAACCCCCAGAGACTAATATCTATTTTATTATATTTTGGTGGGTACAAACATATTGAGGGTGGAGAACTAAGAATATGGAAAAAAGTGAATGACACTCTTGAAATTACTAATGTAATAAAACCTAAACCAAATTCATTAGTAGCAAGTTTACAATCCAACATAAGTTTTCATGATGTAAATCCTGTAACCAAAATTGATGGTTCTAGAAATGCTTGTTACATAGCAATTTCATCTAATAATAAAATTTGGAAAAACATAGAGTATAATAAATTTAATAAAAAATTTCATAAAAATAGAGTTAGAAAAAATAATAATATTTTTGAAAAAGTGAAAAATTTTTTCAAATAAATATCTAAATGATTACTGAAAGTGAAAAAATTTCAAAATGGTTAATTGAAAATAAAATTGCATATATAAATGATTTTAATATTTCAATTCGATCTTGGTTAAAAGCTGGTGGAATAATAAGAACCTATATAACTCCAAAAGATGAGCAAGAGACCATAAAAGTAGTCAATTTTTTAAACTCAGAAAAGTATGATTATAAAATTTTAGGAAATTTATCTAATATAATTATACGTGATGGTGTAATTTTTACACCAATACTGAATTTATCAAAGTTAAATCAAATTAATCAAAAACTTTATATAGATAAATTAGAATTAAAAGTTGATGCAGGAGTATCAATACCTAGATTTGCTAATTACGTAATGAAACAAGAATACTCTGGAACAGAATCGCTTTTAGGTATTCCAGGAAGTGTTGGTGGAGGAATATATATGAATGCTTCATGTTATGGGTCAGGATTAACAGATTACTTAGCAAGCATTAAATCAATAAATGCTAAAGGAGAAATTATTGTAAGAGATAAAAAAGATGCGAAATTAGAGTGGAGAAAATCAATTTACCATGAAAATGAGGACATAATTATAAGCGCAATTTTCCAATTCCCAACTTCACAAAAAAAAAATATTGATATCATTAAATCGAAAAGCGAAAAAATTAAATTTCATAGAAAAAAAATTCAAGAAAGTGACCGTCCAAATCTTGGAAGTTTATTTGCTACAAAAAATTTATACTCAGATATAAAGTTTAAATCGGTAAAATTATTTATTTTATATATTTTTTTTAAATTAATGCAGATTATGATTAATAATAAAATTTATAAAAAAATTGATTTATTAACCTTTAGAAAAAAAATCAATAAAGTTTATAGAAAATGTTTTCAAATAGATACTGATAATTATTTTTCCTTATCAGATAAAACTATTAATTGTTTAATTAATAATGGTAGCCAAAAAGCTAATGATGCAATTAAAACTGTTTACTCAATAAAAAAAATTGTAGGTGAAAAGATAAAGCTAGAAAATATTATTTTAGATAAAATTAAATGAACATTTCTATTCACACTTTTTTTTATGGTAATAATTATGGGGCTCTATTACAAAGCCTTTTTTTGAAGATTTATTTAGAAAAACAATTTAATGTAAATGTTTATTTTGATAAGTATCAACCTTCGCAATTTTTGTTTAGAGAGGAAATAAAACCTATTATCAAAAAAAATATTTTACATTCATATCTAGGTATTAAAAAATTTTTTAAACTTAGAGAGTGGAAAAAAAAGTATATTAAATCCTTCCCCAGTAAAAAATTTGCACCATCAGACTATGATAAGAATTTATTAAGTATATATGGAAGCGATGAAGTTTGGAATTTTGATAATCCTTTTTTTGGTTTTGATCCATTTTTTTTTGGAAGATCTAACAAAAATTTTAAAACAAGTTATGCAGCAAGTTTTGGAAATATTTCGGTATCAAACTTAAATTATGATATATTAAATGAAATTGAAAATTTACTTAAAAGTTTTAAATTTATTTCCGTGAGAGATTTTAATTCTCAAAATTTTCTTAAAAATAAATTTAATATTTCATCAGAGATAGTCCTAGATCCAATATTTTTAATTGATAATGAATTTGAAATATTTACCGAAATTAATAAAAAGATTCCTGAGAAAAAATATTGCTTGATTTATGGTAAATATTTTTCAAAGGAAGAAATAAAAAAAATTATTGAATTATGTAAAAATAAAAATTTGTTAATTTTATCAATAGGATATCATAATGAATGGGCTGATTTAAATATATTAGATGCAGATCCTTTTGAATTTTTAAAATTTCTAAAATTTTCTGACATAATTTTTACCTCAATGTTTCATGGAATCCAGTTTGCTGTAAAATATAACAAAAAATTTTGGTATACAATTGATCCTTACAGAAAAAATAAATTAGATTTTTTTTTAAAATTTCTAAATTTAGAGAATAGAATTCTCAAACCAACCATTAATTATGATGATGTTATAGATTATTCATTTATTAACACTGAAATCCAAAAAAAAAAAATTCAGTCCAGAAAATTTATTATTAATATTGTTAAAAATTTCAAATCCATATGATGAAAACTAATAATTATTATTTTCCTTTATTATTTTCTTTGACCTACTTCTTATCTTTTTATTTTGAGTTGGATTTAGCAGGAGGAACTATACCAGACCTACAAACCCATTGGAATTTTATTCAGAAGATAAGGGATGTAGGACTTTTTAATATTTTAGAAATTGAAACAGGGGAAAAAAGCGCAATTGGGGTTGATAGTAAATTACTAAATTTTCCTCTTCATCATATTATTTTTTCTCAAATTTATTTTATAAACGATAACTTAAATGCTTATCTAAATTTTTATTTTTTGTTTAGTTTATTAGTTCCTTATCTATTCTATTTATGTTGTACAGAAAAGTTTGACCAAATCAAAAAGACAAAATTAGTAATTTTTTCCTCTATAATATTAATTTTACCAAATTTCCAATCCTCTGCTATATGGGGAAATAACCACAATACAGCTATAATATTTTTTTTAGTTGCTATTTTATATCTGATTAAAGTCGAAAAAAATCAGAAGCAAAAAAATATTCATATATTTACTTCTTATTTTTTTTTATTTCTAGCTACCTATACGAAGCAATATTATCTTATTTTTTTTCCAATATTTTTTCTCAAATTTTTTTTGAAATTTAAATTTAATGTAATTCCAATTTCTATAATAAGTAGTTTTTTATCGATTCCAGGCTTTATATATTTAGCAAATAATCTAGGAATGTTTAAGAATATTTTATTTTCTGCAACTAATTTTTCATCTTCAATATTAGTTGTTGTTTCTATAATTAGTATTTACCTCATTCCTTTTTTTTTTATTCAAGCACTTTACGACAAAAAATATTTTGAAAATTTATTAAAAAGAAAAAGCTTCTATTTTTTTATTTTAATTTTTGTAGTTTATATTTTTTTATTTCATAGTAATTTTATTTATGATGAACAAATAGGTGGTGGTGCATTTATAAAATTGAATAATTTAATATTTGATAATTATAATTTTTATCTACTTTTATCAATTTTGCTTTCAATAATTGTATTGAGTTTTTCTTTAAATAATAAAAGTGATATTTTTCTAACCTCTCTTATATTAATTTCTTTCTCATCTGGTTGGTATATTTTTCAGAAATATTTTGAACCAATGTACTTTATTGTTTTTGTTTTATTATATGATAGAAAATTGATACTAAATTTAATTAATAAAAACTTAAACCTGGTTTATTTCTATTTTTCTTTTTATTGGGTTTTTTACTTTATTTATAAACAAAGAGAAAAAATTTTATTATTAGTCTAAGGAATTTAATGATTAAAAATATTAAACGTATTTTAAATGTCTTGAAAGTAAATGAAATTAGATCTTTAATATTGATAATTTTTTTAACTTTTTTAGTTACTTTTCTTGAAATCATAAGCTTGGGCACTATTCCAATTTATGTCACTTTTATTTTGGATCCTGAAAAGTTAATTAATTATACATCAGATTTTGATTTTCTTGGGTTTATTAGTGAACTCTCAGATAAAGATATTTTACTTCTTTTATCTTTTACGATGATTTTAGTTTTTTTATTTAAAAACTTATTTCTTGGATTTTTTTATTTTTTAAACGGTGTTGTTCTAAGAAAAATTCATAACAGATTTTCTAAAGGAATTTACAACAATTATCTTTATTCAAATTATTTATTTTTTACATCAAAAACATCAGCTGAACTTACTAGAAATGTCGCGGAAGTAACAAGGTTTGTTGCATTAATAGGACATTATATTCGTTTGTTATTAGAAATATCAGTTTTAACATTTATAATATTGTTAACAATTAAGATTGATCCAATTATAACGGTAATAGCATTATCTATATTTGGTTTATTTTCATTATTATATCTTATTTTTATTAAAGGATGGCTAGCCAGATCAGGTAAAAACATGCAAAAATTTACAAAAGATCAAATAAATATTTTAAATCAAACTCATTCAGCCATTAAAGAAGTAAAAATTAATTTAAAAGAAAATTATCTTTTCGAATTATTCTCAAAAGTAACATTTAGAATGAACAAAATAATCTTATACGTAGATATTTTAAGAAGAATACCAAGATTAATGTTAGAAATTATTGCTATTTTATTTGTAGTATCAATTTCAATATATTTTATTCTTTATAAGTCTTCAAACACAGAATTAATTTCAATCTTATCTTATATTGCTGTTGCTTCAATCAGATTAGTGCCGGCATTTACAAATATTACATCAGCAACCTCATCTATAAAATACATGGAGCCATCGATAGATATTGTTGAGACACACATAAATCTTGTCACAAATTTAAAAGTAGAGAACAAAAAGAATTTAGAAAGTTTAAAGGTAGATAAAAGTAAGTTCAATATAAGCAATATCTCGGTGAAAAATTTATCATATAATTTTGACCATCAAAAACTATTGATTAAAGATTTAAACTTAGAAATTAGACAAAATGAAAAAATTGGAATTATTGGTGAGTCTGGTACTGGTAAATCTACTTTTTTAAATTTGCTTTTAGGATTAATTGATCCAGATGAAGGTAATGTGAAATACAACGATAGAAATATTAGCTCAGACAAATACTATATATATAATTTCTTAGGATATGTTCCTCAGGATACTGTATTGTTTAATGATACTATTAAAAACAATATTTCATTAGGAGAAAATAACGTAGATAATTCTAGGTTAAGAACAATTATTCAAGATTTAAGATTAAATGAATTTATATCAAATTTACCAAATGGTTTAGAAACTCAATTGGGAGAAAGAGGAATAAATATTTCTGGAGGCCAAAGACAAAGAATAGGGTTAGCTCGAGCACTTTATAAGGATCCTCAAGTATTATTTTTAGATGAGGCAACTTCTTCGCTAGATATAGAAAATGAGAGTAAAATATTAGATAATATTTTTAATTATTGTAAAAATAAGATTTTAATCTTAGTTTCACATAGAAGAGAAACCTTGAAAAGATGTGATTATATAATGGAATTAGATAATGGTTATTTAATAAAAATTAAAAATAATGATTAAGAAAATTTTATATAAAATACTTTGGTTTATTGGAAGACACACTAGAATTCACTTGATTAATAAAGCTTTAGTAGAAATTAATTATAATAATATCATAAAATCAAAAAAATATTCTGAACCAAAAAATTTAATAAATTTTGGTTTTAAAGTGTACTCACAATCAGATGAGGATGGAATATTAGAGGAAATATTTAAAAGAATAGGAATTAGTCAAAAAAAGTTTATTGAGCTTGGTGTTCAGGATGGAAAAGAATGTAACACGACGTATTTACTCAAATCTGGTTGGTCTGGTTTATGGGTTGATATGTCAACTGATGAAAATAAATTAAGATTAGATTTTAGAAATTATATAAAAGAAAATTTAAATTTTAAAAAAGAGAGGATTACTAAAAAAAATGTCAATCAAATAATTTATGGTTTTTACTCAGATAATGATGAAATTGATTTATTATCGATAGACTTAGGTATTAATACGTATCACATATTGAGTGAAATAAAAGTGAATCCACGTGTAATAGTTACAGAGTATAATGCAAAATTAAGAGATAAGATTGAGTGGATTGCTGACTATGATGAAAAAAAACAGTGGTCAGGAGACGATAACTTTGGTGCTTCTCTGAACTCTTTTAAAATAATGTTAGAAAAAAAAGGTTATTATTTAGTTTGTTGTAATATTATTGGTGTTAATGCTTTTTTCGTTAGAAAAGATTTAATAAATTCAGAATTCATTAATGATTTTTCCTCATCTTATCATTATGAACCTTTAAAATTATGGCTCTTAAAAAAATTTGAGGTAGAACAAAAAATTACAATTTGATCTAATTTTTTTTGTAGATTTTTTTAATAGCCTCACAATATTTAGAGAATCTAATATTTGTAATAGGAAAAATTTCTTTTTCTCTAACTTTGTTTTCAATTTTATGTTCACATACATTACGATATTCTCTTATCTTTTTCGAAAATGATAAATTAGAGGGATATTTTTTCCAATCAGCTTTTTCATAAAAAATATTTTCATCTAATGTTAATCTTCCATATTCTTTTGAGAAAAAATAACGTCTATCATAAGAAACTTTTACAGTCGGAATTAACTTTCTTAACTTAATATCTTGTTTGATATTCTTCATTTTAAGATTATCAAAGTTATCTTTGTCAAATTTTGAAGTCAATTTTATTTTTGAATAAGCATTGGAAGTTTTTACCTCTAAATTTGTATTAGATATGTTTAGATTTGAACCATAAAACCGCAGTCTAATTTTATCTTTTGATGCTATTCCTTCTTCACTGAAATCAAATAAGGATAAATTCTTATAATCAAAGTAAATCGAATTAATTTTTCTTTTCGAAAAGATTTCTTCAAAATTATTTGAAAATATAAATTTTAAAAATTTATTATAGTTCTCTTTATCTTTTATTATGTATTTATTCTCAATTCTTTTCATTTAATTAAGTTTTTTTACTATTGAGTTTTTGCTCAGTTGTGAGTTGCTTAAACATATATCATTAATATTTTCGTAGAATAATTTTCCATCACTAAATTCTGGTTTTTTATTATAAAGACTTAAGCAAGTATTGTTACCTTTATTAATATTTATTGATTTTATTCTTGCAAAAGAGGAGTCTTTTATTGCTATACCAATGTTATTTCTTATTATTTCGACATTTTCCATAAATACCTGAGAGTTTTCACCTATGCTTACTCCTTTATCACTGCAATCCTTAGCTGTTAAATCATTAAAAATATAGTTTCCAAAAGATAAGTCTACACAGTCTCCATCTGAATTAGTCGATAAAATTTTTTCAATCTTAACATCAGAAAAATCCATATCTATCCCATCCGATACTGCTGCATCAATTTGAATATTTTTAAATTTCATTTTAGAACTGATTACATTAATTCCATCTTCACATGAAGAATTTGTCAATTTAATATTATCAATATCACCAGTTGCATAATAAAAATTAACACATCCTGTAATATTATATTTTTGTAATTTTTTGTTTATCTTGTTTGAAGAATTTAATTCATCATATGTAATATTTTTGATAAATGGTAATTCACCATAAAATATAGCTACAGAATTTCCGGCAGAAATTGAGGATAAACTCAAATTTTCTATTTGTTCTTTTTTAGATGCATAAAGGAAGTAAATTTTTTCTTTTTCAAGAATAATTTTTTCATTATTTTTTGATATATCGATAAAAACTTTTTCTGAAAAAGGTTTTTGGTGATTAGATAAAAATGTTGGGTGAATTTGTAAATCTTTATCGTTACTTGGAGTATAAAATATTTTATTTTTTAATATTTTAACTAATTTATTTCTATTAACTTTTTTACAGAAATTTTCTGATTCCAAATCTATTATCTCCCCTGTATTTGAAATTAAGCTTACATTTTTATAGTTTACGTTATTATTTTTAAAACATGTAAAATATTCTCCTTTGTCTTCAAAGTAATAAACTAAAGGATAATTTGGTTGAAGTGATTTAAAATAATCTTTTTTATTTAACTTAATTTCTTTCGCTAATTCTTTTGTACTTTTAACTTGTAAAATTTTTTCTTTAAATTTTGAGTAATTAAATTCTAAAGTATTCCAGTAGTTTTCAAATTTACTATTATCAATAGTTAATTCATTAAATTTTTTTTTGATTTTTTCTTTAAATGATTTGTCTAAAAATTTGACTTCAAAAATAATTAAATTTTCCATTGTAAAAAAATTTTCATTTTTTGTTAATCTTTCATTTTCACAAAAGTTTAAGTTTTTTTCAAAAGCCATACCATCGTAGTAAATAGGGATAAATTTTTCACTTATAGCATTGAAATAAAATTTTCTGTTATGGTCAATTAAACCATGACAAGCTCCTAGAAGAGATAAAGCTATTTCAAAAAAAACATTTTGATCAGTTAAATACGTCTCCAATTTGGAACTACTTGATAATGCAGACATAACCATGAAAAGTTTATTAACATTGACAGGTTCTTTATCGGGATTTTCTAAAAAAGTTTCATTGTCTAATTTGTATATATTTGCAAATTTCACTTTATCTAAATTCTCATCACGTCTTACAGCGTTCCATCTATGTCTCTCATCATATTCTATAATTGGACCTTCTCTTAAACCTGATCGCTCGATAAAATTTTTATTTATTCTTTCTTGAAATAGATATTTCTGATGACTATTATCATTTATCTTTAAATTTATTTCTTTAGTGTAGGGTGCTAAAAAACCCAATTCCTGAAGAAATAAAGTGGCAAAAATTTCTGAATTATAATTCCTTGTTATAGGTTTAAATAATATAAATTCTTTTAATTGACTAAAATAGTTGTTTTTTCTTACCTTAACTCTTAATGAACTATATGGGAATGATATATGATCGTTCCAATCACCGTGAATTTTTATCTTAATTTTATATGTATCATTTTGATTTGTATTTATTTCAGAATTTACCCATTTTTTTTTTGTAGAATTAATTACCTTTGAATTTAGATTATCTTTTTTGCCCGTAAGCTTTATTTGTTTCAAATATCTTATGTAATTTTTACCAGATATGTTAAGATGTAATTTATTTGGAACTTTGAGTTCATATTTATATTTTGCAAATTGAAAAGGTAATTTTTCGTTCGCTAAAACATAAACTGAATTTAAAATAAATATTATTAAAAAAACAATTAAATTTTTCATTTATGATTTCACTAATTCGTCCAAATATATTTTTTGATCAAAATTTAAATATTTTTTATTAGTTAGATCAATAAATGTAATATTATTTTTTTTTAATTCTTCAAACAATTTTTTTTTTATTTTGGAGTTTTTTATCGAATTCATTGACTCACTTTCCCTGGGTATATAAAAGAAAATAAACTTAATATTATTTTCATTCAAAAATATATTAGTTTTATATAATATTCTTGCTAATTCGTTTATTTCATAGTTTTTTAAATCTTTAAATATTTTTCTTTGAAAAAAAATTCTTTGTTTTAAAAAACTTATAGATCTGAAAAAAAATAAAAAATTTTTAATTTCTTTTTTTAAAAGGTTTTGATCAAATTTGCTTAACTCCCTTTTAATTTCTTCTTCTTTTAATTGAACATCATAAGATGATAAATTTTGTTTGAAATTATCGTTGTCAAAATATTTTTTAAATTTAGAATTTTTAAGATTGTTAAAGTCACTAAGATCAGAGCCTTCAAAATGAAACCAAAAAACTTTTTTTGTTTTGATCTTATCAAAATACTCTTTTAAGATTGAATATTGATGCAGTGGTCCAGTTGAAATTGAGCCTAGATCTAAATTATTGTTTGATTTTAGAGAAAATTTTTCTGATTTTTTTAAACTGAAATCGTTGCAATTAATTTCACTATAAGATTTTAAAATTACATTTTCATTTAAAATATTCCATTGCTGATTTGAATTTATAAAACCGTATTTATCAAAATTATGGCTTAAGTTTTTTTTTTTATTACAATAAATTTTAATTTTTTGATTATTAAAAACCGACAAATGAGTATTATTCTGTGTAACAAAGTTGCTAATAAATTTTGAAGAGACGATTTGATTATTTGTTACTTTGCTTAAAAAGTATCCACCATTAAATGTTTTTAGAAATAAGGTAAATTCAAAAATATATAAAACAACAATTAAAATCAAAAAAAAATAAACTTTATTATTGAATATAATTTTCATCATTTAAATTTCCAATTATAGAAGTATAAATTTTTATTTTTTCTTTTGGATAATAAAACTCAAGATTACCCAGAATTATTTTTTTAATTTTATTACCTCTAACTCTTTGACAATTATTAAAATTTTTTTGATTTAAGATTTGTTTATCTTCATTTACTATAAAAATTTCTTCATCTATATTT
>CACKKE010000004.1 GCA_902600635.1 uncultured Pelagibacteraceae bacterium | reverse complement strand
AGCAGCAATAATAATATAACTATCTTTTGTTTTAAAAGCTTCGAATGGTGCAATTGATGGATGACGTGAACCCATTGGTTTTGGAATTTCATTTTTTGCTAAGTAACGAGCTATAGCGTTTTCTAAAATTGCTATTTGACAATCTAGCATCGAAACATCTATGTACATACCTTTACCTGTTTTTTGTCTATCATAAAGAGCTGCATTAATTCCAATTGCTGTAAACAAACCAGCAGTGATGTCACCAATTGATGTCCCAACTCTAGTTGGTTCAGAATTAGGCTGTCCGGTTACACTCATTAATCCACCCATACCTTGCACAACCATATCGTAAGCAGGTAATTCTTTGAGAGGACCAGTTTGTCCAAATCCTGAAGCAGACGCGTAAATTAATTTAGGATATTTTTTATTTATATCTTTCCAACCGTAACCCCATTTTTCTAAAGTGCCTGGTTTAAAGTTTTCAACTAAAATATCTGCTTTAGATAAAATTTTATCAAAAATTTTTTTATCGTCACTGTTCTTTAAATTCAGCGCAATACTTTCTTTACCTCTATTCAAAGACATGAAATAAGCTGAATAATCTTTTATGAATGGTCCAAATTTTCTCGAGTCATCTCCTATTTCTGGTGCCTCAACTTTAATTACTCTTGCACCAAGATCTGATAGTATCATTGTGCAGTAAGGACCTACCAATACCCTTGTTAAATCAACTACTAGTAGGTTTTTTAACGGTCCATCCATATAATTATATATATCATGAGTTTTTGTCGACTTGACTCTTATTAATAAGTTCACTTTAATTCAATTATTAAAAATAACAATAGAGGGAAAAAATAATGTTAAAAAAGATATCTTTATATTTAACTTCATTAGTTTTTGTTTTTACTACTATTGGTTCTGCTTATGCAGTTACGCTGAAAGCAAGTCACCAATGGCCTGGTACACCAAGAGCTGATGGATCTTATGACCCACGTCATGAAATGGTTCAAATCATTGCTGACGAGGTTAAAAAAGCAAATGTTGGAGTAGATATTAGAATTTACCCAGCTAAATCATTGTACAAACCAAAAGAACAGTGGAAACCAATGACAACTGGTCAATTAGATATTTCTGCTTTTCCATTAGCATATGCTTCTAAATTCCATCCAGAATTTGACGCAACTTTAATGCCTGGAACAGTAAAAAATCATGACCACGCATTAAGATTTAATAAAGGTCCAATGATGACTGAAATTAAAAAAATTATTAATGATGCTGGTGTTGTAGTTTTATCTGATGCTTGGTTAGGTGGTGGTTTTGCTTCAAAAACAAAATGTATTAAAAATCCTAGCGACGCAAAAGGTCAAGTTATGAGAGCTGCTGGAAAAGCATTTAACCAAATGTTAGAAGCAGCAGGAGCTGGTATACAAAGTATGCCTTCATCTGAAATTTACACAGGTTTACAAACTGGTGTATTAACAGGCGCTAACACAAGTTCAGGAAGTTTTGTAAGTTACAAAATTTATGAACAAGTTTCATGTGCTACTCCTCCAGGAAAATTTGGTCTATGGTTTATGTATGAGCCAATTTTGATGTCAAAAAAGTCTTTTGATGCTTTAAACTCTAAGCAGCAGAAAGCTTTGATGAAGGCTGGAAAAGTTGCTGAGAAATACATGACAGCTCAAGTAGAAAACTTAGATAAAAAGTTTGAAGATGCTTATAAAGCTGCAGGTGTAAAATTAGTATACATGGATGCAAAAGACCATGCTGCATGGGTAGAGATTGCGAAAAAATCTTCCCACAAGGCATTTGCCGATAAAGTTCCAGGTGGCGATAAGCTAATGGAAATGGCTTTAGCAGTTAAATAAAATAATATATAAAGAACCCCTATTTATTCTTATTAAATAGGGGTTTTTTTATGAAAAAAAAATATCTTCAATTTTGCGATCTAATCGCTAAAGCATGTGGTGCTTTCGCTGTATTAGCATTGCTCTTATCAATCTTGGTAATCGTTGAACTTGTTTTTGAAAGATATTTTTTTCAAAGAGCAATTACATGGCAAACAGAACTTGTAACTATGCTTTTAGTTGCCTCAACTTTTATAGGGAGTGTATACGTTCTAAGTGAAAAAGCTCATGTGAGCATGGAATGGATTTACGATTTTTTATCCAAAAAAAATATAATTAGATTAAAAATTTTTACATCTTCTATTAGTTTATTATTTTTTCTAATTTTATTTTATTTTGGATTCTTAATGTTCGAAGAAGCATTTACCAAAAATTATTCAACAGGAACTGTTTGGGATCCACCACTATGGATACCATATTCATCAATGATGTTAGGCGCTTTATTGATGATATTACAGTATATCGCAGAAATTATAAAATTAACTGATGAAAAGGATTTTAAATAAATGGATCCATTGATTATAGCATTAATTGTTGCGGTTTTTACTTTATTGGTGCTTTTTTCTGGAATTCCAATTGCTTTTGGTTTGAGTTTTGTTTCGATAGCTCTTTTGGTTACATTTGAGGGTTTTCAAATGCTTGATGTATTTGCTGAAACATTTTTTGCAGGATTAAACTCTTTTGTTTTACTTTCTATACCAATGTTCATTTTAATGGGAATGGCTGTTGCTAATTCTCCTGCTGGAAAAGATTTATATACAGGACTAGACAGATGGCTTTGGAGAGTGCCAGGTGGATTGGTGATTTCAAATATTGGAGCTTGTTCAATTTTTGCAGCTTTAAGTGGATCTAGTCCTGCAACTTGTGCTGCGATAGGAACAATGGGAATACCGGAAATGAGAAAAAGAGGTTACTCTGATCAAATCGCAACAGGAACCATTGCAGCTGGTGGAACTTTAGGAGTTTTAATTCCCCCTAGTATTGTTTTAATAGTTTATGGAATCGCAACAGGTACATCTATTGGAAGATTATTTTTATGTGGTCTTGTGCCAGGTTTTATGTTGGCAGGTATGTTCGCTATATGGGCTCTTATACATAGTTATTTTATTGATAAAGATGCAGCAAAAGCTTTAAGAAACAGAGTAAGACCGACGCTCAAAGAAAAACTTGAGGTACTACCAAGAATTCTTCCCTTCCTAGCAATTATAGCAGGAGTTTTGTATGTACTTTATGGAGGAGTTGCAACACCATCTGAGGCATCTGGAGTGGGAGCATTCTTAGTTTTTGTTTTAATTGCTGTTGTATATAAAATATATCAGCCAAAAAAGATTTGGAACATAGTTAAAGTTTCAATGAAAGAAAGCGTAATGATAATGTTCATTATCGCTGCTTCATATCTTTTTGCATTCACTCTTTCACAGCTGTATGTAACTCAGTCATTAGCACAGAGCATGGTTGAATTAAGCTCTAACAAATGGGTTGTGTTTATTCTAATAAATATATTTCTTTTAATAGCTGGTTTCTTTTTACCGCCAGTTGCAGTTATTGTAATGACTTCAGCCATATTATTACCAGTAATAACTACTTTAGGTTTTGACCCATATTGGTTTGCAATAGTATTTACAATTAATATGGAGATTGGCTTAATTACACCACCAGTTGGATTAAATCTTTATATTATAAAAGGAATTACCCCAGACGTTAGTTTGTCAGAAATTTTAAAAGGATCTATACCGTTTATGATAATTATGGCTTTAGCTATAGTAATTTTATGTATTTTTCCTGAGATTGTTACATGGTTACCTGATAAAATAATGGGTAAAGACCTTGGATTCTAAAAAAGAAATAAACAGAAAAATATCAGTTGCCCCAATGATGGATTGCACAGATAGGCATGATCGTTTCTTTTTAAGATTGATGAGCAAAAATGTAATGCTCTATACTGAAATGGTCGCTACAAAATCAGCAATCCATGGTGATAGAAAAAAAATTTTATCTTTTAGTCCTGAAGAAAAACCATTAGCTCTACAAGTAGGGGGATCTAATAAAGATGAGTTAGCAGAAGTAGCTAAAATTGCAGAGGATATGGGTTATGATGAAATTAATATTAACCTTGGTTGTCCCAGCAAAAAAGTTCAAAAAAATAAATTTGGTGCATGTTTAATTAAAGAACCTGATTTAGTTGCTGAATGTATTAATTCAATGGTAAATGCATGTAAAATTCCCGTTACAGCTAAGACAAGAATTGGTTTCGATGATACAGAAGAGTTCGATTATTTAAATAATTTTATTCATAAGATGAGAGATGCTGGTTCAAAAACATTTATTTTGCATGCACGGAAAGCAATTTTGACAGGTCTGTCTCCAAAACAAAATTTAAATATTCCAAAGCTAAATTATAAAATGGTTTATGACATTAAAAAAGAAAATCCTAGTTTAGAAATAATTATAAATGGTGGGATCACAAAAGTTGAGGAAATAAATAATCATTTAAAGTTTTGTGATGGTGTAATGATAGGAAGATCAATATATCAAAATCCGTATTCCTTAATTGAAATTGAAAAAGAAATATTCAAGACAAAGAATAGTCCTACAAGAGAACAAGTTGTAGAAAAACTTTTAGAGTATGCTGATAGAGAAGTAAAATTAGGGACAAAAATTAATCATATCATGAGACATACAGTAGGTTTATATCATGGACAAGTTGGTTCAAAAGAATGGAAAAGATATTTAAGTGATAACATGATGGCAAGAGACTCTGATTTTCAAAAAGCAAAACATATTATGACTATTGTTCAGAATAATGAAAAGGCAATTCAGGCCAACTCATAATGGAAACTCTAGACATTAATGAAATTATAAATCTTTTATTTGTTTTATCATTAGCAGCATCAGTTGCGGGTTTTATGGCAGGTTTATTAGGTGTCGGTGGTGGTATTATTATAGTACCTGCGCTTTATTATGCTTTTACTGTTTTAGATTTTGATATTGCAACAAGAATGCATCTTTCAGTTGGTACTTCATTAGCAATTATAATTCCAACTTCAATCATTTCAACAAAAACTCATATGGAGTATGATGCAGTTGATTTTAAGCTCATAAAATCCTTTGGTATATTTATTTTATTTGGAGTTATTGGGGGAACATTTTTAGCAGTAAACTTAAAAACACCTGCTTTTGTTTTATTCTTTTCCATTATGGCTTTTATAGTTGGATTATTCTTTATCTTTTTTAGAGAACAACTTTTAAGGAATCCAAAAATGATTTCTGATTCTGCTAAAAATATTTCTGGAGTTATTATAGGTTTCATATCTGTATTATTAGGAATTGGTGGTGGATCATTAATGGTACCTTTTATGAGAACTTTTGGATACGATATTAGGAGATCAATAGGAACTGCAGCAGGAGTTGGATTTTTGATCGCAGTTTTTGGTACAATCACAATGATTACTGGAGGAAAAATTGTTGATAATATTAATACACCCTACAGTCTTGGATATGTTAATTTACTTGGATTTCTAGTTTTTGTGCCGGTAACAATGATAATGGCTAGAGTAGGCGCAAAGGCAGTTTATAAAATAGACAAAAACATATTGAGCAAGATCTTTGGGATTTTCTTAATTATCGTATCGATTAGATCTTTTTTTGAATACTTATCTATAAATTAATATTAACCAGTCCCCCACTTAATCTTGTTCCAAATCCTCTCATGAAAATAGTAAAAAAAAAGTGGAACTATTGATCCGACACCAAGTATTCCTGCACCTGTGAATGTTCCAGTATAAATGTATCCAAAAATTACCCAATAAACAAAAATAATAAATCTCCAAGAAAAAGTTTTAGCTATCGATCTAATTTTTTTATCTGCCATAAAAAAAAAGAGGTGACTTCAGTCTCCCTCCATCACCTCACAATTTGAATTTAGATGATTCTTTAAATTTTAATAAACACTTAATAGTTGAATCTAAAAGTTTATAATTTGAATTTATTTAGTTTTTGAAAGCTTTCGCTCAAAAATTGTACTCAATTTAACCATAACTTCTGTATGCAATAAACACGAAAAATTGGTATTTTAAAATATGAGTAAAAAAGGGTTAAAAAAAAAGACACAAAATAATTTAAAAATTTATAAATTTTCCCCAGGTAATGTCATTAATGGAGCAAAAAAAAACATTAAAAATTTTTTCCAAAACCTAAAAAAAGATAGAGAAAGAAATAAATTAAAAATAGAAAAAGAAAAAAAAATACAAGAAAAAAAAGAAATTCAACAACAAAAGAAGCAAGCTCAGAAAGATAAAATAAACAGGGCTAAAGAAGAGAGGCTTCAAATATTAGCTCAAAAAAAATTAATTACAGAAAATGAGAAACAAATTCAAAAAAATGAGGAAAAAAGGAAAAAAATTGAAGAGAAAAGATTAAAAATTGAACAACAAAAAATTAAGGATGAGGAATCTAAAAAATTAAGAGAGGATGCAAGAAAATTAAAAGAGGAAGAGTTAAGAATCAAAATATTAGAAAGACAAAAAATTAGAGAAGAAAAAAATAGAATTAAATTGGAGGAAATAAAATCTAAAGAACTAGAGGCTCAAAAACGTAGAGAGGAAAAGGAGAGGGAGAGACAGGAAAGAAATAGAATGAGAGATTTAGAAAGGCAAAAAAGATTAGATGAGGAGCAAAAACTAAGGGAAGCTGCCAGAAAATTAAAATATGAAGAGGAAAAATTAAGAGAAACTGAAAATAGATTGAGACAACTTGAATTAGATAGAAAACAAGAGCTAGAAAGACAAATCCTAGAAGAGCAAGCAGAACAGAGAGCAAAAGAGGAAGAATTAAGAGAAAAAGAACAACAATTAAAGGAAGCAGAAGCTGAAAAATTATTAAAAGATAAAGAAGAGAGAGAAAGAGTCGAGGAAATAAGAAAAGAACAAGAAAAACAAAAACTTATTGACGAGGAAAGAGCTAAATTATTAAGAGAAAAAGACGAAGAGGAAGAAAGAATTAAAGAGGAAAATCGTAGAATAAAAGAATGGGAAGATAAATTTGATCAAGAACAAAGAATTAGAGAAGAAGAATTAATCAAAAAATTTTATAGTGATAACTCAAGACCATCAAAAATAGAAAATGATATTAATGATAATGAAAATAAAGAGGATAAAAATTAATCAAATTTTTTGATCGTATTCTCCAATTTTACCAGTTTTCATTAATGTTTTGTCAATAAATCTAAAAATATTTAGCTTTCTCTCATCTGATGTTGGACTTTCAGTAACTACAACTAAAGAAGGTTTGTTGGATGAAGCTCTAATTAAACCCCATGAACCATCTTCAAAAGTAAATCTAACACCATTTACAGTTATAATTTCTTTAATTTCTTGGTTATCTATCTTTATTTTTTGGTCTTTTATTTTTCTAAACTCTTTTACCATTTCATCTACTACATTATATTTTTCTTCATCTTTACAAAAGGGCGCCATCGTTGGTGATTGAAAAGTAGTTGGAAGTTCTTTTATTATTTCACTCATTTTTTTGTTTTGGTTATTTAGTAAGTGACAGACTTGAATTGCTGAATTAATTCCATCATCATAGCCATAACCTAAAGGTTGATTGAAAAAAAAATGTCCACTTTTTTCAAATCCAGCTAGAGCTTTTTCATCATGTACTTTTCTTTTAATATGAGAATGACCGGTTTTCCAATATAAAGTTTCACATTGATTTTCGTTTAAAACTTTATCAGTTGAATAAAGGCCTGTTGATTTTACATCAACAATAAACTTAGAATTTTTATGTAAATTAGAAAGATTCCTAGCAATTAGTAGTCCTATCTTATCCGAAAAAATTTCATTTCCCTCATTATCAATTACACCAACTCGATCTCCATCACCATCAAAACCAAAACCAATGTCAGCATTGTTTTCTTTTACTGATCTAACTATAGCATGAAGCATTTCTAAATCTTCAGGGTTTGGATTATATTTTGGAAAATTCCAATCTAAATTGCAGTCTAATTCCACTACTTCACATCCAATACCTCTTAATATATCAGGGGCAAAAATTCCCGCTGTGCCATTACCACAAGCAACAACAGCTTTTATTTTCTTTTTTAACTTATTCTTATTTATTAAATCTTCTTTATAAACTTTATCAAAATCTTTAATTTGTTTTTCATTACCGTTACCTGTAGTAAAATTTTGGTTTAAGGTAATTTCTTTTAATTCTTTCATTTCCTCAGGTGCATGCGTTAATCCTTTTTTGATTCCCATTTTTACTCCCGTCCAGCCGTTTTCATTATGACTAGCTGTTACCATAGCAACTGCATCAGCATCTAAATTGAATTGTGCGAAATAAACCATTGGTGATAGAGATAAACCAACATCTTCAACAAAACATCCAGTTGATAGCAAGCCCTTTTTTAAAGCTGACTTTATTTTTTCGCTATATGATCTGTAATCATGTCCAACTATTACTCTTGGATTTTCTTTTTTAGTATGTTCTTTAATTTGGGTACCTAGACCTTTTCCAAGATTCGTGATTCCTGGCTCATTAATGTCTTTTTCGTAAATCCATCTTGCGTCATATTCTCTAAAGCCGAAGGGGTCTATTTTTATTGATTGAGACATGCTGTTAATTACTTACATTTTTTTCATTTTTATAGTTGAATTTTTTTTTCACTGTTCTATAAATGTTCTGTTGATTTACATAATATTTAGTATATTAACACCAAGCGCACACAACATATAGTTGTTTTCGCTATATTAACAAGATATATTAACAAAAAATGAATAAAATACTATCGCAGGCATTAAAGAAAGCTGTCTCTGAATATAGCCCCGAGGTCAAAGAAGTCCAAAAAAGCAATAGACCAGATTTATTCTCCCTAAATAATGAAACTGAGTTATTTCAAAATGATAAGGGCATAATAATTAAAATTGACCGATCAAAAGATATAAACCTAACTGATTTTGGTAAGGCAACTTTAAAAGACAGATACCTTGGTCACAATGAATCTTTTCAAGATTTATTTGCGAGAGTAGCTAGCACATACGCAGACGATAATTTGCATGCGCAAAGAATTTATAATTATATAAGTAACCTCTGGTTCATGCCAGCTACACCTGTTTTGTCTAATGGTGGAACTAAAAGAGGATTACCAATTTCATGTTTTTTAAATGAAGCATCAGATAGCTTAGGTGGCATTCTAGATCTTTGGAGTGAAAACGTTTGGTTAGCCGCAAAAGGTGGAGGTATAGGAAGTTATTGGGGAAATTTAAGATCAATTGGTGAGAAGATTGGTAAAGTTGGAAAAACTTCTGGAATTATTCCTTTTATAAAAGTTATGGACTCACTAACTATGGCAATCAGCCAAGGTTCACTAAGAAGAGGATCTGCAGCATGTTACCTTCCAATTGACCATCCTGAAATAGAAGAGTTTATGGAAATGAGAAGACCAACTGGTGGTGATCCAAATAGGAAAGCGTTAAATTTACATCATGGTGTTTTAGTTTCAGATGCATTTATGCGAGCTGTAGAAAATGATGAGCAATGGGCACTGAAGAGCCCTGCTGACGGAACTATTCAACAAACTATATCTGCGAGAAATTTATGGATTAGATTATTAACAGCAAGAATTGAAACAGGTGAACCTTACATCATTTACATAGATACTGTTAATAGACAAATACCGCAACATCATAAGCTTGCAAACCTTACAGTTAAAACTTCAAACCTTTGCAGTGAAATAACTTTACCTACTGGTATCGATAAAGATGGAAGAGATAGAACAGCTGTTTGTTGTTTGTCTTCATTAAATTTAGAAAAGTATGATGAGTGGAAAGATGATCCAGATATGATTGGAGATGTAATGAGATTTTTAGATAATGTTTTATCTGATTTTATTAACAAAGCCCCTGAGCAATTTAAAGATGCTAAATACTCTGCTGAGAGAGAAAGAAGTGTTGGGTTAGGAGTGATGGGTTTCCATTCTTTCTTGCAGAAAAAAAGAATTCCACTCGAGTCTGTTATGGCAAAGTCGTGGAATAAAAAGATTTTTAAAAATATTCATGAAAAAGTAAATCAAGCCTCAAAAGATTTAGCCGAAGAAAGAGGTGCATGTCCAGATGCTGCAGAATATGGTTTTAAAGAGAGATTTTCAAATAAGACCGCAATAGCACCAACTGCATCTATTTCAATAATCTGTGGAGGTGCATCACCAGGAGTAGAACCTATTGCAGCTAACAGTTATACCCACAAAACTTTGTCAGGATCATTTAATGTAAGAAATAGATATCTTGAGGAGATTTTGGAAAGTCACGGAAAGAATGATGATGAAACATGGTCAACAATAACCACTAATCAAGGTTCAGTTTCGCATCTAGATTTTTTAAGTGATTTAGAAAAAGATGTTTTTAAAACTGCTTTTGAATTAAATCAAAAATGGATTATTGAGTTGAGTGGTGATAGGACACCATTTATTTCTCAAGCACAATCAGTCAATTTGTTTTTACCAGCAGACGTTCATAAAAAAGAATTACATAGAATTCATTTTGATGCATGGAAAAAAGGTTTGAAAAGCCTTTATTACTGTAGATCAAAATCAATTCAAAGAGCTGAAAATATCAATAATGCTCAATCAACTGATATTACAGCCAATGTATATAAATCTAAAAATCAACAAACTAACGAAGAACCAGAATACGAGGAGTGTTTATCATGTCAGTAGCAGAGAAAATCAAAGTAGAAAAAAAGGAAATTATCCAACCCAAAAAGATGGGTCTTTTAGTAGAAAATCCAGTTTATAAACCATTTAGATATCCTTGGTGTTATGACGCTTGGTTAACACAACAAAGAATCCATTGGTTACCTGAGGAGGTACCACTTGGTGATGATGTTAAAGATTGGCAGAAAAATTTATCACAACCTGAAAAAAATCTTTTAACTCAAATCTTTAGATTTTTTACTCAAGCTGATGTTGAAGTTAATAACTGTTATTTAAGACATTACACAACTGTTTTTAAACCAACTGAAGTTTTAATGATGATGACAGCTTTTGCTGCAATGGAAACAGTTCATGTCGCTGCTTATTCTCATTTATTAGATACTATTGGAATGCCAGAGTCAGAATATTCTGCATTTATGAAGTATAAAGAAATGAAAGACAAATATGATTATATGCAAGGATTTAATGTTAATTCAAAAGAAGACATTGCCAAAACTGTTGCAGTCTTTAGTGCTTTCACTGAAGGTCTACAATTATTTGCAAGTTTTGCGATCCTTTTAAATTTCCCAAGACATAATAAGATGAAAGGAATGGGCCAAATAGTTACTTGGTCTGTAAGAGATGAAACTCTTCACTGCAATTCTATGATTAGAATTTTTAAAGAATTCATTAAAGAGAATCCAGAAATCTGGACACCAAAATTAAAAAAAGAATTATATGAAGCTTGCAGAACTATTATTGAACATGAGGATGCATTTATAGATTTAGCTTTTGAAATGGGTCCAATGGAAGGATTAACTGCAAAAGAGGTAAAAGACTATATTAGATTTATTGGTAATAGAAGACTAGTTCAACTAGGCTTGGAACCAATTTACGATGTACAAAAAAATCCTCTTGGATGGTTAGATACAATGTTAAATGCAGTTGAACACATGAACTTCTTTGAGGGTCGTGCAACAGAGTATTCTAAAGCATCTACACAAGGGACTTGGGTCGAAGCTTTTAGTTAATTATCTTTGATTTAATTGTAAAACTTTTCTGTGCTTGTTACCTTTGTAACTTGCAAGAGGTCTGATCAATTTATTTGCAGCATGTTGCTCCATTATATGTGCTGACCAACCAGTTATTCTTGAAATAACGAATATTGGTGTAAAGAAATCTGTATCAAAACCCATTAAGTGATAAGTCGGTCCAGTAGGATAATCCACGTTTGGATGGATGTTTTTTCTATCAATCATTACTTTTTCAACAATGTCATAAATTTTTTCAAATTTCTTATCTTTTTTAATTTTTGCTACCTTAGCAAAATATTTTCTCATTGTAGGAACTCTTGAGTCTCCACTTTTGTAAACTCTATGGCCAAAACCCATAACAACTTCTTTTTTATCTAATGTATCATTTATCCATTTAAGAGCATTTTTAGGATCCTTAATTTTGTTCATCATATGCATTACTTCTTCATTAGCTCCTCCATGTAATGGACCTTTTAAACTTGCTATTGCTCCAGTAATTGCGCCGTGAATATCAGACAAGCTGCTGGTAATAGTTCTTGCAGTAAAGGTTGAAACGTTAAAGCTATGCTCTGCATATAATATTAAAGACACATCAAAAGCTTTTACTATTTCTTTTTGAGGTACTTTTCCAAAACACATATAAAAAAAGTTTTCTGCTATATTTAAATTTTTTTTGGGTTTGATAATTTTTTTACCCTTTCTAATTCTGTAGAAGGCAGCTAATGCACTAGGAGTTTTTGCGAGGATTCTAATCGCTTTTCTCATATTTGCTTCAGGAGAGGAATCAGTTGTTTCTTTATCTTCTAAACCCATAATACTTACGGCAGTTCTGGCCACATCCATAGGATGAGATTTTTTAGGCATTTTTTTTATAATTGAGTATAAATCTTTAGATAATTCTCTATTATTTTTCTCTTCCTTTTCAAATTTTCTAAGCTGAATGGTATTCGGTAAATCTTTATTTAAAATAAGATAAGCCACTTCCTCAAATCTACAATATTCACAAAGATCTTGAGCAGCATAACCTCTGTAAGTTAAAGAGTTAATTTCAGGCATTACTTTTGAGACTTCTGTTTCGTCTACAACAATTCCTAATAAGCCTTTTTTAATATCATCACTCATTATTCGTGACCATCGGTGTTAAAGTTATAAATTTTTTCATCCAAACTATTATATTTCTCGTAATCCACAAGATCATATAAACGTTTTCTAGTTTGCATTTTATCAATAATGTTGTTTTGGTGTCCATTTGCATAAATGTCCCTCAAACCATCCTCAACACTTTTCATTGCTAACCTTTGAGTTGTAACAGGATAAATAACGATGTTGTAACCCAGTTCTTCTAATTGTTTATAATTTAATAATTTAGTTTTTCCAAATTCAGTCATATTGGCTAACAAATAACACGATAATTCTTTTCTAACTTTTTCAAAATCCTTTTCATCATGAAGCGCCTCAGGAAAAATAATTTCTGCTCCGGCATCGATGTAAGCCTTACATCTCTCAATCATTTTATCAATTCCTTCTACACTTTTTGCATCAGATCTTGCAATAATCTTAAAATTTTCATCTTTTTTTGCAGAAACACTTTCTTTAATTTTTTTCACCATTGCATCAGTGGATATCAATTCTTTATTATCTAGGTGTCCACATCTTTTTCTTTCAATTTGATCTTCTAAATGAACTCCAGTTATTCCAAACTCTTCAAAAGTTTCTATAGTTTCTTTGCATGATTTAAATCCTGTATCTATATCTACAATTGTAGGAAGATTTGTAACTCTAGAAATTAAATACGACCGTGTACTAACATCTTGCAGTGTGGTTAATCCAATATCAGGAAATCCAAGATCATTTGCCATAACACCTCCTGAAACGTAAACAGCATCATAACCAATCTCCTCAATTAATTTTGCTGTTAAGGGATTATAAGCACCTGGAACTCTTAATATTTTTTTGGATTTTAATTTTTCTGTAAAATCTTTTCTTTTTTGTATTGGTTCTTTTTCAACAAAATGCATTAAAAAATTCCTTTTTTTAAATTCCTTTTAATTTTGCTCTTTTTAACAATAATATTCAATTTATCTAATTGACCTGACTTTAGTTTTCTTAAGTTTTGCACTGTCCTTAAAAATCTTTCAATTTCTTTATTATCTAAAATACCCTCAGTAAGTGTTAAAAATTTGTTTATATAGTTTTTTCTTTTGAATGGTCTTGAGCCATAAGGATGAGCATCTGCAACTCCTTGCTCTTCTGTAATTTTTTTTCCGTTTTTAAGCGTAATTGTGACTTTTGCACCAAAAGCTTTTTTTCTGGGGTTTGGGTCATGATATCTTTTGGTCCATTTTTTATCCTCATGTGTTTTGATTGATCTCCATATCTTAATTGTACTTTTCCTTTTTGCTCTAGCTTTAGAATAAGATTTTACATGGTGCCAACTACCATCCTCTAAAGCCACAGCAAATATATACATTATTGAATGATCTAATGTTTCTCTACTTGCATTTGGATCCATTTTTTGAGGGTCATTTGCACCTGTACCGATCACATAATGAGTATGATGACTTGTATAAATATCAATTTTTCTTACTTGATTTAGATTTGATATTTTCTTTTTAAGTTTTTTTGCAAGATCAATTAATGCTTGAGATTGATATTCAGCAGAATATTCTTTTGTATAAGTTTCAAGTATAGCTTTCTTAGTTTCATTTTTTTTTGGAAGTGGAACTTTATACAACGCTTTTTTTCCATCTAAAATTCGTGCTATAACACTATCTTCACCTTCATAAATCGGACTTGGAGCACCTTCACCACGCATAACTCTATCAACAGCTTCAATTGCAAGTTTCCCAGCATGCGCTGGAGCATAAGCTTTCCAACTTGAAATTTCACCTTTTCTAGACTGTCTAGTTGAAATAGTTGTGTGCAGAGCTTGTTGAACAGCTTGATAGATTGTTTCTGTATTTAGTCTCAACATCGATCCTATTCCAGCAGCAACACTTGGACCTAGGTGAGCAATGTGGTCTACTTTATGTTTATGTAAACAAATTCCTTTAACTAGATTAACTTGAACTTCATAGGCAGTAATTATTCCTCTTAAAAGATCTAATCCACTTTTTTTATTTTGTTGCGCAACACTTATGAGAGGAGGAATATTATCACCAGGATGGCTGTAATCAGCTGCTAAAAATGTGTCATGAAAATCAAGTTCTCTTACAGCTGTTCCGTTGCTCCATGCAGCCCACTCACAGTCAAATTTTAATTTATTATCAACTCCAAATAATGTAGCGCCATTTTTTCTTAAATGCTTTAGGGCCATTTCTCGAGATGAAATAACCGGTCGTCTATTTAATGAAGCTATTGCAACTGAAGCATTATCAATAATTCTGTTAATCACCATCTCTATTGCCTCTTTATCTAATTTTGCATTATCACTTGCAATCTCTGCGATTTTCCAAGCCAGCTGTTTTTTTTTGGGTAAGTGAACTTTAGATGGGAAAACTTTTACGTTATGTATGATCAAAATAACTCCTAATTGAAAACTGTTCTAATAGTTAAAAAAAAATAATCAATATTAAAGATATTTTGCTACAATTTTTTCAATACCAATGAAGTCTTTTATTAAGTGATTATGGTAAATTTCAGTTATATTTTTTTCCGTATAACCATCCTCAAGTAGAATAACTGGAATTCCAGCAGCTTTAGCTGCATTTGCGTCTGTTTCACTATCACCAACCATCAAAGTTTTTTTAAGATCTCCACCTAAAATCTCAACTACAGATGTTAAATGTCTTGGATCAGGCTTGCAGTAATCAAATGTATTATGACCAGCAACGTACTCAAAAAAATCATAAATTCCTATTTTCTTTAAAAGATCAATTGCTAGATGTTCTTGTTTATTTGTACATACAGCCATCGAAATATTCTTTTCTTTTGACCATTTTAAAAAATCTTTTGCACCGTCAATTAGTTTACTTTCATTTACAATATTTTTTCCATAATAATCTACAAATTCTTTAACCATTTCTTTTTTTATTTTTTCATCTTGAACTTTTCCAAATTCCTTTTTAGCCTGACCCCAAATCGATCTTCCAATCATAGCCCCAGCGCCACCACCTACTAAATTTCTTATTTCTTCAGTAGATTTAGTTGGATAACCAAATTTATTCATCACATGATTGTGAGCATTCATTAAGTCAGGCGCCGTATCTACTAAAGTACCATCTAAATCAAAAAGAATTGTATAAATTTGTTTCATATTTAAAAGTATTTTTAAGAAATATTTTGTGAATTAAGAAAGATATATACTTATTGTAAGTAATTTTCTAGATGAAACAATTCAATATAAATAAACTTCAAAATTCACTGAGAGTAAAGTTCTTAAAATCTAAAGTAAATATGATTGCTCCAGAAACAATCTATTTTTCTAAAGATACAAAAATTGGAAAAAATGTGACTATAGAACCATATGTAGTTATTGGATCAAAAGTGAAGATTGGTAACAATGTTATTATTAAATCTTTCAGTCATTTAGAGAATTGTAAAATCGAAAATAAAGTTGAAATAGGTCCTTATGCACGAATAAGACCTGGTACCACTTTAAAGGAAGGATCTAAAATTGGAAACTTTGTTGAAATTAAAAAAAGTACTCTTGGAAAAAAATCTAAGGTAAATCATTTAACTTATATTGGTGATACTTCAATTGGTAAGTCAGTTAACGTTGGAGCGGGGACAATTACGTGTAACTACGATGGAATAAAAAAATATAAAACTAGAATAAAAGATAATGTTTTTATTGGCTCTAACTCTTCTTTAGTAGCTCCAATTACCCTTGCAGAAAATAGTATAGTTGGAGCAGGATCAGTAATTACCAGAAATGTAAGTAAAAAATCTCTAGCGCTAACTAGAAGCCAACAACAAGAGATAAAAAATTATAAAAGAAAATCTAAATAATTATGTGTGGAATTATTGGAATAAATAGTAATAGATCTGTCTCATCTACAATTATTAGTTCTTTAAAAAAATTAGAATACAGAGGATATGACTCGGCTGGTATAGCAACGCTTTCAAACAATGAAATTAACGAAGTTAAATCCGAAGGAAGAGTTGATAATCTTGAAAATAATCTATTAGTTCAAAAAATGGAAGGAACAATTGGTATAGGACATGTTCGTTGGGCTACACATGGATTGCCAAATAGTATTAATGCTCATCCTCACTCTTCACAAAATGTTTCTGTAGTTCATAATGGAATAATTGAAAATTCTACGTTATTAAAAAAATTTTTGGTAAGCAAGGGTCATAAATTTAAGTCACAAACCGATACTGAAGTGATTGTACATTTGATTACAGAAAATTTAAAAACTGAAAATATTGTTAATTCGATTAAAAAAACTCTCAAATCTCTTCATGGTAGTTTTGCGCTAGGTATAATATTTAAAGATCAACCTGATTTGATTGTTGGTGCAAGAAGAGGATCTCCATTAGCTGTGGGGTATGGTCCAAATGAAAATTATTTAGGTTCAGATTCATACGCTCTGAAGGCAATGACAAATAAGATTACTTATCTTAATGACGGTGAATTTTGTATTATAAAAAAAGATCACGTTGAATTTTTTAATGAGGAAGGGGATAAGATAAATAAAAAAGTTTTAGAATTATCTTTAGAGGATGAAAAATATGACAAAGGTGATTACAAACATTTCATGGCTAAAGAAATAGAGGAACAACCGACAACATTAAAAAATGGAATTAATGAATATGTAGATACATTAAATAATGATATTAATATTTATAATTTTCCTTGGAAAATGAATGAAATTTCCTCAGTAACTTTAATTGGTTGTGGAACAGCATATCATTCTTGTCTACTTGCAAAATACTGGTTCGAAGAACTAACTTCATTAGATGTTAATGTAGATATTGCGTCAGAGTTTAGATATAGAAAAAACAGATTTAAGAAAGAGACTTTATATATATTTGTATCTCAATCTGGTGAAACAGCAGATACTTACGCGGCATTAGATTTATGTAATCAAAATGATATGAAAACATGTGCGGTTGTAAATGTAATCGAGAGTTCGATTGCTAGAGACTCTAAATTTGTTTTACCAATACATTGTGGGACCGAGATTGGTGTTGCCTCTACCAAAGCCTTTTTGGGTCAAATCCTTATATTATACATTTTAGCTTTAAAAATTGGATTATTAAGAAAAGATTTAAAAAAAGAGTTATTTAATGAAAAACTTAAAGACCTTAAATCTCTTCCTAAATTAGCAGAAAAGACTTTATTGACTGATAATAAGATACAGACAATATCTAATACGTTTAATGAGGCTAAAGGTTCAATGTTTTTAGGAAGAGGTTTTTCTTTTCCAATAGCATTAGAAGGCGCATTAAAATTAAAAGAACTATCTTATATTCATGCCGAAGGCTATCCAGCTGGTGAAATGAAACATGGACCGCTCGCTCTTATCGAAGAAGGAATGCCAGTTGTTGTATTAGCACCAAGAGACAATTATTATAAAAAAACTATTTCTAACATGCAGGAGGTTATTGCAAGAGGAGCAAAAGTTTTGTTAGTAACGAATAAAAGTAGTGATGAAGTGGTTTCAGAAAATATTTGGGAAAAAATTGAAGTTGAGAGTGCTAATGAGGATCTTTTGCCCTTTCTTTTAACAATACCTTTACAAAAATTAGCTTATTATTCAGCTCTTAAAAAAGGATTTGATATAGATAAGCCTAGAAATTTAGCTAAATCAGTAACCGTTGAATAATAGAAAAACTCTGATACAACAATCTTGAGTTGAACATGAAAAATTGGAAAGTAAATAGCTGGAGAAAGTATCCTGTTAAACACATACCAACGTATGGTGATGAGAAGGAGCTTAATAGTGTTTTAAACAAATTAAAAACATTTCCGCCACTTGTATTTGCAGGTGAGACAAGACATTTAAAAGATCAATTATCTAAAGTAGTTGATGGCAAAGCTTTTTTATTGCAAGGCGGTGACTGTGCCGAAAGTTTTGCAGAATTTCATCCTGACAATATAAGAGATACTTTTAAAGTAATTCTTCAAATGGCTTTGGTGATGACATACTCTGCGTCTTTACCTATTGTAAAACTTGGAAGGATTGCTGGACAGTTTTCTAAACCAAGAAGTGCTCCAACAGAAAAACAAGGTGATGTAGAATTACCAAGTTACTTAGGTGATAACATTAATGCAATAGACTTTAACGAAAAAGCTAGGAGACCTGATCCAAAAAGAATGTACAAAGCGTATTCTCAATCAGCTTCAACGCTTAATTTACTTAGAGCATTTTCAAAAGGTGGTTTTGCAGATTTGAATAAAGTTCATTTATGGAATTTAGATTATATTAAAAAAAGTCCTCAAGCGAAAAAATTTAAAGATTTAGAGGACAAAATTGCAGATGCACTAGCTTTTATGGAAGCATGTGGGATAACTTCAGACTTTAATAATAGATTATACACTGTTAATTTCTGGACATCACATGAAGCGTTGCACTTACCCTTCGAGGAAAGTATGACTAGAGTAGATTCTACTACCGGTGAGTATCACGACACATCTGCTCATTTTGTCTGGATTGGTGATAGAACAAGACAGTTAGATGGTGGACATGTTGAATTTTGTCGAGGAATAGAAAATCCTATTGGAATAAAGTGTGGTCCTACTTCTAAACCTGAGGAGATTGCAAAAATTTGTGAAGTATTAAATCCAAAAAATGAAAAAGGTAAAATAACTTTAATCTCAAGATTTGGTCATCAAAATGTAGAAAAGTTTTTACCAAAGTTAATTAGACGAATTAAAAAAGAAGGTCTAAATGTTATTTGGTCATGTGATCCAATGCATGGGAATACAATTGTATCAACTACTGGTTTTAAAACGAGACCATTTAACAATGTAGTTAATGAGGTCAAAAATGTTTTTGGTGTCCATCAGTCTGAGGGATCATACGCAGGTGGTTTACATGTTGAAATGACTGGCCAAGATGTGACAGAGTGTACAGGTGGAGCTAGAAAAATATCTGATGCTGATTTATCGAGTAGATATCACACTCATTGTGACCCAAGATTGAATTCAGACCAGGCTCTGGAATTAGCCTTTTTAATTTCTGATGAGATTAAAAAGAATAGCAGCTATTCTAAAAATGCTATTCAAGCGGCATCTTAAGCTATTGCATAAAAATTTAAGATAGTTAGATATTTATTATGAACCCGTCTGAAAAAGTAAAATTTATCTCAAATTGGATTAAAACATACGTTGATCAAATGCCAAGTAAGGCACAATCATTAGTCATTGGAATATCTGGTGGTATAGATTCATCTGTTTCAAGCACTCTGAGTGCAATGACAGGAATTAAAACTATTGTTTTAACCATGCCGATTAAACAAAAAGAAAATCAACATGATCTTAGTTTGAAGCATCAACAATGGTTGGTAAAAAATTTTAAAAATGTTGAGGCGCATACTTTAAGTTTAGATAAACTTTTTGAAACATTTTCAACAACCCTAAATAAATTTGATAATGAACACGGATTTGCTAACTCTAGAGCTAGACTTAGAATGACTACTCTTTATCAAGTTGCAGCAGCAAACAAAGGTATTGTAGTTGGAACAGGAAATAAAGTAGAGGATTTTGGAGTAGGTTTTTATACAAAATATGGAGACGGTGGCGTTGATATATCTCCTATAGCAGATTGTAATAAAACAGAAGTATGGGAACTTGGCAAAGAATTAGGTATATTAAAAGAAATTATTGACGCTCCACCAACCGATGGATTATGGGATGATGGAAGAACAGATGAAGGTCAATTAGGATTCAATTATTCAGAACTTGAAGACGCAATGGGCAACCCAAATTCGCCTCACAGAGAACAATACGAAAAAATTAGAAATCAAAACTTGCATAAAATGGAGCCAATTCCAGTTTGCAAGATTCCTAGTTAATCAATTAGATTAACAAATCATTAAATAAGGTATATTTCTTAATCAGCTGATATGGATATTTTTTTAACAAATAATTTAAGTAATAAAAAAGAACACTTTGTTCCAAAAGAAAAAAAAAATGTTGGAATGTACGTTTGTGGACCTACAGTTTATGACGATCCTCATATAGGAAATGCAAGACCCTTAGTAATTTTTGATATTTTATTTAAATTATTAAAAAATGAATATCCCTCAGTAACATATGTGAGAAATATAACTGATATTGATGATAAAATAATTAAATCCTCACAAGAGCAAAAAATTTCTACAAAAGAACTTACGGAAAAAGTAACTTTAAGTTTTTTTAAAGATTGTGAGTTTTTAAATTGTGAAAATCCTACTCATCAGCCAAAAGCAACTGAACATATTGATCTAATGATAGTAATGATAAAGGATTTAATTAAAAAAGGATTTGCATATGAAAATAAAAAGCATGTTTATTTTGAGGTTAAAAAATTTCATGATTATGGAAAATTATCAAATAAAAATTTAGAAGATTTAATCGCTGGATCTAGAATAGAAATCAGTGAAAATAAAAAAAATTCTGAAGACTTTGTTCTGTGGAAACCATCAAATAATGATGAACCTGCCTGGGATTCACCCTGGGGCAAAGGTAGACCAGGATGGCATTTAGAGTGTTCAGCTATGTCAAAAAAGTTCTTAGGAAATGAATTTGATATTCATGGTGGAGGTATAGATCTTATTTTTCCTCATCATGAAAATGAAATAGCTCAATCTAGATGTGCCAATGATACAAAAGTTTTTGCAAATTATTGGGTGCACAATGCTTTTATTACTATGTCTAATGAAAAAATGGCTAAGTCACAAGGTAACATTTTAAAAATAAAAGATTTTAGAGATAAGATTAGTGGCCAAATAATCAGATTGGCTTTAATGAGTGCACACTATAAGCAACCATTAGATTGGAACGACAAATTATTAAGTGATTGTGAAAGTACTCTAGATAAGTGGTATAAAGTATACTCATCTGATCTTAAATCTGTCAAAGTTTCAGACGAAATTCTAAAACCACTTTATGAGGATTTAAATACACCTGGATATATTGCCAACCTTCATAAGTTATTCGAAAAAGCTAGCAAAGGTGAGAACACAGATTTATTTGTTTCGGCATGTAAATTTATTGGTTTGATGAATGAAACTAGTGAGCAATGGAATGAATTTAAAAAGAAAAGAGTATCTATAACTGAGTCTGAAATTGAAAATATGCTTAGTTTAAGAGACAAAGCTAGAGAAAATAAGAACTTTAAGGAAGCTGATAGAATTAGAGATGAGCTCTTGGACAAAGGTGTTTTAATAGAAGATAAAGATGGTAAAACACTCTGGAAATTTAAATGAGCAAAGAAAGATTATACATATTTGATACAACTCTTAGAGATGGAGCTCAAACGCAAGGAGTCGATTTTTCTTTGGAAGACAAAGAAAAAATTGCTTTAGCTTTAGACAATTTGGGTGTGGATTACATTGAAGCAGGTTGGCCTGGGGCTAACCCAACCGATACAGAATTTTTTCAAAAGAAACACGATTTTAAAAATTCAAAACTAACATCTTTTGGAATGACAAAAAGATCTGGACGAAGTGCAGAAAATGATACTGGTTTATCTGCACTCATGAACTCTAATACCTCTGCAGTATGTTTAGTTGGTAAGTCTTGGGATTTTCATGTCGATGTTGCCTTAGGAATAACAAATGAAGAAAATTTAGACAATATTTCTGAGAGCGCAAAACATTTTGTTAAAGCAAAAAAAGAATTCATGTTCGATGCAGAACATTTTTTTGATGGTTATAAAGCAAATCCAAAATATGCACTCTCATGTATTAAAGCTGCTTATGAACAAGGTGCAAGGTGGGTGATATTATGTGATACGAATGGAGGTACACTTCCACATGAAGTTACAAAGATAGTTACTGAGGTTACAAAAGTGGTACCAGGAAAAAACTTGGGAATTCACGCACATAATGATACTGGTAATGCGGTTGCTAATTCATTGGCAGCAGTATTGTCTGGTGTTCGACAAATTCAGGGCACAATAAATGGATTGGGTGAAAGATGTGGAAATGCAAATTTAATGTCATTAATACCAACATTTTTTTTAAAGAATGATTTTTCATCTCAATTTGAAATTGGAATAAAATCAAAAAATATTAAAAATCTAACTGATTGTTCAAGACTTCTAGATGAAATTTTAAATAGAAAACCTAACCAACATTTACCATATGTGGGTGCAGCAGCTTTTTCACATAAAGGGGGATTGCATGTATCTGCTGTACAAAAAGATCCAAAAACTTATGAACACATCAATCCTGAGGAAGTTGGTAACACAAGAAATATTGTTGTCTCTGATCAATCAGGAAAGTCAAATATTATCTCTAGATTAAAAAGTATCAAAATTGATATTCAAGAAAATGATCCAAAAATTAAAAAATTATTAGATGAAGTAAAAGACAGAGAATTCATTGGTTATAGTTATGATGGTGCCGATGCATCATTTGAATTATTAGCTAGAAGAATAATTGGAGAAATACCAAGATATATTTCTATTAATGAATATGACGTTTCAGTAAAAAAAAATAATTCTGGTGAAATAGTTTCCTCTGCAAAAGCTCAATTAGAAGTTGATGGAGAAAAGATTATGTGTGAAGGAGAAGGGAATGGTCCAGTAAATGCTTTAGATAATGCCATCAGACAAAACGTTGATAAACTAGCAAAATACTCAAAATATTTAAAAGATTTAAAACTGGTAGATTATAAAGTAAGAATTTTAAATACAGGAACTGAAGCTGTTACAAGAGTTTCAATTGAAAGTACAGACTCCCAAGGAAAAAATTGGTTTACTATTGGTGTCTCAACAAACATTATCGAAGCTTCGTTCAAAGCATTAATTGATAGTTTGGATTATAAATTATTTAAAGATAATGCGCCTGCAAGTAAATAAATGAGTAAAAATAACATCTCATTTATTCTTCATAAACCTCAATTATCAGAAAATATTGGTGCCTGCGCCAGAGCAATAAAAAACTTTGACTTTAATAAATTGGTTTTGGTAAATCCTAAACCTACTTTTCCAAATGATAAAATTCTAGCTACATCGGTTGGAGCTAAAGATATTATCAAACAAAGTAAAAATTATGATAATTTAGAAGATGTAATAAGCAAAATTGATATTGTTATTGCCACTTCTGCGAGATTTAGAAATAAAAATGTCAAACATATAAATTTAGATGATTTAAAAAAAATAAATTTTAAAAAAAAGATTGGTTTTTTATTTGGTTCGGAGGCCTCAGGTTTATCAAATGATGAAATCAGTTATGCTAATTATACTTTACAAATACCTACTAACCCTGATTTTAAATCTTTGAATTTATCCCATAGTCTAATTATTATTGCTCAATACGTATCTAGTCTTATCAAACTAAAAAATACTCCATTTAAAAGATCAAATAAAATCAAATCAGCTAATAAAAAAGAAATTCAATTAATGTTAAGTCTTTGCATTAAAAATTTAGATGAAATAAATTTTTTTAGACCCAAGGAAAAGAAACCCAAAATGCTTGAGAACCTCAGAAATATTTTTTATAAAATGGATTTATCCGATAAAGAAACACGTATATTATCAGGTGTATTTGCTAGTTTAGGTAAAAAACGTTGATTGACAAACAATAGAGTAAGTTTATAAAACCCAATATCAAATGACAAAAAGAATTAACTCTAAACATAAAGTTGATAGAAGACTAAAGGTTAATCTGTGGGGTAGACCTAAGAGCCCATTCAATAAAAGAGCTTACGGACCAGGTCAGCATGGTCAAACTAAACAAGGTAAACCTTCAGACTATGGTATTCAATTACAAGCAAAACAAAAACTTAAAGCTTATTATGGAAACATTAACGAAAGACAGTTTAGAAATATTTATAAAAAGGCTTCTATGCTTAAAGGAGATACCAGTGAAAATTTAATTGGTCTTTTAGAGAGAAGACTAGATGCGGTAATTTATAGAGCCAAGTTTGCTACAACGATTTTTTCTGCTAGACAGTTAATCAACCACGGACATGTAAAAGTTAATGGAAAAAAAGTGAATATTTCTAGTTACTTAGTTAAAGAAGAAGATAGCATTGAAATAAGAGATAAATCCAAACAACTTGCAATCATTGATATAGCTTTAGCAAGTAAAGAGAGAGAAGCTCCTGAATATATTCAATTAGATCAAAAAAACAAAAAATTTAAGTTTGTCAGAATTCCAAAATTTGAAGAAGTTCCTTATCCTGTAGTAATGGAGCCAAACTTGGTAATTGAATATTACTCAAGATAATAATTATTTTTTAAAATTAATTCCTTTATCAGAAAAAACTTTTTTTAATTCACCACTTTCGTACATTTCTTTTACAATATCACACCCACCAACAAATTCTTTTTTTACGTAAAGTTGAGGGATAGTAGGCCAATCACTAAAAATTTTAATTCCCTCTCTTATTGATTGGTCTTCAAGAACATTTACACTTTTAAAATTTACCTCTAAAATTTTTAGCATGTTCGAAACTGCCATTGAAAATCCACACTGTGGAGCATCTGGAGTCCCCTTCATGAATAAACATACATCGTTAGTGTCGATATGATTTTGAATTATATTTTTTGTTTTATCATCCATTATTGTTCCTTTGTTTTAATAGCTAAGGCATGTAATTCATTCCCCATTCTGCCTTTTAATGAATTATAAACCATTTTGTGTTGTTCAATTTTACTTTTTCCGGCAAATTGAGATGATGTAACAGTAGCAGAATAATGATTACCATCTCCAGCTAAATCTTGTATTTCAATTGAAGCATCTGGCATTGCTTCTTTAATAAATTTCTCAATCTCTTTTAAATCCATTGCCATAATCAAACCATGTATCTCTTAAGCCAATTAGTATTATATGATTTTAATTCGTCAATTGTTAGTTTCGTCTTTTGATCAATTATCATCTCTTTATCGATGATTTTGCCTATCTCATCATAATGTACTGAATTTTTATCTAAAATTTTAGAGACTTCTTTTAAATCGTTTGGATTTATTTCAATCAAATATCTTCCTTGATCTTCAGCAAAAAAGTATTCAATTTCATTAATCAAAAATTTTGGCTTTTTGATTTGTACACCTTTATTTCCTTTAATACACATTTTGCTGATCGCTGTGATTATTCCACCGAGAGATACATCATGGGCACTTTTAATGAAATTTTTCTCTATTAAATTAAGAAGAGTCAGACCATTATTTTTTTCATTAAATAAATTTACCTCAGGCGGTGGTCCATTATTTTCATTTAATATTATTCTTGATAATAAACTTTGATCTATATGACCCTCTGTTTTACCAATCACTAATACGATGTTGTCGATTTCTTTAAAATTCATTGTGATCATTTTTTTGTAATCTTTAATTAAACCTACACCTCCTATCGTAGGAGTTGGTTTAATACCGATGTCTTTAGTTTCGTTGTAAAAAGATACATTTCCTGAGACAACAGGATAATCTAAATACTTACATGCTTCACTGATACCTTGAACACATTCGACAAACTCACCCATATTTTCTTCTTTCTCTGGGCTTCCAAAATTTAAACAATTGGTAACAGCTATAGGTTTAGCACCTACTGAGATTAAATTTCTCCAAGTTTCACAAACGACTTGCTTTCCCCCAGTGGGTGGATGTGCCCAACAATAAGTTGCAGATGAGTCAACTGTAGCAGCTATAGCTTTATCTGTTTTATGAACTCTTACTACACCAGAGTCTCCCCCGGGTTTTTGTATAGTATCACCCATGACTGTGTGATCATACTGTTGCCAAATCCATTCTTTGCTACAAACATTTGGACTGGATAAGATTTTTTTTAACGTATCTTTGATTTTAAGACTTTTAAATATTGTTTTATTTATTTTATTTTTTTTTGGTAATTTTGATTTTTTCCATTTTCGATCATACATTGGAGAGTTTTCAACCAATGTATTAACTGGAATATTAGCTACTTGTTTGTTGTCAAAAAATAATTCAATATTTTTTGTATTGGTTGTTTTTCCAATAACAGCAAAATCTAAATTCCATTTATCAAATATTTTTTTGGCTATTTCTTCTTTACCATTCTCAAGAACTATAAGCATTCTTTCCTGGCTTTCTGATAACATAATTTCGTAAGGGGTCATTTTGCTTTCTCTACATGGAACTTTGTTCAAGTTAATTTCAATACCTAAATTTCCCTTTGATGCCATTTCAATACTTGAAGAGGTTAGTCCTGCAGCGCCCATATCTTGAATTGCAATAATTGAGTCTCCTGACATTAATTCTAAGCACGCCTCCAATAAAAGCTTTTCAGTAAATGGATCCCCAACTTGCACAGTTGGTTTTTTTTCCTCTATTTTTTCATCAAAACTTGCAGAAGCCATACTTGCTCCATGAATTCCATCTCTACCGGTTTTTGATCCAACATATATAACTGGTTTATTTAGACCAGCTGCTTTGGAATAAAATATCTTATCTTTTTTAACCAATCCTAAAGTCATCGCGTTTACTAAGATATTTCCATTATATGATCTATCAAAAGATGTTTGGCCTGCTATGGTGGGTACACCCATACAGTTTCCATAACCACCAATTCCATGAACAACACCTCTTAATAAATTTTTTGTTTTTTTGTGTTGAGTTGAACCAAAATGGATTGAATTTAAGTTAGCAATAGGTCTTGCACCCATTGTAAAAACATCTCGCATAATTCCACCAACTCCTGTTGCTGCTCCTTGATAGGGTTCAATAAATGAAGGGTGATTATGACTCTCAATTTTAAAAACTAATGCATCTCCATCTTCAATATCAATAACTCCAGCATTTTCTCCTGGTCCTTGAATTACTTTTTTTCCTTTAGTGTGTAATTTTTTTAAATGAATTCTTGAAGATTTATAGGAGCAATGTTCATTCCACATTGCAGAAAATATACCCAACTCAGTGATATTAGGTGTTCTTTTTAATAATTTACAAATTTTTTTATACTCATCTGATTTTAAACCATGTTCAATTGCAATTTTTTCGTTAACCAACATTATTTAATATTATTTAAAAGATTTTTAAAAAAGATTGATCCATCTTCCCCAGATAAGCTTTCATCTATCATTCTTTCAGGATGAGGCATCATACCCAAAACATTTTTTTCTTTGTTAAAAATACCTGCAATATTTTTTATTGAACCATTAGGATTTATTTGATCATTTGTATTGCCATTTTGATCACAATAATAAATTGCTATTTGATTATTATCTTCAATCTCTTTAAGTTGATCGTTGGTACAAAAATAATTACCTTCATTATGGGCTATGTGAAATTCCAAAATTTTTTTATCTAGATTTTTAAAAAAAGTATTCTCTTTGTTGTCAACTTTTACGTGTACATTTTTACAAATAAACTGAAGATATTTATTTCTTAATAATACTCCTGGCACCAAACCAGACTCAACTAAAATTTGAAAACCATTACAAATTCCCATTACCAAACCACCTGATTTTGCAAAATTAATTACTGAATTCATTATTTTTGACTTTGAGGCCATACTGCCACAACGTAAATAATCACCGTAAGAAAAACCACCAGGCAAAACAATCAAATCACTTTTGGGCAATTCTTGATCATTATGCCAAACCATTTTATTTTTAAATCCAAATTTTGTGAGAGCCACATCCATATCTCGATCACAATTTGAACCAGGAAAGGTTATAACTGATGATTTCATTAATTATTGTGTCTCAATAATTTTGTAGTTTTCAATAACAAGATTAGCTAAAAGTTTTTTACACATGTCTTCTACAAGATCTTTAGCTTTTTTTGGATCATTTTCTTTAACATCAATTTCAAAATATTTTCCTTGTCTAACTTCATTGACAGAATTAAAACCCATACCATCTAATGTTTCATGGATTACTTTTCCTTGTGGATCTAAAACATCCTTTTTAAGAGTTATTACTGCAGAAACTTTCATTTTCGCTTCTTTTTAATTGAGGATAGTTTAGTTACATTCACTGCAGAAACATTCGATTGCTCATGTAGAATTCCAAGTCTTTTGGCAACTTCGGTATATGCAGGTAATAAATCTCCTAAATCTTTTCTAAACCTATCTTTATCAAGTTTTTTGTCAGTTGCAGAGTCCCATAATCTACAAGTATCAGGGCTTATTTCATCAGCTAAAATTATTTCTTTTCTTCCATCAATTTTAGTTCTTCCAAATTCTAATTTAAAATCAATTAATTTTATTCCCACTCCTCTAAACATTCCAATCATAAAATCATTTATTCTAAAAATAGTTTTTTTTATCTTTTCAATTTCTTTTTTATTTGCCCAATCAAATGCGTAAATATGATCCTCTGAAATTAAAGGATCACCAAGTTTGTCATCTTTTAAACAGTATTCAATTAAAGGTTCTTTTAGTACAGTTCCATCTTCTATTCCAAGTCTTTTAGTTAAAGATCCTGTTGCCACATTACGAATAACAAATTCAATTGGAATTATTTCTACAAATTTAATTAATTGTTCTCTCATGTTTAGTCGTTTGACTAAATGGTTTTCAATACCAATTTGAGATAAATTTGTAAGTATATGTTCAGAAATTCTATTATTTAATACTCCTTTACCCTCAATAGTAGTTCTTTTTTCATTATTAAATGCTGTAGCATCATCTTTAAAGTATTGGATTACTAAATTTTTATCTGAGGTTGAATATATTATCTTGGCTTTTCCCTCGTAAAGTTTTTTACCTTTTTTCATTATTTGAAAACCCGCCTAAAAATTAGATTTACATTTTTAAAGTGTTTAGAATAACTAAATATAGACTTTAGTTTTTTGATTGAAATTTTACTCATTATTAACTTGTCAGACTGGATAACATTAAACAAATCTAAATTTTCAGCAAAACATTTTTTTGCATATCCTTGTACTAACTTATAGGATTTTTCTCTTGTGATACCAGTTTTTGTTAGTTCTAGCATCACTTCTTGTGAAAAAATTAGCCCTTTAGTAAGATTGAGATTTTCTAGCATTTTTTTTGGATAAACAATCATATTATCTAAAACACCCGCTAATCTTACAAGTGCAAAATCTATAGTAATATTTGCATCAGGACCAATATTTCTCTCTACACTTGAATGTGAAATATCTCTTTCATGCCAAAGTGCAATATTTTCAAGCGCTGGAACAACTGAACTTCTTACCATTCTTGCTAGTCCCGTTAAGTTTTCACTTAAAATTGGATTTTTTTTATGGGGCATCGCAGATGAACCCTTTTGACTTTTAGAAAAGTATTCTTGCAATTCGTAAACTTCTGACCTTTGTAAATGTCTTATTTCTATAGCAACTCTTTCTATACTTCCTGCGATAATTCCTAATACTGAAAAATAAAATGCATGTCGATCTCTTGGGATTATTTGAGTAGAGATTGGTTCAACTTTTAATCCAAGTTTTTTTGCAACATGTTTTTCAACATTAGGGTTTACATTTGCAAATGTTCCAACTGCTCCAGAAATTGCACAAGTTGATATTTGATCTATAGCATAAACTAATCTTTCTCTATTTCTTTTAAACTCCTCATAAAAGGAAGCTAATTTTAATCCAAATGTTATTGGCTCAGCATGAATTCCATGACTTCGACCTATACAAGGAGTAAATTTATACTTTCTAGCTTGTTTTTTTAATACTTTTAAAATTTGATCTATGTCTTTTAAGATAATTTTACCTGACTGAACTAATTGAATATTAAAACTTGTATCTACCACATCAGATGAAGTCATGCCAAGATGGAGGTATCTAGCTTTTATTCCTGCTTTTTCTGTGATGGAAGTTAAAAAAGCAATTACATCATGTTTAACTTTACTCTCAATTTGATGAATTCTTTTTACATTTATTCTAGCTTTTTTCCTAACTATTGATGAGACACCTTTTGGAATTTGACCAAGTTTTTCCATTGCTTGAGCTGCAGCAATTTCAACATCCAACCATATTTTGTATTTATTTTCCTCAGACCAAATATCTGTCAATTCTTTTCGAGAGTATCTTTTAATCATTAATTATAAGTATGGGGGCTTTGAATAACCTTTAGCAGATTCTGTAAATATTTCATAACCATTTTCAGTAATTCCAACAGTATGCTCAAATTGTGCAGATAAAGATTTGTCTTTTGTCACTGCAGTCCACCCATCATTAAGCATTTTTACATTAAATTTACCAGCATTAATCATTGGTTCTATTGTAAATGTCATCCCAGGTTTTAATTCCATACCTGTATTTTTTGTTCCATAATGTAAAATATTTGGTGGTTCATGAAATGATGTGCCTATCCCATGACCACAAAAATCCTTTACTACAGAAAATCCTTTTTCCTCAATATAAGATTGTATTTCATGTCCTATATCTCCAAGTTTAATACCAGGTTTTAAGATTTTGATTGCTTTCATCATAGACTGATAAGTTGCATCAATTAGATTATTTAATTTTACCGAGGTTTTTCCAATACAAAACATTCTACTTGTATCTCCATAATGTTCGTTAATGATTGCAGTTACATCTACATTAAGCGCATCTCCTTCAACTAAAACTCTATCCTCTGAGGGCACACCATGACATACAACATGATTAAGAGATGTACACAAAGATTTAGTAAAACCACGATAATAAAGTGGGGCAGAGTGGCCCCCATTATCTTTTATAAACTCATAGCCAAGCTTATCTATGTAAGCTGTTGAAACACCTTCTTTAATATTTTCAGTTAACATGTCTAAAGTTTGCGAAGCTAGCTTTCCTGCTATTCTCATTTTTTCAAATTTTTCAGTGTAATCACTCATCAATAATTTTTATTTTTTTATCTATATAAATTTTTTTAGAACTAATGTTGCATCTATAAGCCAAAAAATTTACCCCAGCTTTTTTAGCTAATAAATAATTTTCATAGTACTTACTATCAATATCTTTTGCTATTTTAAAGTATTCCATATTTTGTATTTGAACTAAAAATATTAAGTAAGACTTATAGCCTTTCTTTATGGCATCAATAAGGGTAAGTAAATGTTTTGATCCCCTAGTAGTAATAGCATCTGGAAACTCAGCTGTTTTTTTATCTCTAAAAAGAGTAACATTCTTTACCTCTAGAAAACTTTTTTGACCATTTTTCTCAATTAAAAAATCGAATCTAGTCTCTTTATTAAAAAAAACTTCTGAATTAATCTTATCGTTATTTTTGAATTCCTTGATGAGGTTATTATTTAATCCGTGGTGTACAATTTTATTTGCTCTATGAGTATTTATTCCGACAAAGTTTTTTTTGGCCTTAATAATTTCTAGACCATATTTTAATTTTCTTTTTGGATCATCATGCTTGAATAAATGCACTTCATTACCTTCATTTAGCAAACCTTTCATAGATCCAGTATTTGGACAATGAGCAGTGACAATTTTTTTATTTAGATTTACATCAACAAAAAAACGCTTATATCTTTTGATTAATTTGCCTTTTAATAAAGACTTGGTAAATTCCATAATCGAATTATACATATAAAATGAGTAAAAACACAAAAGTAAATGCTGCAATATTAATCATCGGTAACGAAATTCTTTCTGGTCGAACTCAAGACACTAACACGAATACATTAGCATCATGGCTTAACTCTATTGGTGTAAAAGTAAATGAGGTAAGAGTTATTCCTGATGTAGAAAAAAAAATCGTTGATACACTCAATGTTTTAAGAAAATCCAATAATTATGTTTTTACAACTGGAGGGATTGGTCCTACCCATGATGATATTACTGCTAAGTCAGTTTCAAAAGTTTTCAATCGAAAATATGAAATACATAAAGAAGCATTTAAAATATTAGAAGCTTATTATGATAAAGGAGAATTTAACAAAGGTAGACAAAGAATGGCTTGGATGCCAGAAAATGCAGACTTAATTATAAATCCAACAAGTGGTGCCCCAGGATTTAATGTTGAAAACGTATTTTGTTTACCAGGTGTCCCTTCAATAATGAAATCTATGTTAGGAGGCTTGAAAAATAAGATAGCTGGTGGAGAACCAATTCTAAGTCATACAATTAATTTAAGAACAGTCGAAAGTGAAATAGCTAACTCACTTAGTAAAGTTCAAGATCAGAACCAAGACGTTGAAATTGGGAGCTATCCATTTTTTCATGCTGGTAAGTTAGGTGTATCAATTGTTTTAAGATCTGAAAATCAGTCTAGAATTGACAATTGTAATTCCCAAATTTTGAAATTTATAAAAGAAAAAGATATTGAAATTGTAGATAGATAAATGCTTTATTTTGCTTACGGAAGTAATCTTCATCATTTTCAAATGAAAAGAAGATGTAAAGATAGTATTTTTATTAAAAAAATGAATCTTAAGGATTTTAGATTAACTTTTAGAAGCAAGTATAGAGCCGCTGATATTGAACCAAAAAAAAATTCCATAGTACCGGGTGGCTTATTTGAAATTTCCAAGAGTGATGAGAAAAAACTCGATGTCTACGAGGATTATCCAATTTTATATAAAAAATATTATTTTTTGTATGAAGGTAAAAAAGTAATGACTTATACCATGACAAAAAAAACGCCATTTAGATTTCCTACAGAAAGATATCTGAATGTAGTTAAACATGGGTACAAAGATTGTAAACTTAATATAAAATATTTAGAAAAAGCTCTTATTGAATAAATATTTTAACCAACAATTAAAGTATCTTTGGATCCACCACCTTGTGAACTATTTACAATAGTACTACCCTTTCTCAAAGCTACTCTTGTTAGTCCACCTGAAGTCACATAATTTGATTTTCCTGTTAAAACGAATGGTCTTAAATCAACATGTCTCGGTTCTATATTATTATTAGTTATAGTAGGACCAGTTGATAACACTTCTAGTGGTTGAGCAATAAATTCTCTTGGATTTTTTAAAATTTTTTGTCTTACCTCTTCAATTTCTTTTTTAGGCGCCTTGGGTCCTATCATTAATCCATAACCACCTGAGGCATTTGCTGGTTTTACAACTAACTTTGATAGATTTTCTAAAACATATTTTTTTTGTTGTTCTTCATGACATAAATATGTCTCTACTTGATTTAATAAAGGTTGTTCACCCAGATAATAAGTTATCATTTTATTAACATATGAATAGACAACTTTATCATCTGCAACACCTGTTCCTATTGCATTTAAGATACCAACATTTTTTTTTAACCAGCATTTAAATAAACCTGGCACTCCAATTAAAGACTCTTTATTAAATACTTTGGGATCTAGAAAACTGTCATCAAGTCTTCTATATATACAGTCAACTTTAAGAGGCCCTTTAACAGTTTTCATATAAACATTATCATCTTCAACAAAAAGATCTTTACCTTCAACTAAAGCAATTCCCATTTGTTCTGCTAAAAATGAATGTTCAAAGTAAGCTGAGTTGTAAATTCCTGGAGTTAAAACAACCATATGAGGATTAGATGTCTTTTTTGGAATACACTCAACCATACAATTATATAATTTATTTGTGTATTGATGAATTGATGAAACCTTATATCTAGAAAATAATTCTGGAAAAACATCCATCATAACCATTCTATTCTCAAGCATATAAGATACGCCTGATGGCACTCTTAGATTATCTTCAAGAACTAAATATTCTCCGCTTTTATTTCTTATTAAATCGATACCAGATATATTAGACCAAGCCTTAAATTTTGGCGAAAACCCTTCACACTGTTTTATGTAATAGGGAGATTTTAAAATTAAGTCTGCAGGTATTATCTTATCTTTGAAAATTTTTTTTTGATTATAGATATCATCAATAAAAAGATTAAGTGCTTTAGCTCTTTGTTTTAAACCTTTGGAAATTTTATTCCAAACAGTTTTAGGTATTATTCTTGGAATAATATCTAAAGGCCATTTTTTTTCTTCAGCTCTATTATTAGCAGCATATACTCTAAAATTTATTCCCCTTGCGCTAATCGTACTCTGACAATTTTTTTCAATTTCTTGTAATTTCTTTTTGCCGTACTTTTCTAAAATTCCAGATATTATTTTTGCATGTTTTCTAAGTTTGTTATCTGCAGTAAAATAACCATCATATGCATTTTTAGCGTTATAATCTTTCCATAATTTAGAAGTCATCCAGTATTTTCAAATTTTAAATTAATTAATTCAATTGTATAATTGTTATACCTGTTATGTAAGAAATAGATTATACATTAAGCAAATTTATAAATATTGCTTAAAGATAATGACTTATTGTATCGGTATAAAAGCAAACGATGGTTTAGTTTTTGCTTCAGACTCAAGAACGAACGCTGGCTTAGATAACGTAAACATTTACTCTAAAATGTTTACTTATGATGTTGGTGATAGAACAATAATTATCGTTACTTCTGGAAATTTAGGTACTTCACAAGCCGTATATAAGTCTATTGAAAAAGATTTAAAAGATGCGTCAGGAATTATAAATTTGAATACTTGTAAAGATTTTGATCAAATTGCTTCCTATGTTGGTTCCTTAAATGTTGAGCATTCAATGCCAAAAGGAATTAATACCGATACAGTTTTATTAGGATCAACTTTTATAGTCGGTGGACAAATTAAAGATCAACCTATGGAACTTTATTTAGTTTATCCACAGGGTAATTATATCAAACCAGCAGATAGCAAACCGTATTTAGTAATTGGTGAGGTTAAATATGGTAAGCCAATTTTAGATAGAGTAATTAAACCTGATGTTTCAATTGGCGATGCCTCTAGATGTGCCTTAATTTCAATCGATTCAACTTTAAAAAGTGACTTAACTGTTGGGCCACCAATTGACTTTGTGGTTTATAAAAAAGATGGATATAAAATTCTTTCCCAAAAATGCTTAAATATTACTGATGATGAATATTCAAAAGTATGCAATCAATGGTCAGATGGTATTTTTAAAATTTTTAATTCTTTTCCAAGATTTGATTGGGAAAAATAATTTATTGATTAGATAACCAGATTGTTTGAAAAGGATCTAATTTAATTTTTTTATCAATTGTAAAAAATATTTTTCTACCAAGTAAATCTCTATATTTGATTAAATTTTTATTAATTCTAATATATTGTAATTTAGTGGAAAGATTTGTGATACAGATTATAGTTTGTTTTTTATCTAAACTAATTCTTTTATAACAAAAAATTTTGGACCCTAGATCTATATTTAATCTTTTAGCATTAGGATGAAATGCTTTTTGTTTTCTTTTAATTTCTAATAATTTTCCAAGATTTTGATAAAAAATACTTTGTTTAGAGTTTTTATCTTTTAATTTTTTTGTAATATTTTCATAACTCCATTTATATCTATTAACATCTCTATTATTACCAGTTATCACATACTTTGCTTCATCGTTAGATTTTCCGAATAAAGAATTGAAATAAATAGCTGGAATACCCTCAAAAGAAATCATTACTGCATGAGCTGCAATATATCGTTCTAAAAAAAATTTCCCATTAGGATCAGTATCTGATTTTTTTAATGCATCAAAAACAGTGATATTAGCTTCATAAACTTTTCTAGATTTATTTTGAACTTTTCTATACGAAAATTTTGATCCATTTTTTTTTAATCTTTTAAGAAAATTATTTAATGACCTTTCGTTTAATATTCCCTCAGTAGGTCTCATGCCAATACCGTCATGTGATGCAATGAAATTCAAATAACTATTCTGAAATTTAGTATTTGGAAGGTTTTTACTCCACTTGTTAAGATATGAACTATTTTCAAACAAAAAGGCATGGATTAATAAAGGCGGAAGAGAAAAATTATAAATCCAGTTAGCTTCATCGTTTTTACCAAAATAACTTAAATTTTCTTTTTCTGGTAAATTTGTCTCTGTAATGATTATAGTTTGTACGTTTAAGAGACCAGTTATAAGTCTCAATAGTTTAACTATTTCATGAGTTTGTTTTAAATTTATACAGTTGGTACCATTTTTTTTCCAAAGATAAGCAATTGCATCTAATCTAAAAATTGTGACACCATTATTAACGAGGTGAACCATGATCTTAATAAATCTAAGTAGCACAGATGGGTTTTTAAAATCCAAGTCTATTTGATCAGCACTAAAAGTTCGCCATATATAATCAGATTTATTAAATATATCTATTTTTTTTAGTAATTTGTGATCTCTTGGTCTTACCACTTTAGATGTATTAAATTTAGAATTAACAGTTAAAAAATAATCCTTACCAGGTCTTTTTTTTTTAAGAAAATTTTTAAACCATAAACCTCTTGCTGATGAGTGATTAATTACTATATCGGCCATCACGTGATTAGCTTTTGAAATCTTTTTTATGTCAGACCAATTACCTATCCTTTTTTCAATTTTGTAATGATCTTTTACAGCAAAACCACTATCACTACTTGATGGATAAAAAGGTAAAAAATGAATAGCATTAAAGTATTTTTTTAAATTTTTTTTAAAAAAATTTTGAAAAACTTGAATTGAACTTTTTTGATTTGAATTGATGTTATCTCCATAACAAATTACTAATGAAGTTTTTTCCGAGATCGCAAGTTCTTTTTTTGAATTATTTTGATTAAATTTTTTGATTATTTGTATTATTTGATCTTTTAAATGATCAATATCTTTTTCATTTAACGAAGGTTTATAAATATTCCTTAGTATAGAACTAATCTTTTTTTGGTTTTTCTGAAATAGCATTAAGAATGTTTTTTATTATCATCATTAACTACTTTTTCAAGTCTTCCAAGAAAATCCGGTATGGCACTTTTTACTCTGCTCCACGTTGGTATAAAAGGAGTATCCATGGGATTTTGGATAAATGCTTCTCCAGCTTTCATTATATTTACTGCAAATAACTCAACAGCTTTTTCTTCTGTATGCGAGTCTAACTCTAGACCATTCATTGCTGCATCACTTCTGTAAATATCAATTAGATCAAGAGCAGATCTATAATATGTCGCTTTCAATGATCTAAATTTTTCTCTACTAAAGGTATTTCCTTGAGTAGCTAATTTTTTAATGAATGTTTTTATAATATCAATCGACATTCTAGATAGCCCTTTAGTTTCATCATCTAAAGATAAAACTTGATGTTTATGATCGTAGGTATCAGCTAAATCAACTTGGCAAATATTTTGTGGCGAGAAGCTTCTTTGCATTTCAGATAGAATTCCTACTTCAATTCCCCAATCAGACGAAATTCTTAACTCTGGTAAAACGTTTCGTCTAAATGAAAACTCTCCAGCTAAAGGGTATTTAAATGATTTCATGAAGTTTAAATAATCACTTTTACCAATCGTTTTCTCTAAAGCTGTTAGTAACGGAAAAACAAGTAATCTTGCAACTCTGCCATTCATTTTATAATTGGCCACCCTTGGATAATACCCTTTACAAAACTCAAAGTTAAAAAGAGGATTTACAACTGGATAAAAAAGTTTTGCAAGCATTCTTCTATCGTAAGTTTTGATATCACAATCATGCAACGCAACTGAACGAGCACTGTCTCTTGCAATACACATACCAATGCAATACCAAACATTTCGTCCTTTACCTAACTCACTAGGAGCAAGATTATTTTTTTTCAATTCTTGATCAAGTTTTTTTAATGCTGGACCATCATTCCAAAGGATAGAAAAGGGGGTTTTTAATTTTTTAAAAAATTTCCAAGCTTTTTTTGCTTGAGTTTCATTTGCTTTATCTAACCCAATAATTATATGATCTAAATATTTAGTTTTACTTATTTCATCAACAATTTTTGGTAAAGCTTCGCCTTCTAACTCAGAATAAAGACATGGTAAAATTAATTCCATTTTTCTTTGTTCGGAAAATTTTGATAATTCATTTTCTATGACTGATGTGGACTTAGTCCCAAAGTCATGCAGAGTAGAGATTATTCCATTTTGTGAAAAGTCACCCATGGCGAATTCTTAAGCTTAATACCCTAATTTAGCTAGTGCCGTTTTGATCACATCAGCCCAGCCCTCAGGTGATGGCTGGTTTGAAAATATAAGATTATCAATGTTAATTTGTTCCTGAATAAATTGATCATTGAATACTAAACAAGGAATGTCACAACTTTTTAACATATCTAAATCATTGTAATTGTCGCCAACTGCAATTGTCTTAATTTTATCTTCAGTTTTTTTTAAAATTTTTATAACTCTATTCATAGATTTAACTTTGTTGATATTATCACAAAGATTTAAAACTCGCCCACCTTCTTGAAGTGTTAATGAATTAGAATTTAAAACTTTAAATAATTTATTTTTTTCATTTTTGTCTCCTTTAAATAAAAAAGGTAAAGTATATTTTCTATTCAAAGCATCTTTGAGCTTTTCATCTTTTTGCCCTAATATATTTTGTTGTTCTTTTTTACTCATTTTTGAAATTTGAAAACATTTTTCTTTTAATTTTTCAGGAACTTTATTTTCAAAAATCTTAATTAGTTCTTCTTTTTCTCTACTAAGAACAAGTTTATCTGGAAAATTAGAAGTAATTAAATTTAATCCATGAATAGATGATCCATTTTCTGATATAAAAGGAAGATTTACCCCAAGCTCTTCATTGAATTTTTCAATTTCTTTTTCTGTTTTGCTAGAATTTGGAATAATAATTATACCTTTATTTACAAGACTTTTTATATAATCTTTTATGGTATCGAATTTAAAAGTATCTCTGTGTAAAAGAGATCCATCTAAATCAGTAAAAATTACAATTGTAAATTTTTTTTTCAATGGATCTATCTCATCCTATTTTTAGATTTGTCAAAAAATAACACTTTATTTTTGGAAAAAGAAATTTTCAGTGATTCTTTTTTCACATTTTCTGAAGATTTAATTATGAAATTAGCGTCAGATAGTTTGGTATGAATAATTTTTTCAAATCCTAAATTCTCTATATGTTCTATTTTTACTTCTAATTGAACTTCATGATTATCTTTAAGACTTATATCTTCAGGCCTGATACCAAGATAAATCTCATCTTTAAAATTAAAATTTTCAAAAGTAATTTTATTTTTGAACAAATTTATTGTGTTCAAATTAACAATCTGTTCTTTATTTATTTTAATAATATTCATTTTTGGGGAACCAATGAATTCTGCAACAAAAATGTTATTGGGATCATTATAAATTTCGTTCGGTGTTCCAAATTGTTCAATAATTCCTTTATTTAGAACCACAATCCTATCAGCTAGTGTCATCGCCTCTATTTGATCGTGTGTTACATAAATTATATTTGATTTTAATTTTTTGTGTAATTTAGAAATTTCAACTCTCATTTCAGATCTTAAAGCTGCATCTAAATTAGATAATGGTTCATCAAACAAGAATACTTTTGGATTTCTTGTAATTGCTCTACCAATTGCAACTCTTTGTCTTTGTCCACCTGAAAGTTGTTTAGGTTTTCTATCTAGCAAATCCTCAATTTGAAGCGTAGCAGCTGCATTATAAACTTTTTCTTTAATTTCGTTTTTTGGAATTTTTTCCATTTTTAAACCAAATGACATATTTTCAAAAACATTCATGTGTGGATATAAAGCATAAGATTGAAAGACCATTGCAATTTCACGCTTAGAAGGAATTAAATTATTGATTAATTTTGTATCTAAAAATATTTCTCCTTGATCGATACTTTCTAATCCTGAAAACATTCTTAATAAAGTTGATTTTCCACAACCTGAAGGGCCTACTAAAACTATAAATTCTCCATCCTTTATATCTATGTTGAATTTGTTAATAACTTTATTATCACCAAAAGATTTTTCGAGATTTTTAATAACAATTTTCGACATTTGCAATTTAAGAGGATTTTAACTACTCATTAATTGTTGAGAAAAATTTATTACACTGCTAAATTTATAGCAATAATTAATTGAGATATAGAGAGATATTTTGAGTTATAGAAAAGAAAGAGGGGAATATGTTTAAAAAAATAATAATAAAAATATCTGTTCTAGTATTTTTAATTTCAAATACTAGTTTTGCAGATATTAAATTTTGGACTACAGAGGTACAGCCTGCAAGAATGGCAAAGCAAGAGGAGATGGCTAAAGCTTTTGAAGCTAAAACAGGCATCAAAGTTGAAGTTATACCAATTGAAGAAAAAGATCTTGGAACAAGAGCTACTGCAGCAGCAGCAGCAGGAGATCTTCCAGATGTGATTTATCATACTCTGCAATATGTTTTACCATGGGCTGAGGCAGGCATATTAGATGTTGATGCAAATAACGCTGTAGTTAAGTCTTTAGGCAAAAAAACATTTGCACCAGGTGCATTAAATATGGCTAAGAAGGGTACAAAGATTGCAGCTGTTCCTGTTGATGGTTGGACTCAAATGGTTGTTTATAGAAAAGATCTTTTTGCTGCAGCTGGTTTAGAGCCTCCAACTTCATATGCAAACATAGTTAAAGCAGTGAATGCGTTATCAAGTAATGATATGTTTGGTTTTGTTGCTGCAACTAAAACAGATGAAAACTTTATGAGTCAAGTACTTGAACATGTACTTTTAGCTAATGGAGTGAATTTTGTAAAAAAAGGTGGAACTAAAAAGCAAGGTAAAGCTTTAAAGAATTCTTTAGAATTTTATAAAGTAATTGCTAAAGCAAGTCCTCCAGGAGAATTATTCTGGAAACAATCTAGAGCTTTGTATTTTGCTGGAAAAACACCAATGATAATTTGGTCACCATTTATTATGGACGAGTTAGCAGGTTTAAGAGACTCTGCTCCGCCAACAATTAATAGTGACCCAACATCTCCAGAATTAGCCTCTAAAACTGGTTTCATCACAAATTTTAGTGGACCGAATAATAGAAAAGGCGCTGCTTGGGCTGATGTAAGATACTTTGGTATTACTGCGGATGCAGATACTGATGAAGCTAAAAAATTCATAGAGTACTCTATGAGTGAAGGTTATACGGCTACATTAGGAATTGCTCCAGAAGGAAAATTTCCAGTAAGAAGAGGAAATAAGAGCGATCCTAGTGCTTACACTAAAGCATGGAGTAAATTACCAGTAGGTGTTGATAGAAAAGCTCCTTTAACAGATCTTTATTCCGCAGATGTTATTGATAACATCGTTGCAGGTTTAGATACTGCAAACAGATGGGGTGTTAAAGAGGGTGAACTATCTCGAGCATCAAAGATCATTAATTCACAATTCTTAAACAGAATCACTAGAGAATATATTGATGATCAAATCTCAGTTGATGAAGCGGTAGCTAAGATAAACGCTGAATTGGCCAAGTTTTAAATAATAAATTTATAAACAGCGGATAATATTTTATTATCCGCTTTTTATGTATGAGTGATTCATTATCTAAATTAGAAAAAAGAACTGCTTACACTTTAGTTTTACCTGCAGTTCTATTAGTTTTTGCAATCGTATTATTTCCTATATTTGCAAATGTTTGGATCAGTTTTAAGGACATTGAATTAAAAGATATTAGAATTCCTGAACCAAGAGTAAAGAAAATTGTTAAATCAATTTCAGAAAATCAATCAGAATTAAAAATTATTTATAAATTACGAAATAGTTCTTTAATTCAAGAAATAAGAAATGTTCAATTTCAAGATAAATTTCCAACAAATGTTTCACCGATCAATTTAGATCCAAGATGCAATTTTCAATCTAAAAAAGTTGTTTGCAATTTTGGAAATTGGCAGGCAAAATTTAGAGAAAATTTTGAGATAACTATACAGAATAACAATGGTGAAATAATTGACAAAAAGATAATCAAATCCAAAAAACCAATTTTGAGTGGAAAAGCAGATAATCCACTATTAACTACAAATTTCACTTTAGAAAATTTTAAAAAAGTATTTTATGAAAATAATTTTGTTGAATTACTTTTAACGACATTTTACTTCACTTTTTTTGGCACAGTAGGTGCAATTATCTTTGGAATTTTAGCAGCACAATTGGTCAATCAAAATATTCAAGGTCGAACATATATGCGAGGTATTTTACTTTTCCCTTATGTAGGTCCTGTTGTTGCTTTAGCTTATACTTGGACGTTGTTGTTGGATCCTAATAGTGGAACTTTAAATGCATTATTAGTTAATTTTAATATCATAGAACAGCCAATAAATTTATTAGGACAAAAATACATAACCATGAGTATTTTAGGATTTGAATTTAAATTAAGGCTAGCTTTAACAACTGTTATATTTTTTGAAATTTGGCGCTATTTTCCACTTGCTTTCCTTTTTATTTTAGCAAGATTACAAGCAATACCAAAAAGTTTGTATGAAGCAGCGGAGGTGGATGGGGCAAGTCCAATCCAAAAATTTATCCATATTACATTGCCACAAATTACAGCCATCATTTCGATTTTATTTATGATTAGGTTTATTTGGAACTTTAATAAATTTGAAGATATCTTTTTATTAACCGGTGGGGCATCAGGCACAAGAACTTTACCTATCAATGTTTATCAACAAGGATTTGCAGTTTCAGATATTGGAATGGGCTCTGCTGTTTCAATAGTAATTGTAATGTTACTTCTTAGTTTCATGGTTATTTATTTTAGATTAATTGGAAAGAGGGCTAATGAAGTTTAAGTCTCTTGCAATATTTTTGATCATTTCATCTTTTTTTCTGACATGCATTTTATCAATTTGGAAGATTATGGCTACACTGCAAGGTTTAAGCTTTACTAATTTAAATGTCACGTCTGTTTTCTTAATTGGTATCTTATTATCTTTAGCATTTGTCTTAATCGGTAATAAAATTAATCACTTAATAAAGATGTTTTCATCATCATTTATATTTTCAATTTTATATTTTTACTTAAATGAGGCATCTCCATATTGGTATATCCTTGGAGTTTTCTTAATTACTTTATTTTTTACGAACAAACTCAAAAAATATAGTATGCAATCTTTACAGGAAGATTTTATATCAGAAAAAATTATTTTTGATTTTATTACTTTATTTGGCATTGTTTTCTTTGCATTCGTAATTTTATTTCCATTTTACATTATGTTGGTCACAAGTTTTAAAACTCAAATAGCTTTATTAGTTAATCCTTTAGATTTTAGTCTAGATTTTACAAAAAGCTTAACTGAGTTGTTCAAATCTTATTTTGTTATCTTTGAAACTTACAATTTTGGTAGATATATCTTAATAAGCTCAGCAGTTTCTATTGGGACTGTTGTTGTCACATTATTATTTGCAATCCCTGCAGCTTATGCTGTTGCTAGATTAAATTTTTTTGGCAAAAACTTTTTATCAACTTCAATTTTAATTATTTATATGTTTCCAGCTATAGTGTTAGTGATCCCTTTGTACACTGTGTTTAGTCAACTGGGATTAAGAAACTCAATCTTTGGTTTATTGATTGTTTATACAGCCACAACCTTGCCAGTTGCCATCTATATGTTGCAAGGGTATTTCAAAAGTATTCCAAAAGAAATTGAAGATGCAGGCATTATGGATGGTCAGAATTGGTTTGGTATAATCTTAAAGATTATTATTCCTTTAAGTTTGCCAGCAATTGCATCCGTCGGACTTTATGTTTTTATGATAGCTTGGAATGAATTCCTTTTTTCATTGATGTTTTTAGACAGTCCTAAATCATTTACCCTATCAAGAGCTATTCAATATTTAAGTGGAGATGCGGAAACACCTCGCCAATATTTGATGGCCGGTTCTGTTATAGTTACTTTGCCTGTTCTTTTTATTTTTATATATTTTGAAAAATACCTAGTCAGTGGTTTAACCGCAGGTAGTGTTAAAGAATAAAAAAAATTTACAATTGTAATTTTTTTTTCATTTAACAATAATTCAATTATTAAAATAATTTCTTATTTTTTTGTTAAGGTTTTTTTCAATTATATGAAATGATAGATATGAAATCAGGATTATAAAGAATATGTAAAATATAAAAAAATAGGTTTTTAAAAAAATGTTCATTTCAATATTTATCATTTGAAATATCAATATTAATGATATTTGAGTTGGCACATGCAAAAGATACATCGAGTAAGTTAAATCAC
>CACKKE010000003.1 GCA_902600635.1 uncultured Pelagibacteraceae bacterium | reverse complement strand
TTTTTGCTTTTTTAATCTTATTTATAATTTGATCTTTATCATCAGTTAAATTAATTCTACTCAGGTCTGACACCTCTGATTTACTCATCTTTTTAAGACCATCCTTTAAGCTCATAATTCTAGAAAATTCTTTTTTAATTAAAGGTTCGGGGGTTATAAAAAAATTTTCGATTTTATAATCATTATTAAATTTTTGAGCTATATCACGACATAACTCCAAATGTTGTTTTTGATCATCTCCAACTGGTACATGAGTTGAGTCATATAATAAAATGTCGGCTGCCATTAAAACAGGATAAGAATAAAGACCGATACTTGCTTTTTCTTTATCCTTGCCAGCTTTTTCCTTAAATTGAGTCATCCTATTTAGCCATCCCATTCTAGCAACACAACTTAAAATCCACGCTGCCTCTGAGTGAGCACTCACTTGAGATTGATTAAAAATTATACTTTTTTCAGGATCTATTCCGCTTGCAACAAATGTAGCGACTGTCTCATGTATATTTGATTTTAGATCTTTTGGATTTTGGCTTACAGTTATTGCATGAAGATCAACTACACAAAAAATACATTCATTTTGAGAATCATTATTTAAATCAACAAAATTTTTTATCGCTCCTAAATAATTTCCTAAATGAAGATTTCCAGTAGGTTGAACACCGGAGAAAATTTTTTTTTTCATATACTAATACTTTATTTTAATATCTTGATAATTAAAAGCTTTGATAAAATATGACAGTGCTAAATAAAAAAATATTGTCAATAAAACACATAACAATAAATAAGCAGACTTAAAGAAATAGGTATAACTTAATTGATTTTCAAATGACAAGATCAAGTATTGAAAAAAAATACCCATCATAATTGATGCAAAAATTATTTTAACAAATTGTTTAAAAAAAGTTTTGTTAAATTCAAATAAATTATTATTTTTTAAATAAATAAATAACATTGAAGAGTTAAACCATGAGGATATCGTCGTTGCTATAGGAATAATTATAAAACCAATATCTTTAAAAAAGTAAACACTTATCAAAATATTTAGCAAAACAGAAACTAAGGAAATATAAAATGGGGTTTTAGTATCATGATTTGCAAAAAAAAATGTTGAAAAAACTTTTATTAATGCAAATGCTGGAAGTCCTAAGCCAAAATAATAAAGAGCATTCGCAGAATTAAAAACTGAGTTATCGGTAAAAGAACCATATCCAAATAGGGCTGAAATAATTTGTTCAGATCCTATAACTAACGCTACTGAGGCAGGTATACTTAAAAACATACTTAGCTCTAATGCTTTATTTTGAATTAATGATATTTTCTTCTTTTTTTTTTGGTGAACATGTTTTGAGAGTTGAGGCAGGACAACAACACCAATAGCTATACCAGCTATTGCTAAATTAATTTGATATATTCTATCTGCATAATATAAATATGATACAGCACTTGCCTGGAATGAAGCTATAATTGTTCCAACCAAAATATTTATTTGAGTAACTCCTGAGGAAAAAATACTTGGTAATAATTTTTTAAAAAAAAATTTTACTTTATTAGTGATTTTAAATCTAAAATCAAAATCTAAGACATAATATTTTTTTACAAATCTATATAAAAAAATTAATTGTAGTAATCCTGCGATAGATACCCCATATGAAAGATAGTAAATTAATTCATCACCTAAATATCTTCCAAAAAATAAAATGGTAATCAAAACTATATTCAAAATAATAGGCGCTGCTGAAGCAGCAGCAAATTTATTATGTGAGTTTAAAATTGCACCAAAAAAGGAAGATAAACTTACAAACATTAAAAAAGGGAAAGTAATTCTTGTTAAAGTGGTTGCTAATTCAAATTTTTTAGTATTTTCAATAAAGCCTGGTGCTATCAGTCCCACAAAAATTGGCATAAAAATTTCAATTATGAGAACTAAAAAAAATAAAGCTAAGAATAATAAATTAAAAACATCATTAGCAAATTTATTTGACCTAGATTTATTTTTAACTAATTCAGAAGTGTAGCTTGGTACAAAAGCTGAGTTAAAAGTTCCCTCAGCAAAAAGTCTTCTGAAAGTGTTAGGTATTCTAAATGCTACAAAAAAAGCATCAGCCAAAAAACTTGTTCCAAGAAAAATTGCTATCAAAACATCTCTCAAATATCCAAGTAATCTGCTAATAATAGTATAGAAACCAAAAGTCCCTGTTGACTTAACTAAATTCATAAATCATATTAGTCTTAAATTTACCTCATTTGTACACCTAATTAAGCTAAATGAAAAAAACAAAAATTGATCATTATACAGATAAAGAAGCTTTAGATTATCATCGTCATAATAAACCAGGCAAGATCGAAATCTCATCCTCAAAGAATATGACTACAAAAAGAGATCTCGCATTAGCTTATTCGCCAGGTGTGGCAGCGCCTGTAAAAGCCATAAGTGAAAATCCAGAAACTGCATTTGACTACACGAGTAAAGGAAATCTTGTGGCAGTAATTAGTAATGGTTCTGCAATTTTAGGCATGGGTAACTTAGGAGCTTTAGCCTCAAAACCTGTTATGGAAGGAAAAGCAGTATTATTTAAAAGATTTGCCGATATTGACTCGATTGATCTTGAAATTGACTCACAAGATCACAATGAAATAATTAATAGTATTAAAAATTTTGCTCCAAGTTTTGGAGGGATTAATCTGGAGGACATTGCTGCTCCAGATTGTTTTATTATCGAGGAAAAACTTAAAGAAATTTTAGATATTCCTGTCTTTCATGATGATCAACATGGTACAGCAATCATAACTACAGCTGCATTAATCAACGCACTAGATATTACAAAAAAAAAAATTAATGAAGTAAAAATAGTTGTCAACGGTGCAGGCGCATCAGCGATGGCTTGTGCTAATTTATTTAAGAAAAGTGGTGTTCCACAAAAAAACATTACAATGGTTGACAGAACAGGGGTAATCTTTAATGGAAGAGAAAATTTAAACCAGTGGAAATCAGCTCATGCTATTGAAACTGAACATCGAACTTTATTAGATGCAATCAGTAATGCTGACGTATTTTTAGGTTTATCAGCAAAAGGCGCTTTGACAAAAGATATGGTCAAAAAAATGGCTAAGAATCCCATTATATTTGCATGCGCAAATCCTGATCCAGAAATTAAACCTGAGGAAGTTGCTGAAGTAAGAAGTGATGCAATTATGGCCACTGGAAGATCCGACTATCCAAACCAAGTAAATAATCTTATTGGTTTTCCATATATATTTAGAGGCGCACTAGATGTAAGATCTAAAACAATAAATGAGGAAATGAAAATTGCTGCTGCTCACGCAATTGCAAACTTAGCTAAAGAAGAAGTTCCTGATGAAGTTGTTGCTGCGATGGGGGGTGAGAGACCACACTATGGTAAAGATTATATAATTCCATCAACATTTGATCCAAGACTTATAAGTGTAATTCCTGCTGCGGTAGCTAAAGCGGCAATAGACACTGGTGTTGCAAGAATAGATATAAAAGATTTTGATAATTACAAAGATCAATTAAGACAAAGATTAGATCCAACAGTTACGATCATGCAGGGTATAAATAACTATATAAAGAAAAAACCCAAAAAAGTAATTTTTGCAGATGGTGAGGATGAAAACATGCTTAAAGCGGCAATAGCATTTAAAAACTCGAATTTAGGTATACCGATCTTAGTTGGAAAAGAAGATTTAATTAAGAGCCAATTAAAGAAAATAGGTTACAGTGAAAATTTTGATATAGAAATTACCAATTCAAAAGATGCAAAAAAAAGAGATAAATATGTAAAATATCTTTTTAGCAAGCTTCAAAGAAATAAAGGCATGCTAGAGCGAGATTGTGATCGTTTGATCAGAAATGACAGGGTTATTTGGGCATCTTGTATGGTAGCATGCAAGGATGCTGATGCGATGGTCACTGGAAATACCAGAAGATATTCTTCATCTTTAGAAAAAATAACTCAAGTTGTAGATCCAAGAGCTGGAGAAATAATGTTCGGCCTAAATTTAATAGTAAATAGAGGAAAAACAATTTTCATATGCGATACCTCTGTCATTGAATATCCTGATGCAAATCAGCTGGCGGAAATGGCAAAATCAGCAGCTAGAGTGGTTAGATTATTTGGATTCGATCCTAAAGTTGCATTCTTATCTCATTCAACTTTTGGAGAACCGGCTACTGACAGAACAAAAAGGCTAAGCGATGCTGTTGAAATTCTAAAGAAAGAGAAAGTTGATTTTAAATTTGATGGTGAAATGCAGCCAGATGTTGCTTTAGAAGAATTATATAAAGAGCTTTACCCTTTTTCAGAAATTGTGGGAAATTCTAATGTGTTAATAATGCCTAGTCAACATAGCGCAGCTATTTCATACAAAATGATAAAATCAATGAGTAGAGCAAAAGTTATTGGACCATTATTAATTGGTTTGGGTCTTCCAATAGAAATTGCTCCTCTAAGAACCTCTACTTCAGAAATTATTAATCTAGCATCAATTGCAGCTTATTCATCAGACGTAATTGATTATAAAAAAGATTAATTTTTTTGAATTCTTAAATCATCAACAATTAAAATACTAGCTATCACGTCTTCAACATCTAATATTTCTTTAGCCTCTTTTACAACTAGTTCTTTTTCGTCTGTTGTTAAAGCTATACCGTAAACATAAATCTTTTTTTTATAAGTGTCTATCTGGTAGTTAGTTGCTTTTATCTCCTTATTTAAAATTAAAGCTGTCCTTAATTGTGAAGTTATTAAAATATCTTTTGCAGATTGTTGAAAGTCAAATTTCTCTTTAATCTTAATATCGTTTCTCACTGATCTAGCCCCTTCAGTTTCCCAAGCCAATTTGGTTATTTGAAGTTTTTCTTCAGGGTCATCAACTTTACCAGTTAAGAATATTCTTCCATCTAGAACTTTTGATTTAATAGATAAAAAATACTTTTTATCTAATAATAATATTCTTGCTGATAAATTTTTTTGCATTATAGAGTCATCAATTTGTGTCCCTAAAGACCTGGGATCTAAAGCGACTGAAACACCTGTTCCAAAAATTCCTTTTGAAGAAACACCAACACATCCTGACAAAAATAATGTTATGAATATTAGTGTTAAAACTTTAAACTTCATTTTTTATCTTTAAACAAAAATTATAAATTTTTTTTTTAGGTACAGAATTATTTTGGGAAATTAAATTTACAATTTCTTTAATACTTAATTTTTTTATCATTTTTCTTATATTATTCTTATCTGATTCACTCAATAAAAGAGAACTTTTTTTTGTTCTTTTTTTTTCAGATATTACAAGAGTTAATTCGCCTTTTAAATTTTCACCTAAAGTTTTTAAATCGTCAACTTTATATCTCAAATACTCCTCATAAATTTTTGTCATTTCTCTACAAATCAAAATTTCTCTCTCAGAAAAACTTTCTTTAAGGAATGGAATGGCTTTACTCATTTTTTTTGATGAAATAAAAAAAACAATGCTAGCGTCCAGCTGGGAAAGTAATTTTAAATCATTTTTAATATCCTTTAATTTTGAGGGAAAAAAACCATAAAAAAAATATTTTTCAGAAAAACCACTAATTGATACAGCAGTGCTTACTGCAGAAGGCCCAGGTAATGCAATAATATTTATTTTTTCTTTAACACATTCTCTTACTAAGATGGCTCCCGGATCTGATATTCCAGGAGTGCCGGCATCTGAAACAAGAGATATAATTTTATCATTTCTCAAATGATTTATAATTAAAGATAAATTTTTCTTCTCATTAAATTTGTGATTGGATAATAATTTTGATTTAACATCAAATTTTTCCATCAATTTTCTGGAGATTCGAGTGTCCTCACATAGGATAAAATCAGATTTTTTTAAAATTTCTATTGCTCGGTAAGTAATATCTCCTAAATTTCCAATTGGAGTGGGTATTATATATAGACCTTTTTTAATTTCTTTATTTTGAAATTTAGGGTTTACAGTCATAATTATACAATACTAAAATTATATAAATCATTAAATGAATAAATTTTTTAAAATTCTTTTTTCTATATTTTTCGTTTTATCATTTGAAACATCCATTTCCTTCTCTGAGGAAGCAAAAATTAGAATTGGAGTATTAGCTCCACTATCGGGAGAAGACTCTGCTTTGGGGAAACAAATACTCAATTCTATAAGGATGGCCTTAATTGATATAAAAAATAATAATATTGAGATATATCCTAAAGACACTAAGTCGGATCCCGACGTAACCTTACGCTCAGCTTTAGAATTTGAGAAAATAGGAATATCATTGGTTATCGGTCCAGTTTTTCATAAAAACTTATTATTTTTAGATAAAGTGAAAAATATCACTTTTTTGTCTTTAACGAACAAAACTTTAGATCTTCATAAAAATATCATAAGCAGTGGCATTAACTCTTCTTCACAACTAAACACAATAAAAAAATTTTTAGAAATAAGTGAGATAAAAAAAACAATTTTTTTAATTCCTAATTTGAATTATGACCTAGAGATTAAAAAGGGGATTAAAGAATCTAAGATAAAATTCTTTAAACAATACAACTATGATATTGATCCCACTAAATTAACAAAACAAATAGAAAAAATCACAAACTATGGAATTAGAAAACAAAACTTACTAGATGAGATATCAAGAGTTGAAAATTCGGATGATCCAAATAAAGAAAAAATTATAGAAAATCTTGAAAAAAAATACACTCTTGGAAATGTAAAATTTGACTCTGTCATAATTACAGATTTTGATGAAAGTTTAAAAAGTGTTGTAACTTCATTACTATATACTGATGTATCACCAAAAAATAAATATATAATTACTTTAAACCAATGGTTCGATGAAAGTTTATTAAGAGAAAAAAATTTACAACCAATTTATTATCCTTCAATTAACAAACAAAATTTAGATGAGTTTACTGATAAATTTTTTAAAAAATTTAGTTATAAACCAAGTTATTTATCATTACTTAGTTATGATTTAATAGGATTAATATATTACCTATCACTAAAAAATGAGTCTTTAGAAATAAATAAATCATTTAAAACTCAAAATACATTTAAAGGGAAAATAGGAATTTTTGAAATTAAAGATAATAAAATTAATCACCAATTAAATTTTTATGAGGTTAATAATGGCAAACTTAAAGAAATTTTTTAATTTTCTTAAATGCGATTGACCTATGATCGATTTTACATTTGCTAGAAAACCTCATTTCACCAAAAGTTTGTCTTTTTTTTTTTGGAATAAAAATTGGATCGTATCCAAAACCATTTTTTCCCCTAATTTTGTTTGAAATAGAACCCTCAATTTTTCCTGTGACACTTGCAATTATTTTGTCTAAATAACAAATTGACAACGCACATACAAATCTTGCTTTAATCTTTTTAAATTTCCAGTTCTTATCTTTTTTATCTAACTCTTTATATACTCTTTTAATTGCTTTATTAAAATCCCCCTTGGATCCTGCCCATCTGGCTGAAAAGATTCCAGGCTTTTTATCCAAACAATCTATTTCAAGACCAGAGTCATCGGCAATACAAACTAAATTAGATTTTTTTGAAAAATATTTAGATTTGATTATTGAATTTTCCTTAAATGTTAGTCCATTTTCTGGTGGGCTTCTAAGATTAAAATCTGATGTAGAGAAAATCTTAATTGATTTTGGCAATAAACCCTTAATTTCTCTAAGTTTTCCTTTATTGTTTGTACCGATTAATATTTTTGAAAATTTTTTTTTTAACATCTAGAAATTCTTAAATTTCTTACCATATAAGCTTCTATGGAAAAAGAGCAAAAAGAAAATATCCAAAACGAAAATTTAGATAAGGAAGAAAATAATCAATCTAGTAAGCCTCAAGATCAAACTGATGATCATAATAAAAAAGAGGAAGAGGACAAAAAAGAATTAACACCAGAAGAAAAAATTTTACAGCTTGAGGATAAACTGGCTAGAACATTTGCCGAAATGGAAAATCAAAGAAGAAGATTTGAGAAAGAGAAGGAAGATGCTTTTGAATACGGTGGTTTTTCATTTGCTAAAGAAGCGCTTAGCCTTATAGATAATTTTGAAAGATCCAAAAATATCTTAGAGAGTGATGAAAAATTGAAAGACTCTGAAGCACTTAAAAAAACTTTAGAGCATTTTGATATAATTCATAAAGATTTAATATCCATATTTAACAAAAATGATATTAAACAGATTGATAGTTTAAATAAAAAATTAGATCCAAACTTTCATCAGGCAATGATGGAAATTGAGGATAATACAAAAGAGCCAGGAACTATAATTCAAGAAATTCAAAAAGGTTTCACTATCAAAGATCGATTGCTAAGGCCCTCTTTAGTTGGCGTAGCCAAGAAAACCCAAGAAAAAACAACCAAAACCCAAGAAACTAAAGAAAATCCGGAGACTAAATAATGCTTGTAACAACTTGTAGAATCAAAAATAGCACATATATGACGAGGAGAATTATTTATTATGAGTAAAATTATTGGAATAGATTTAGGAACAACCAACTCTTGTGTGGCTATAATGGAAGGAAGCCAAGCAAAAGTTTTAGAAAATGCTGAAGGTGCTAGAACAACGCCATCTGTTGTTGCTTTTACTGATGAAAAAGAAAAATTAATAGGACAACCAGCTAAAAGACAAGCTGTAACAAATCCTGAAAACACTATTTTTGCAGTTAAAAGACTAATTGGAAGAAACTTTGATGACCCGACTGTTAAAAAAGATATAGAAGCGGCTCCGTTTAAAATTGTTAATTCAGAAAAAGGAGATGCGTGGATAGAGTCTAAAGGTGAAAAATACTCTCCTTCTCAAATTTCAGCTTTTATTTTACAAAAAATGAAAGAAACAGCAGAAAAATATTTAGGCCAAGCTGTTACAAAAGCTGTAATTACTGTTCCTGCATACTTTAATGATGCTCAAAGACAAGCAACAAAAGATGCTGGAAAAATTGCAGGTCTAGAAGTTTTAAGAATTATAAATGAACCTACGGCTGCATCATTAGCTTATGGTTTAGATAAAAAACAAAATAAAAAAATTGCAGTTTATGACTTAGGTGGCGGAACATTTGATGTTTCAATACTAGAACTTGGTGATGGAGTTTTTGAGGTAAAATCAACTAACGGAGATACATTTTTAGGTGGTGAAGATTTTGACAATTCTGTGGTTGAATATTTAATTTCAGAATTTAAAAAAGATAATGGAATAGATTTAAAATCAGATAAACTTGCTCTTCAGAGGTTAAAAGAAGCAGCAGAAAAAGCTAAGATTGAATTATCTTCAGCTGAACAAACTGATATTAATTTACCGTTTATCACTGCTGACAAGACTGGTCCAAAACATATTAATCTAAAACTTACAAGAGCAAAATTGGAAGCGCTGGTTGAGGATCTTATAGCCAAAACAATGCCACCTTGTAAAACTGCATTAAAAGATGCTGGTATTACAGCTAATGAAATTGATGAAGTTGTTATGGTTGGTGGTATGACTAGAATGCCAAAAGTAATTGAAGAAGTTAAGAATTTCTTTGGGAAAGAGCCTAATAAAAGTGTTAACCCAGACGAAGTTGTGGCTATGGGTGCTGCTATTCAAGCTGGTGTTCTTCAAGGTGATGTTAAGGATGTATTGTTATTAGATGTAACCCCTCTTTCATTGGGTATTGAGACTTTAGGTGGAGTTTCTACAAAATTAATTGAAAAAAATACAACGATACCTACTAAAAAAAGCCAAGTGTTCTCAACTGCTGAAGATAATCAACCTGCTGTTTCTATTAGAGTGTTACAGGGTGAAAGAGAGATGGCAGCTGATAATAAAATTTTAGGAAACTTCGAACTTGTTGGAATTGCACCTGCGCCTAGAGGCGTTCCTCAAATTGAAGTTACATTTGATATTGATGCTAATGGAATTGTTAATGTTTCAGCGAAAGACAAGGGCACCGGAAAAGAGCAAAAAATTCAAATTCAAGCTTCAGGCGGATTGAGTGATGAAGAAATTGAAAAAATGGTAAAGGATGCTGAGGCTAATAAAGAAGCTGATAAAAAGAAAAGAGAGTCTGTAGACGTAAGAAATCAAGCAGATACCTTAATTCATTCTACAGATAAAAACCTTAAAGAGCATGGTTCTAAAGTGTCTGAGGCTGACAAAAAAGCTATAGAAGATGCTTCAAGTCAATTAAAAGAGGCTCTTAAAAGTGAAAACACAGATGATATCAAGAAAAAAACTGAGGCATTAGTTCAAGCTTCAATGAAACTTGGAGAAGCAATATATAAATCACAACAAAATACAAAACCAGATTCTAATAAAGATGATGGTAAAGATGATAAAGGAAAAAAAGAGGATAATGTTGTTGATGCCGATTTTGAGGAAGTAAAAGACGAGAATAAAGAAAAGAGCGCTTAACATACATTTATCTGTCCGGGGTATTAAATGGCAAAAAGAGATTATTATGACGTCCTCGGCGTAAACAAAAGCGCATCCCCTGAAGAATTAAAATCTGCGTATAGAAAGTTAGCTGTAAAATATCATCCAGATAAAAATCCTGGTGATAAAGGAGCTGAAGAAAAATTTAAAGAAGCTAGTGAGGCTTACGGCATTCTATCTGATAAATCTAAAAAAGAAAATTACGACAATTTTGGTCATGCCGCCTTTGAAAATGGGGGCGCTGGACAAGGTGGGTTTGGTGGTTTTGGAGGTTTCAGTGGTGCAGATTTTTCAGACATATTTGAAGATTTTTTTGGCGACTTCGGTGGTGGAAGAAGAAGTTCTAGGGGAAGAAGCTCAAATAATAGAGGCTCAGATTTAAGATATGATTTATCGATTACATTAGAGGAAGCTTACACGGGTAAGAAGCAAAATATACAATTTTCCACATCAGAAAAATGTAACACATGTAAGGGAAATGGATCTAAGCCTGGGTCTAGCCCTGACAGATGTACTTACTGTGGAGGAAACGGTAGAGTCAGATCTAATCAAGGTTTTTTTACAGTTCAACAAACATGTCCTCAATGTGCTGGAAGCGGAGAGGAAATAACCAATCCTTGCTCAGACTGTAATGGACAAGGAAACACTCAAACTTCAAAAAAAGTATCTGTCACAATACCAAAGGGGGTTGATGACGGGACAAGAATTAGACTTGCTGGCAAAGGTGAAGCGGGGACAAGGGGTGGTGCTAGCGGAGATTTATATTTATTTATAAATGTAAAATCTCACGAGTTATTTAAAAGATCAGATGTAAATTTATTCTTTGAGTTTCCAATTTCAATAGCAGATGCAGCACTTGGCACAACAATAGAAATACCAACAATAGATGGTAAAAAAGCAAAAATAAAAATACCTGATGGAACTCAAGATGGTAAACAATTTAGGTTGAAAGGCAAAGGTATGCCTTTTATGAGAAGAGGAGATTTTGGAGATTTATATGTACAAATTAAAACTGAAGTTCCAGTGTATTTAAATAAAGAACAAAGAAGTCTTTTAGAAAAATTTAGGGAAATAGAAAATGATAAATCTAATCCAAGTATCAAAAAATTTTTTCAAAAGGCAAAAGATTTTTGGAAAAGTTAAGTTGTTCAAGTACAATTCATTATAGAATATTTAAGTTGAAATAATTAATACCTAGTTTAATAAATAAACATGATTATCTGGATTGCTTCATATCCAAAAAGTGGAAATACTTGGGTTAGATCTTTTCTTACTGCTTACTATTTTTGTGAAAATGGAATATTTGACATTAAAAAGTTAAGCTTAATAGAGGATTATCCAAATAAACAATTTTTTAAGGAAAAAGTAAAACGAGGTGAGATTCATAAACACTGGGAGAAATCACAAAAAGATATACGAGAGCAAAAAAAAGTAAAATTCTTAAAAACTCACAATTCTTTAATCACTGCTTTTGGAAATGATTTCACTAAGCCTGAGTATTCTCTAGGAGTTATCTATGTAATTAGAGATCCTCGAAATGTTATAACATCAGTCAAAAACCATAATGATCTAGATACGTATGATCAAGCATTAAAATTTATGCAGGATGAAAATAAAGTATTAGAGGACTATCCACATTTAAAAAACTATGCAAAAACAAATATTGTTAATTCTTGGAGAATTAATTACCAATCTTGGTTAAGTAACAAATCGTTTAGAAGATTAATAATTAGATATGAGGACATGGTTAAAAATCCAACTCAGACTTTTGAAAAACTAGTAGTATTTGTTAATACTTTGATGAAATTTGATAATAAAACCGATCATAAAAAACTTAAAAATGCTATTAATACGACAAACTTTAAAAGTCTTCAAAGTATAGAAAATGCAGGTAAGTTTGGTGAAAACGTATATTCTCTAAAAGATAATAGAAAAATAAAATTTTTTTATCAAGGACCAGAAAATGATTGGAAAAAAAATCTTGATGAAAGCATGATTAAAAGAATGAACGAATATTATCAAAATGACTTAAAATTCTTTAAATATGAAAACTAAAAAAATAAATTTAACAATTACAGGATGTCTAGGTAGAATGGGGCAACAACTCATAAAATCTGCTAAGAAAGATAAAAGATTTAAAATAAGTAGTCTTACAGAAAATAAAGTACAAAGAAAAAAAATCTTAGGTATTTTACCAAAATTAAATAGTTCAGAAGCTTTTAAACAGAGTGATGTAATAATAGATTTTACAGTTCCAAAATGTACACTTGAAGTTCTAAGTATTGCTGAGAAACAAAAAAAAAGAGTAATAATTGGTACTACAGGTTTCACGTTTAAACAGGAAAATATAATAAAAAAGATTTCAAAAAAAATTCCAATACTCAAAGCTGGAAACATGAGCCTTGGAGTTAATCTTTTGATGTATTTAACTGAAATTGCATCCAAATCTCTAGGAAATAATTTTTTAAGTAAAGTTTTTGAAGCACATCATAAGTTTAAAAAGGATCACCCTTCTGGTACTGCATTAATGTTAGGTCAAGGAATTGCAATTGGGAAAAACAGAAATTTCTATGGAATTATGGGTAAGAAATATTTAAATAAAAAAAACTTTCCTTACGCAAAAAGAATAAACTTTAATTCAATTAGAAAAGGTAAAATTATTGGTGAACATGAGGTTTTATTTTCCAGTGGAAAAGAAATAGTAAGATTAAATCATGAGGCATTTGATAGAGAACTTTATTCTGAAGGTGCACTCACAGCCGCAAATTGGTTAATGAAGAAAAAGCCTGGTTTATATTCAATGAGAGACTTAATGAATTTCAAATAATGAATGAAATTCAAAGAGCAAAAATAATACTTAAAATACTAAATAAAACTTATCCAAGTATTAAAGTCCCACTAAAAAGTCGAAACGTATTTACGCTACTAATATCTGTTCTTCTTTCTGCTCAGTGTACAGATGTTAATGTAAATAATGTAACTAGAAATATTTATCCAAAATATCACAAACCAGAGCACTTTGTTAAATTAGGAAGAAAAAAAATAGAAACTTTAATTAAAAAAATTGGTATTTTTAGGATTAAAGCAAAAAGTATTTATAATTTGTCAAAAATACTGGTCAAAAATTATAAGGGTAAAGTGCCTAAAACTTTTGAAGAACTTGAAAAATTACCGGGTGTAGGACATAAAACTGCTAGTGTAGTTATGTCCCAAGGTTTTGGTCATCCTGCTTTTCCTATTGATACTCACATTCATAGGTTGGCCCAGAGATGGGGTTTAACAAATGGAAAAAATGTTGCTCAAACAGAAAATGATTTAAAAAGATTATTTCCTAAAAAATATTGGAATAAATTGCATCTACAAATTATCTATTATGGAAGGGAGTATTGTAAAGCAAGAGATTGTTATGGATTGAGTTGTAAAATTTGTACTTCTTGCTATCCTAATCGAAAAAAACCTTTTTTTGCAAAGAAACCTTAATGAAAATATTGGGTATTGGAAACGCTATTGTTGATGTGCTTTGTAAAGTATCAGATGAATTTTTAACACAACATTCATTAACAAAAAGTACTATGAAATTAATTGATGAAGCAGAATTCAAAAAATTACTTACATCGCTAAAAATTGAGGAAACCATTTCAGGTGGATCTGTAGCTAATTCAATTGTTGGCTTATCTCAATTAGGAAATGAAGTGGGATTTATTGGAAAAGTTAGCAATGACGAGCTTGGTCAGAAATATGAAAATGGTTTGAAAAAAGAAAAAGTAAAATACTTATACAAAAAAAAACAAGAAGAAATGCCAACTGGATCTTGTTTAATTTTAATAACACCTGACTCTGAAAGAACAATGTGCACATTTCTTGGAACTGCTGGAAAAATTAATGATAATGATATTAAAGAAGAAGATATAAAAAATGCAGAGATGATTTTTTTAGAGGGTTATTTGTGGGATGAAGGTGATCCAAAGAAAGCTTTTGATAAAGCAATCGTGCACTCAAAAAAAGTTGCTATGTCATTATCAGATCTTTTTTGTGTAGAAAGACATAAACCAGATTTTTTAGAATTAGTTAAAAATAAGTTGGATATTATTTTTGCAAACGAACAAGAAATATTATCATTAATTAACGCAAAAACATTTGAAGAAGCAGTATCATTCTCAAAAGAAATCAAAAAAAATATGATAATTACTAGGGGTGAAAAAGGTGCAGTTTCAATAGACGAGAATAAGGTTGTGGAGGTCAATGCCCAATCTAATTTAAAAATAAAAGATTTAACTGGAGCCGGGGATTTATTCGCTGCAGGATATCTTCATGGTGTGATTAACCAATTAAATGTTAAAGAATGTTTAATCAAAGGAACAGAATTATCTTCGAAAATTATTCAAAAAATAGGCGCAAGGATTTAATCACTGATCTATAGAATAACCATTACTAGTGTTTAATATAAAATTTTCATCTCCAAAAGTTTCTTTCATTTTCTTCCTTAATCTATAAATATGTGTTTCAACAGTATGTGTTTCTAGATCTGGTGAATAATCCCAAACCATTTTTTGTAATTCTTTAATCGTTACATTTTTTTCATCTTTGATAAAGATTATTAAATTTGTTTCTCTTTCAGTTAGATTTAAACCTTTATCTCCAAGTGAAATTTTTCTCGAATTCAAATCTAAATCATACTCTCCTATCTTTATGTTTGATTGATCTAAAAATTTATTTTTTAAAAACTTTATATTTATAATTTCAATAAGCTTTTCAAATTTAATTGGTACATTTTCCAGGATCAAACTATTTTTAATTCCCTCAATTTTTTTTTTTGAAACGATCAAATAATTATTTTTAGGATCATCCTTTAATTCTTTTAAATCCTTGCTGTTAAATTGGGTAATCTCAAAATTTAAACTTTCGCTTATTTCGTTTAATATTTGGTATAAAATTTGATATTCATATATTATTAAAATTCGAGAGATCATTTATTTAAAATATGATAATTATTGTTAAAAATAAAGATACACTTTTAATTGATGATTTTAAATTCAAGTGTTCTATTGGAAAAAAAGGAGTTTGTAATAAAAAGGTTGAAGGTGATTTAACAACTCCAAAAGGGTTATTCAATTTAGGGAATATTTATTACAGATCAGATAGAGTTCAAAAACCTTTTTCAAAACTTAAATCAATATCTATAAAAAAAAATATGGGGTGGTGCGATGACCCAAACAGCAAATCTTATAATAAATTAATAAAGATAAAAAAAAATCTTAAAATAAGTCACGAAAAATTATACCGTAAAGATCATAAATATGATTTTTTTATTTTGATAAAGTATAATTACAAAAATCCAATTAAGTTAAAAGGAAGTGCTATTTTTTTACATTTAACAAAAAATTACTTACCAACAAAAGGATGTGTTGCATTGTCTGAAAAAGATTTTTTAATTCTAGCTAAGTTGATAAATAAAAAGACAAAAATTAAAATTAATTAATTCTTCTTCCAAATATACCTGTGCCAATTCTTAAATAAGTTGACCCATACTCTAAAGCATCCAAATAATCATTGGTCATACCCATACTAATTTCAGGGAGTTTAATTTTCTTGTTCAAATTAAGTAATTCTTTAAAGAATAACTTTGGATCTTGTTCGTCTGGTGGAATACACATGGTTCCTACAATATCTAATTTCAATGATAAACAATTTTTATAAAACACTTCTAAATCATTAGGCTCTATTCCAGATTTTTGTTTTTCACCACCTAAATTAATCTGAATAAACATCTTAACTTTTTTATTTTTTTTATGAATTTCACTTGCTAATTTATTGGCAAGCTTAAGATTATCCAAAGAGTGAATGTAATCGAAGATATCAACTGCAAACTTAACTTTGTTTGTTTGCAACTTTCCTATCATGTGTAATTTTACGTTCTTATATTTGTCTCTAAGTTTTGGCCACTTTAATAAAGCCTCTTGAACTTTATTTTCCCCAAAATCGAGATGGCCATAATCTAATAAAGGCAAAATATCTTGTTCTTTAAAAGTTTTTGATACAGCAATTATTTTTGGATTATATTGATCTAAAGATAATGAATTAATTTTACTCTTAATTTTATTATTTATTTCAATTAAATTGCTTTCAGTATGATGCATATAAATAACTTAAAAAAATACTACTTTATAAATGAGTTTAATTACACTCACTTAATAAATTTAAACAAAAATATATCTTTTATATGGAGAAATAAAGATAAAGAAACCTCAATAAAGACATTAACTGAATTACGTGATTTCTGTAAAAAAAATCAAAGATGTTTTTATATCAGTAATGATATCAAATTAGCTAGAAAATTGAATGCAGATGGAGTTTATATATCGTCCTCTAACAAAAATTTAAACCTAAAAACTTCCAATTTAAAAAAAAAATTTAGAATTTTAGGATCAGCACATAATCTTAAAGAAATAAAAATAAAAGAATTACAAAAAACTGAGGAGATTTTTTTATCTCCCTTATTTAAAAAAAAAACAAATCAACAATTAAATATTTTTAGATATCTAAAACTAAGAGCGACTACAAAAATGAATGATATTTCTTTGGGTGGTATTAACAATAAAAATTTAAAAAAGCTAAATATGATTAAACCTTTTGGTTTTGCGGGTATTTCTTATTTTGAACAAAAAAAAGGCCCCTAAAAATTAGGGGCCTTAATATTTTTAACTAATCAGATGATTAGAATGCAAACGAGATATTAAAGATAGATGCTTCAACATCAGCTGCTGAAGTAGATCCGCCTTTATTTTCAAGTTTATTGAAACCACCACCAATTGAGATTGATCCCATTGTGTATGATGCCATAATACCTGAGTTTTTCTCGTCTTCTGCAGTACCATCAAACTCTATAGTTTGTTGACCTGCTGATACAGATAACTGATCATTAACAGCCACAGAAACACCAACATGTGTAGCGTCTTCGTCAGCTGTACCAGTTGCTGTATAGTCTACTTTTGTCATTTGGTAAGCAGCAGTTAATGAACCCATTGTGTATTTAACACCTAGAGTATCGTTTTCTGCTTCATCACCATCATCAAAGTAACCAGCACTTAAAGTTAAACCATCCATTAAGCCATCGTAAACTACAGCATAACCTGTTTCAGCTGTTTTACCAGCTGCTGGTTCTGGGTTGTAAGAAGCAGATAAATCAAATCCACCTGCTGATACATCGTAACCCCATTGACCTGCTTGGTTATTACCTGAAGCATCAATTAAACCACTGTCTGTAGCATCTGTTGCTTCATATACTGGAGTGTAAGCATTTGGAACGATGTCTTTTAACTTGTCAACACCACTTCCAGAGCTTGAGTTACCTGAGAATGATAATGTACCCATATCACCCATACCTAGTTTTAGATTGTAGTCATCATAAGTACCACCATCTAACTCATAGTAAACTGATACAGTCATACCATTGTCTAAGTCTCCACCACCATTAAACTTAACGCTATCACCCATAGCCCATGGATTTACGTCAGAGTTGGTGCTAAGACCTGTGTAAGATAAAGATGCAGAACCACTTACACTCATTTCACCAGCAAATGAAGCTGTAGAAACTAGCGATGTAGCCAAAGCAGTTAATCCTACTTTTGTTAGTTTGTTCATAAATTTACTCCTTTTTTATAATTAATTATAAACAGGGTAACAATTAGCAAATAATTACTAATTTCTTAGGAATTATTACATATTTGAGCAATAATTTATCGGAGTGTTGTATTTTTACATCACTTTTAGCCCTTAAAAACGTCATTTTTAAATGAAATATATTCTAATATTAAAGATAGTATTTTGTGTTAATAACTAATTTAAACTTTAAAAAATGATTACCACAAGACGTGTATTAATATTTTTCTGCTTGTTAGTGCTGTTATCTCAAACAGCTTGCCAAGCACTAAAACCAAAAAAAGTAAGTGCAAAAGATTTTCCGCCAGATCCAAGAGAGAGAGTAAAGAAAAATATTGAGGAGGGGAAAGGTTTTAGAATTATGGATGATTTCAAGAAAGGTGGTACAACCTACGAATTTGCAAGTTCAAATCCTTTGTGGCGAGCTACGCTTGACACCTTAGACTTTATGCCATTAGTTTCAGCTAATTATAGCGGGGGTATCGTTGTAACTGATTGGTATAGTGAAAATAATTCACCTAATGAGGCAGTTAAAATTTCTGTGAGGTTTTTAACGAATGAGATTAGATCTGATGCTCTTGACATTAATGTGTTTCTTAAAAAATGCTCTGAAAATCTTACCAATTGCTCTATCAGCAAAAACAATAGCGATATTGTAGGAGACCTAAATTTTAATATTCTAAAAAGAGCTACAAAATATCAAAAAGAAATGCTTGCTAAACGTAGAAAAGATAATCCATATGTAATGGGTGAAATGGAGCATGGTGGTAGCAGAAATGATAATAAAAAAAAGACTGATTAAATAATCTTATCAATTGTGGAAAGATATAATTTCAAGTTAGTGGAAGAAAAGTGGCAGAAGCACTGGCATGAAAATAAAAGTTTTAAATCAGAAATAAAAAAAGATAAGAAAAAATTTTATTGTTTAGAAATGTTTCCTTATCCATCGGGAAAAATCCATATGGGTCATGTCAGAAATTATACTATTGGGGATGTGCTTTCTAGATACAAAACTTTAAAAGGTTTCAATGTTCTACACCCTATGGGATGGGACTCTTTTGGAATGCCTGCAGAAAATGCTGCTAAACAGAATAACTTAAACCCTAAAACTTGGACAGAAACCAACATTGGAGTTATGAAATCTCAATTGAAAATGTTGGGTCTATCTATTGATTGGGATAGGGAAATTTCAACATGTTCACCAGAATATTTCAAACATCAACAAAAAATATTTTTAGATCTTTATGATAAAGGTTTAGTTTATAGAAAGGAAAGTTATGTTAACTGGGATCCGATTGATAAAACCGTGCTTGCTAATGAACAAGTTATAGATGGAAAAGGCTGGAGATCCGGCGCGATAGTTGAAAGAAAAAAATTAAATCAATGGTTTTTTAAGATTTCTCATTTTTCCGAGGAACTATTAAATGGTTTAGAAACTTTAAATAATTGGCCAGACAAAGTTAAAACAATGCAAAAAAATTGGATTGGTAAATCATACGGGTGTGAAGTTGACTTTAAAATTGAAGGTTCAGTAAACATAAAGTCAATAAAATGCTACACAACAAGACCAGATACTCTTTTTGGATTTTCTTTTTTGGCTCTATCTGTGGATCATCCCCTTTCAAAATATTATGAGAAAAATGAGGAATTTCAGAAGTTCAAAAAAGAATGCTCAAAAACAGGAACTACTGAAGAGTCTATTGCACAAGCAACAAAAATAGGTTTTAAAACTGAGCTCACTGCTATCAATCCTTTTGATGAGGGCTCAAAAGTTCCAGTTTTTTTTGCCAATTTTGTTTTAATGGACTATGGTTTTGGTGCGGTATTTGGCTGTCCAGCTCACGACCAGCGAGACTTTGATTTTGCAAAAAAATATGATCTTGAAATAAAAACTGTTGTTAGACCAATTGATAAAGATGACTCTTATAAAGTTGGGAATGAGGCTTATTCTGGTGCTGGTGTAATCATAAACTCTAAATTTTTAAATAATTTAAAAGTTCCAGATGAATCTATAAATGAAGCAATAAAAATTCTTGAAATGAAAAAATTAGGTAAAAGAAAAACTAATTTTAGATTAAAAGATTGGGGAATATCAAGACAAAGGTATTGGGGATGTCCAATTCCGATAGCATACGATGAAAATAATAATGTAGTTAAAGTTCCAGAGGAACTCTTACCAGTTACACTTCCAGAGGAGATAGATCTTAATACTAACGGCAATCCACTTGATAGCCAGGAAAAGTGGAAGGAAGTGGAAATAAATGGAAAAAAATGTATACGTGAAACAGATACTTTGGATACTTTTGTAGACTCCTCTTGGTATTATTTAAGATTTTGCTCTGCACAAAATATTAAAGAACCATTTGATAGAAACGAATTAGATTACTGGATGCCTGTTGATCAATATATTGGTGGTGTTGAACACGCAATATTACATCTTCTTTACTCACGTTTTTTTATGAGAGCTATAAGTTTAGATAATAAAGGTATGACTTTAGAAGAACCGTTTGAAGGTTTATTCACCCAAGGTATGGTTTGTCACGAAACTTATAAAGATAAAGATAATAATTGGATTTATCCAGATGATGTTTTTAGCAAAGATGGTGAAACCTATTTCCTAAATAATAACCCAACTGAAAAAGTTATAGTTGGTCCATCAGAGTCCATGTCAAAATCAAAAAAAAATACTATTGATCCTGAAAAAATTATTAAGATGTATGGAGCGGATGCTGTAAGATTATTCATTTTATCTGATAGTCCACCAGAAAAAGATATACAATGGTCTGATACAGGTATAAGTGCATCTCATAAATTTCTTCAAAAATTATGGTTGTTGAACGAAAAAATTATTAATAACAAAACAAAATTCATAAATTTTGATAATGAATTAGAAAAATTTACAAACCAAATTATTAAAAAACTAGGCGATGACTTAGACAGATTTGGTTTTAATGTAACAATTGCATCAGTTCATAAAGTTCACTCCTTTTTCAATCAACACACAAATAAAGATGATTGGGGAAGCAATTTTCATAAAAATTATATAAATATTTTAAAAGCGATTAACCCAATAGTTCCACATTTTTCAAATGAATGTCTTGAGAAACTAAAGATGTCAACAAAAGACATCGAATGGCCAACGATTGATAAAAAATATCTTGAACAGGAAATATTTAATATAGTAACTCAAATTAATGGAAAAAAAAGAAAGGTTTTTTCAATCAGCAAATCAATTGATGAAAAAACATTAATTGAAAATATTAAAAAAGACGAACAAATTAAGAAATATCTTGATAATAAAGAAATTATAAAAACAATATATATAGAAAAAAAATTAATAAATTTTATTATCAATTAATATGAGGAATTTGAAATATCTTTTTATCTTTCTGTTTGTTTTGAGTTGTGGTTACACACCAATCTATCAAACAGATCAAAAATTAAACATCAAACTCGACACCATAAATTCCTCAGGAGATAAAGATATCAACAGAGAAATATTAAAAAATTTAGGTAAATATAGAAATATTGACAGCAATAACATTTTTGACTTATCCATAAATTCAACTAAGAAAGAGGACGTTGTTACGAAAGATAAAAAAGGTAATGCTGCTAGTTATAAATTAACTTTAGAAGTTGATATAAGTTTAAATAACAATTCCAATAATAAAAACTTCACAAAAAAATTCATCAAAGACATGTCTTTTAATTCTAAAAATAACAAATTCGAACTCGACCAATATAGATCAAATCTTGAGAAAAATATGATTTCTCAAATTCTGCAAGATATTAATATATATTTAAGAAATTTAGAAAATGATCTCTAAATATTATGAAATAGAAAAGTTTAAAAATAAAACTAATTATTTTTTATTTTATGGTGAGAATGAGGGTCAAAAACAGGATGCTATTCTAGCTTATTTTAAAAATTTTACTAAAGAAAACACATATAAATATAACGAAAAAGAGATAATTGAAAATAAACAAATATTTTTAGAAAATATTTATTCCAAGTCCTTTTTTGAAAATGAGAAGTTAATTTTAATATCTGATGTCTCTGACAAAATATTAGGCTTAATAGAGGAAATAATTGAATCAAATATAAATGACGTTGTTATAATTTTGATCGCAAAAAAATTAGAAAAAAAATCAAAACTTAGGAATTATTTTGAAAAAGAAAAGACTGTGTTAATTGTTCCTTTTTACGAAGATACTCCACAAACTCTCTTATCTATCGCTAATAAAATTTTGTTTAAAAATAAGATTAATTTATCTTCTGAAAACATAAATTTAATCATTGAAAGGTCACAAGGAGATAGAATTAGTTTAAAAAATGAATTACAAAAAATTATAAACCTAAGTCAAAACAATAAAAAATTAAAATTAGAAGATATTTTAAAATTAACAAATCTGAGCGAAAATTACAGTGCTGGAGAGTTAGTTGATAATTGTCTGAGTAAAAATAAAAGAAAAACTCTCAATATTCTTAATGAAAATATCCCTTCTAGCGAGGATAATATTTTAATTTTAAGAACTTTTTTAATTAAGTTAAAAAGACTCAGAAAGTTAAGATTAAATTTGAAAGAAAATAATAATATTGATCAAGTAATTAACTCATTTAAGCCACCAATATTCTGGAAGGATAAGAGCATAATTAAGCAACAGATCAAAATATGGGAATTGAATGATATTGAGAGTTTTATTATAGATCTAAACAATACTGAGAGTTTAATTAAAAAAAATCCTCAAATTTCTAATCAAATCATAAACAATATGATTTTAGATAAAGTTGAAAATACTAATATCCAGATTTAATTATATCAATAATCTTGTTTAATTGATCAAGCTCTTTGTAATAAAATGATATTGTACCTTTATTATTTTTATTATTTTTAATAGAGACACTAAGTCCAATTTTTTCAGATATAGAGTTTTCTAAATCTCTAATATTTGAGTCTACTCTACTAGAGGTATTTCTTTTAGTTTTTCTGAATATTTTAACCAAATTTTCAGCTTGTCTAACAGATAATTTTTTTTCGATAAATTTATTTGCTAGAAAAGTAGCATTATCTAACCCTACTAATATCTTTGCATGACCAGCTGTAATTTTTTTTTGTTCAACAAAATCAAGAACTTCTTTGGGCAAATTAAGTAATCTTAATGAGTTAGAAATATAGCTTCTGCTCTTACCTATGAATTTTGATACTTTATCTTGATCATATGCAAATTCATCTATCAATCTTTTATAACCTTGTGCTTCCTCCAAGGGATTTAGATCATGTCTCTGAACATTTTCAACAATAGCAAATTCTAAAGATTTAAGATCATCAGCATCTGTTACAACTACTGGAATATCATGTAGACCAGCTTTTTGAGCTGCTAACCACCTTCTTTCTCCAGCTATAATTTCGTATTTAGAATTATCCGTATTAATTTTTCTAACAATAATTGGCTGGATAACACCGCGTTCTTTTATTGAGTTGACCAAATCATTCAAATTTTCTTCATCAAAATTTTTTCTTGGTTGATATTTGTTAGGGACTATGTCAGCTAAACTTAAGTTATTTGTTTTATTCTCAACCTTAGTTTCACCGATTAGGGAAGATAATCCTCTACCTAGCCCTTTTTTTATCTTGTTCATTACGCTGCGCTCCCAACTTTATTTTCTTGTGCCATGAACTCATCTGTAAAACTATAATAAGACTTACTGCCTGGACAATTCTTGTCATAAATCAATACTGGAATACCATGAGATGGTGCTTCTGATAATCTTACATTTCTAGGTATTACCGTTTGGTAAACTTTATCTTTGAAATAATCTCTCGCTTCTTGTTCAACCTGTGATGAAAGTTTATTTCTTCGATCATACATTGTTAAAAGTATGCCTTGAATCTCCAATTCAGGATTCAAGTTAGTTTTAATTCTCTCAATAGTCTTCATAAGTTGTGTAAGTCCTTCTAAAGCAAAAAATTCTGTTTGTAATGGTACAAGCAGTGAGTTAGATGATACCAAAGCCATAACTGTTAGAAGACTCAAAGAAGGAGGACAATCTATGAGAATATAATCATATAATCCTCTAGAATCGTTTAAATACGCGGTTAATTTAGTCTTAAGTATAAAGGCTCTATCACTATCACCAGCCGTCTCAACCTCTAATCCTGACAGATCTACATTTGATGATATTAAATCAAGATTTTGAAATTCTGTTTTTTTAATTACGTTTGAAATCGACATTGTGCCATTGAGAATCCCGTAAATGGTCTGATCGGATTGAGAGGTGTTGGACAATCCTAATCCTGTGGTAGCATTCCCTTGAGGGTCTAGATCAATTACTAAAATTTTTTTATCGAGTTGAGATAATGCTGATGCTAAATTGATAACAGTTGTTGTTTTTCCAACCCCGCCCTTTTGATTTATAATTGAAATTATTTTCATGAAATCTTTTTTTTAATTTTTTTAATATTTAATATAAACGAGTCGTTGCTTGTTAAACTTTTTTTTTCTACATAATCTAGGTCCCACTCTTGAAGTGTTTCATTAAGAATTTTTCTTCCACTACTTCCCATAAAAAAAATAATATTTTTATATTTTTTAAAATTTTCATTAACCAAGTTTAAAATCACAGGCATTGGCTTAAACGCCCTGGACATAATTGTTCCTGTTTCAATATTTTTAAGTGAAAAAATATCTTTCTGAATTATTTCTGTATTTAAATTTAATTTTTTTGAAACTTCTCTTAGGAAAGCACATTTGTGGTAGCTTTTTTCATAAAGATTTACTTTCAGATCGTTTTTAATTTTTTTCATTACTATGGCCACTATTAATCCGGGCATTCCACCCCCTGTACCTAAATCTGAGGTTGTATTGCAATTTAAATCAACAAAATCAATAATTTGTGCAGAATCAATTATGTGGCGCTCTCTTATTTCCTCTTTTTCATACATTCTTTTACTGATAATATTAATTTTCTGATTTTTTTCCTGTATCATCGTAATTAAGCTCTCAAGCTCATTACAAGTTTCACGTGAAACATTTAAATTGGAAATTTTAGAATAAGAATTTAAAATTAAGTTATCCATTAAGCTATATGCTTAATAGACTTTCTTTTGACGTGTGACAACAAAATATATACAGCTGCAGGGGTTATTCCATCGATTCTTAGAGCCTGACCCATGGTTTTAGGCCTTATTTCTTTAAATTTGGCTTTTACCTCATTAGAGAGGCCAGAAAATTGATCATAATCAATATTATCTGGTATTTTTAAATTCTCATCTCGTTTAAAGGCTAAAATATCTGCCATTTGTTTCTTTAAATATCCTCTGTAATGAGAGTTAATCTCAATCTGCTCATCAATCTCATTCCCAAAATCAGCAATTTCAGGCCAAATATTCCTAATTTTTCTCATATCAACATTTTTTTGGGTAAGAATTTCCTCTGCTGATCTAAAAACACCGTCTTTGGCTATTTTTATTCCGAATTTATCTGCTTTAGAGGGTGAAATGTTTAAATTAGACATTTGAAGAGATATTTTGCTTAATTTATTAAATTTGTCCTCAAAGAGTTGTTTTCTATTTTCAGCTATTAAACCGATTTTAATTCCTTTATGAGTAAGCCTTAAGTCTGCATTATCTGACCTGAGACTTAGTCTATATTCTGCTCGAGATGTAAACATTCTGTAAGGCTCCGCAACACCTTTGGTAACTAAGTCATCTATCATAACCCCAATATAAGCATCTGATCTATCTAAAATAAAAGGTTCCATATTCTTTAAAGATAGAACAGCATTAATTCCAGCTATAAGGCCTTGAGCAGCTGCCTCTTCATAACCTGTGGTTCCGTTAATTTGACCAGCAAGATAAAGGTTTTTTATTTTTTTTGTCTCCAGTGTTAAAAAGAGCTCTCTCGGATCGATATAATCATATTCAATAGCATATCCTGGTCTAATTACTTTTACATTCTCTAAACCACTGATATTGTTGAGTATTTCATGTTGCACAACCTCAGGTAGAGATGTAGATATGCCATTGGGGTAAATTGTATGATCATTTAGACCCTCAGGCTCTAGAAATATTTGGTGTCTTGCCTTATCAGCAAATTTTACTATTTTGTCCTCAATAGAGGGACAATATCTAGGACCAATACCTTGTATGCTTCCGGAATACATTGCACTTTTAGATAAATTCTTTTCTATTATTTTATGAACCTTTTCGTTTGTATAAGTCATCGAACAAGACACTTGTTTGTTTAAATTTTTTTTGGTTAGGAAAGAAAAAAAATATGGATCTTCATCGGCAAACTGTTTTTCCAAATTTTCAAAATTAATTGTTCTAGAGTCTAATCTAGGAGGTGTGCCTGTTTTTAATCTTCCAATTTTGAAATTATACTTTTCTAATTGTTCACTTAAACCTGTACTTGGTTTTTCATTAAATCGTCCTGCAGGAGTTCTTTCATCACCTATATGTATCAAACCATTCAAAAAAGTGCCTGTTGTTAAGATTAACTTGTTACAACTCACTTTGTTACCTTTAAGTGTTATAAATCCACTTATTTGGTTATTTCTAAAAATAAATTTTATTACAGGATCAGAAAAAATGCTTAAATTACAGTAGTTTACAAGTTTTTCTTGCATATATTTACGATATAGTGATCGGTCAGATTGAGTTCTTGGTCCCCTAACCGCAGGTCCTCTACTTCTATTTAATAATCTAAATTGTATTCCTGACTTGTCAGCAACCTCTCCCATAACACCGTCTAAAGCATCTATTTCTCTAACTAGATGACCTTTACCTAAACCACCTATAGCTGGATTACATGACATTTCCCCGATTGTATTTTTGTTATGTGTAAACAAAGCAGTATTTATACCAAGTCTTGCTGAGGCAGCAGCTGCCTCACAACCAGCATGACCACCTCCAATAACAACTACATCAAATTGCAAATCTTTTTTCATGAGCTAAATTTATATTCGATTATGATATTTACAAGATTTCTGTTTTTTTTTAAAAAAAAGGGTTATTTATCAAGGAAAATCGACAAAAACTCTCAAAAAAACCCCATAAAACAGCTATTATTTTCCAATGCAAAAATCGTTGAAAATACTGCCTAATATCTCCTCAACATCAACTTTACCAACAATCATACCTAATTGTCTTGTGGCTAATCTTAAATCCTCGGCACCTTTGTCAAAATCTTTTTTATCGTTTTTATCTGAAAACTTTTTCAAATGTTCAACACACTGTAGCAAATGTTGTCTGTGCCTTTCTCTTGTAATTAAGATATCTTCCTCTGATATAAATTTATTTTCTAAGTGGTTTTTTATTTTAGAAATTAATTTATCTATATTTAAATTGTCTTTTAGTGAAATCAAAACATGATTAAATTTAGAAATTTCAGGGTCTAATTTTTTTTGCAACAGATCTGATTTATTAATAACTAGAATTGCATTTTTTTTTAATAAATCATTCAAAAAACCCCTTAAATCAATACTTTTAGCATCAACCACTACTAGTTTTAGATCAGCATTTTCAGCTTTTTTTAATGATAATTTTATTCCTTTTTTTTCAATTTCGTCCTTTGAGTCTCTTATGCCCGCTGTATCTGAAATTATAATTGGATAACCATCTATGTTTAAATGTGTCTCTACAACATCTCTTGTGGTACCAGCAATTTCAGAGACTATTGCAACCTCCCTGTTTGACAAATTATTTAATAGACTAGACTTGCCCGCATTGGTTGGACCTACAATTGCAATTTTAAAACCTTCACGAATTATCTCCCCAACTTTTTGATCATTTAAAATTTTCTTAATCTCATTTAAGACATTCGATGAATCCTCTTTTATACTTTTTAAATTTTCTTCTGGCAAATCCTCATCGGGAAAATCTATTTTTGCCTCAACAAATGACAAAATTTTCAATAATTTTTCTCTCAACTCATTAAATTTTTCTGAAGATTTTCCTTTCATCATTTTTACAGCTTGCAATCTCTGAATTTCAGTTTCTGCCGAGATCAAATCAGCTATACTCTCTGCTTTTAGCAAATTTATTTTACTGTTTTGAAAAGCAAGTTTTGTAAACTCACCAGGCTCTGCAAGTCGACACTCTTTTATATTTGAAAGAGTATTTAAAAGCCCCTCCACGACAGCTTTACCACCATGAATATGAATTTCGACCATATCTTCACCAGTGTAGCTCTTAGGACCAGGAAACCATAAAACTAACCCCTCATCAATAAGTTCAGAAGTGTTGATATTGTTTATTTTTCGAAGGGTAGCCACTCTCGGAGCTGGCAATTCACGCCTAGTTAGCAATTTTAACACCTTTGAAGAATCTGGACCTGAGACTCTCACAACAGCTACGCCGGAAATACCTGGCCCACTAGATAATGCATAAATTGTCATATAATTTGGTTTTTTATTTTATATAATTATAAACTTTTATGATTATTTGGGTAGCATCATATCCGAAGAGCGGAAATACATGGGTCAGGTCTATAATTTCATCTCTAATCTATTCAGAAGATGGAAAATTTGATTTTCCTAGCATAAAAAAAATTGATCAATATCCACAAAGACGTTTTTTTGAATATTTTACTCAAGATTATAATAATATTCACGAAATCAAAAAGCATTGGATTACATCTCAAGAAAGAATTAACTTAGATAAAAAAATAAAATTTTTCAAAACACACCATTTAAATTGTAAAGTTGATAATTATCATTTTACAAATAAAGAATGTACACGAGCTACGATTTACATTGTTAGAGATCCTAGAAATCTTATTGACTCCATATCAAATCACTTCAGTAAATCCATTGAAGATTCCAAAAAGTTTCTTCTCACATCAAAAATCCTTTCTCCTGGTAAAGAAATTGAATTGAGAGGTGGGAACGTAATCACATATCTTGGCTCATGGAAAGAACATTATAATTTTTGGACAAAAGATAATGAAAATTTGTTAATTATTAAATACGAGGACTTAGTAAATAATATACATCAAGAAATTGATAAAATTATTGCATTTCTTAAAAATTTCATTGATTTCGAGGTTTCTGATACCAAAAAAGAAAATGTTATAAAATCAACTTCCTTTGAAGCTTTAAAAAAAATTGAAGATAATGGAGATTTTACAGAGAACGTTTTTGTTAAAGGAAAAAGAGAAAAAGTAAGATTCTTTAACAAAGGACCCAGCAATGATTGGCAAAAGACACTACCAAAAGACATTCAGAAAGAATTGGAATCTGAGCTTAATAATGAATTAAAAGAACTTGGTTATCTTCAAATTAGCTAGGTTTGTTCATTGAATTAAAGAAATCAGAGTTGTTTTTAGTATCTTTTAACTTTGAACTAATAAACTCTATTGCATCCATTGTTCCCATGGGAGCGATTATTCTTCTTAAAACATTCATCTTTTGAAGATCATTTTTATCAAATAACAATTCTTCTCTTCTAGTGCCTGATTTTGTTATATCAATAGCGGGATAAATCCTTTTATCTGCGATTTTTCTATCTAACACGGTTTCACTATTTCCAGTTCCCTTAAATTCCTCAAAAATTACTTCATCCATTCTACTTCCAGTGTCTATCAAAGCCGTAGATATGATAGTTAAAGATCCGCCTTCCTCTATATTTCTTGCGGCACCAAAAAATCTTTTGGGTCTTTGGAGTGCGTTAGCATCTACACCGCCAGTTAAAACCTTTCCCGAGCTTGGTATTACAGCATTATAAGCTCTACCTAGTCTTGTTATTGAGTCTAGTAGTATCACCACATCCTTCTTATGTTCAGTAAGTCTTTTGGCCTTTTCTATTACCATTTCAGCTACTGCAACGTGTCTTTGTGCAGGCTCATCAAAAGTTGAACTAATAACCTCACCTTTGACGGTTCTTTGCATATCCGTTACTTCTTCTGGACGTTCATCAATCAATAATACTATCAGATAACACTCTGGATAATTTTTAGCAATTGAGTTTGCAATACTTTGTAAAATCATAGTCTTTCCTGCTTTAGGTGGAGAAATAATTATCGATCTTTGACCTTTTCCAATTGGGCTAACAAGATCTATCAATCTCGGTGTTAAATCTTGTTTTTTATCTGGCTTTGTGGCCTCAACTTCCATAACTAATTGTTTATCTGGATACAAAGGAGTTAGGTTATCAAACGCTATTTTGTGTCTAGATTTATCGGGTTCCTCAAAATTTATTTTACTGACTTGTAATAAAGCAAAATATCTTTCACCTTCTTTAGGAGCTCTTACAGGGCCCTCAACAGTATCTCCAGTTCTTAAACCGAATTTTCTTATTTGACTTGGACTGACGTAAATATCGTCAGGACCAGGAAGGTAGTTTGACTCCATCGCTCTTAAAAAACCAAATCCATCTTGAAGCAATTGTAAAACTCCTGCACCTGTAATTTCCTCTTTTTCAGCAACCTTTTTAAGAATTGCAAAGAGAATTTCCTGTTTTCTTAATGTGCTGGCATTTTCAATACCAAGCTCCTCTGCTTGTGTAATAAGTTGTTCTGATGATTTAAGTTTTAATTCTTGTATGTTCATGATTAGAGATTATTAAGGACTTAATAATTAAGGTAAATATATACGCTATTTGCAAATATTCAACCCCAGATAGGCTTAAAAACCACAACAAATATGATTAAAATAAGCAATAATGTGGGTATTTCATTTATAAATCGATAAAATTTATGTGAATGCGTATTAAGGTCAAATTTAAACTTTCCTAAAATACGACCAAGATAAAAATGATAAATTGTTAATATAACCACAAATATCAATTTCAAAATCATCCAAGTTTCTCCAAGTTTTTCAAATCCTATCTCATGGATGAGTAGCAAGCCAAATAGCCAAGACAATATCATTGCTGGCGTCATGATATAAAAAAATAGTTTTCTTTCCATAACCTTAAATACATCCGATATAATTGGCTGAGTATTGTTTTGAGAATGGTAAACGAAAATTCTTGGAAGATATAACAATCCAGCCATCCAAGAAATAACGGATATCAAATGTAACGATTTAAAAAGCAAGTAAGTGTTCATTAATTAGATGTTTTTTTTAATTAAAGATTTTAATAAAATTATGTGATCGTCATTATCATTCAAACACGGCACCATATCAAAGTTTTCTCCACCAGATTCTAAAAAGCTCTCTTTTCCTTGAATTTGGATTTCTTCTAGAGTTTCGACACAGTCTGAAGAAAATCCAGGGCATATAGCTAAAACATTTTTTTTACCTTCCTTGGGTAAATTTTCTAAAGTTTTATCTGTGTAAGGTTGAAGCCATTTTTCAGGACCAAATCTAGATTGGAATGTCGTCATAATTTCAATTGAAGTAAATTTTTCTGATATTAGTCTCGTGGTCTTGTGACAATAGCAATGATAAGGATCGCCTTTATCAAAATATTTTTGTGGTATTCCATGATAAGAAGCTAATATCAAATCTGGCTTCCAATTTATTTCTTTAATCTTCTTATTCAAAGAATTTACAAGCGCTTCTATATATAAAGGATCCGACTCATAATGTGGCACTATTTTTAAAGATGGTTGCCATCTCATTTTCATAAGAGTTCTATATACTTCGTCACAGACAGTTGCAGTGGTCGCCGCTGCGTATTGAGGATAAAGAGGGAGAATTATTAAATTTTCACAACCCATTTCATGAAGAGTTGCAATTTTACTTCTTATGCTGGGATTTCCATATCTCATAGCATAATCTATTATTAAGTTTTTTTCAGATATTAATTTTGAAAGTTTTTCTGCTTGCTTTTGTGTATAATGCAAAAGAGGAGAGATATTTTTGTCTTTCATCCAAATTTCTTTATAAGCCTTAGCTGTTTTAGATGGGCGAAAGGTTAATATAATGACATTTAATATAATTTGCCAAATTATTGGGTTAACTTCGATTACTCTCCTGTCTGATAAAAACTCTTTTAAATACTTTCTTATATCAAACCAACCTGTTGAGTCAGGAGTTCCAAGATTAACAATTAAAACCCCTGTTTTTCCGAAATTAACTAGTGGGTGTTCTGTCTTTTTTTCCATTAATAATCTTTTACAGTTTTTACTAAATAATCCATCATATTAGGGTCCGTTTCTGGAAGAACGCCATGCCCTAAATTAAATATATATGGATGATCTTTAAATATATCTAAATATTTCGTTGTTTCTTTTTTTAAATTTTCTTTGTTAGAAAGCAAAACCTTTGGGTCCATTCCACCTTGAACAGGAATGTTTATTTCTTTATTAATTTTTACTGGATCAACCTCATAATCAATGCAAATTGTGTCTGGTTTAATAATTTCACAATAATCTTTGTAATTTCTAATACCTCTTGGAAAGCAGATAACAGGCACATTTAAAGATTTAGTGTAATTAACCAAACTTAAGGTGGGGTCATAAATGTAATGAGGTAAATCTTTTTCTTTTAACAAACCAGCCCAACTATCAAAAATTTGAATTACCTGAGCACCATTATCTACCTGATTTTTAATGTGTATTTTTAAAAATTTATCTAAAATCTTAAAAACTTTATCAATTAAATATTTGTCTTCAAAAAAATTTTCATTCAAGCTTAATTTTGGAGATTTTTTATTTATCATATAAACTAATAAAGTCCACGGTGCCCCAACAAATCCTATAGTAGTTTTATTTTTAGTAAATTGAGAATTACTAACTAGATTAATTAATTCGTAAACAGGAGATAGTCTTTCTACAAATTCAACTTCTTTAATATTCGAAATTTCTTTTAAGTCTAAGTTACCAAGTAATGGGCCTACATTTTTTTTAAATTCAACAATTTGATTTAAGCCATATGGTAACATTAAGATATCAGAAAAAATTATTGCTGCATCCAAATCAAATCTTCTCAAGGGTTGTAAAGTGATCTCACTTGATAATTTTTCGTTAAGACATAATTTTATAAAATCAGGATTTTGTTTTCTTATTTCTCTAAATTCTGGTAAATATCTACCAGCTTGTCTCATTATCCAAATAGGATTAATATCACTTTTCTTGTTTATTATTACTTCTTCGATTGGAGACATATTAATAATTAAATATAATTAATTGTAATGTTAGTATATTCTGTGAATAATGGTGATTAAATTTATTGAACATTTTATAAACAGTTTGTTAACATTTAGAATTTAAATTTTAATAAATATATACGCAAAATTGAAGCTTATTAACTAAATACGCCAAGTGATTACTGGAGATTTTAACATGTTTAATTTTGTTAATAAAAGCATTGTTTTACACCAAAAATTTTAAAAAATGGAAAATGTTCAATATGATAAAAATAGTACAAATTTATACACAAATTATACATGAGTAACTTATATCAAATTTATCTTATATCAGATGCAACTGGTGAAACTCTTGATCGTATTTTTATAGCCATCAAAGCTCAATTTAAAAATATAAATTATAAAATACACACTTATTCTTTTACCAGAACAGAAAATCAAATTATAAAAATTTTAGAAAGTGCAGAAAAAGAAAAAAACTCAATAATTCTATACTCCATTGTTGATAGTAATCTAGCAAAATATCTTGCAAAAAATAGTGACACGAAAAAAATTCCATGCTTTGGGGTGTTAGGTGATCTAATATTGAGTTTTTCAAAACTTTTAAATCAAAAAGCTTCACACCAACCAAGTGGACAATACGCTCTTGATGAAGAATATTATAAAAGGATCGAAGCAATTCAATTTACAATGAACCATGATGACGGTAATCTTGTAAAAGAAATAAAAGAATCTGATATAATTTTGTTGGGGGTAAGCAGAACAAGTAAGACCCCAACCGCAATCTTTTTAGCTAACAAAGGGTTTAAAACATCCAATATACCTTTGATAAATGAAAATTCTTTACCAGAAGCTTTAAAAGAAAACCCTAAAATCTCATGCATTATAGGATTAAATACTGAGCCAGAAAGGCTTGTAGAGATTAGGAAAAATAGAATGAACTCTCTTAAGGAAAACAAAAATAAACTTTATACAGATCTAGAGCAAATCAAGAAAGAAGTAGATATGGCAAGAAATACTTTCAAAAAATATAAATGGCCATTCATCGATGTTACACGAAAATCTGTAGAAGAAACTGCAGCTTCAGTAATTAAAATATACGAGATATATAAAGAAAATGCTTAAAATTATTCTAGCTTCCAAAAGCAAGGTTAGAAAAAAAATACTGGACGAAAATGATATTTTTAATGAAGTAAAACCATCAAATGTCGATGAAGATATTGTGAAATTAAGTTTATTAAAAGAAAAAGCTTCACCAGAAATCATATCAAAAAATTTAGCTGAATTAAAAGCTAACAAAGTAAGTAATAAATATGTTGATGATTTAGTTTTGGGTGCTGATAGTGTAATTGATTTAGAAGGAGAACTAATATCAAAACCCAACGATAGAAATGAAGCTTTAGATATTTTAAAAAAACTTAATGGTAAAAAACATCATTTAATAAGCTCAGTATGTATCTCTAAAAATGGATCTATGGTATGGAACCATACTGATAAAGCATCACTGACAATGAAAAAAATGACAGAAGAAGAGCTAAAAAATTATTTAGTAAAAATTTCGGATGAGGCGTTATATGCTTATAATGTTTATCAAATAGAAGGCCAGGGAAGAGATTTATTCTCAAGTATTGATGGTAACGAAAATACAATAATGGGACTTCCAATTGAAAAAATTAAAAAATATTTAGATAAATATAAATGAAAAAATATCTTGTAATTGGAAATCCGATCGAACACTCACTTTCACCTAAATTACACAATTATTGGTTTGAAAAAAATAATATTGATGCAAATTACGATAGAAGAAAAATAGATAAAAGCGAAATCGAAGAAACTATTAATGAAATAAAGAATAATAAATTAGATGGGATTAATGTTACTGTTCCTTTCAAAAGTGACGTTATTCCCTTTTTGGATACGCTAAGCAAAGAGTCCCAGATTACGCAATCTGTTAATACTATATACAAACAAGATCAAAAACTTATTGGTCACAACACTGATATCAAAGGTTTTGAACTAAGTTTAAAGGAAACCCAATTTAATTTAGAAAACAAAACAATATTTATATTGGGAGCCGGAGGTGTGGTGCCTTCTATAATTTATGCTTTAGAAAAATTAGGTGTTTCAAAAATTATAGTAAGTAATAGAACTAAACAAAAAACTGAAAACCTAAAAAAAATTTTTTTAGACATCAATGTAGTTGATTGGGGCGATCAACCTAAATTCGATATGATTATTAACGCTACCAGTTTAGGCTTGAACAAAGAAGATAATATAGATTTAAACTTTAAAAATATAAATAAAGAAAAGCTATTTTACGATGTTATCTACAATCCAAAAGAGACCAACTTTTTAAGAACTGGAAAAAATTTAGGCTGTCAGGTTTCTAATGGTAAAATGATGTTTATTTATCAAGCTTTCGAAGCGTTTAAATTATGGCACAAGGTTGAACCAGAAATTAACGACGAATTAAAAAAATTTTTAGATTTATGAAAAGAATAGGTATTTTAGGAGATATAGGTTCTGGCAAAACTTACATTGCTAAATGTTTTGGTTTTCCTGTATTTAACGCTGATTTAGAAGTTGCTAAAATTTATAAACATAACAGAAAAGTTTTTCAAAAATTAAAAAAAGAACTCCCAAATTATTTTGATTCTTTTCCTGTAGAAAAAAAAGAAATTATTGATGCAATTTTATCAAATAGGAAAAATTTGAAAAGGATTATTAAGATTGTTCATCGTGAAGTTAGAAAAAAAATGAATGATTTCTTAAGAAAGAACAAACACAAAAAACTTGTTGTATTAGACATTCCTCTTCTATTGGAAAATAAGATTAATAAAAAAAAAGATATATTAATTTTTGTGGAGTCTAAGAAATCAGAAATTTTAAAAAGATTAAAAAAACGAAAAAATTTGAATATGGAAATACTAAATAACTTTAAAAAGATGCAACTTTCACTTGTCTTAAAGAAAAAAAAGTCTCAATTTATAATTAAGAACAATTTTAAAAAAAATTCTGTTAAAGTTAGAGTAAAGGAAATTATAAAAAAGTTAGCATGAAAGAAATTGTCTTAGATACAGAAACAACTGGTCTTTCAGTAAAAGAGGGGCATAGGATTGTAGAAATTGGGTGTATCGAGTTAGATAATTTAATACCAACAAAAAAAAAATTTCATTGTTATTTAAATCCTGAAAGAAAAGTATCTGAGAAAGCTTTTGAAGTACATGGATATTCAGATAGTTTTTTATCAGACAAAATGAAATTTAGAGAAATAGCTGATGATTTTCTAAGATTTATTAAAGATAAAAGATTAATAATTCATAATGCAGAGTTTGATTTATCTCATTTAAATAATGAACTAAAGATCATTGGAAAAAACAAAATTGATAATGAAGTAATAGACACGGTATCATTAGCCAGAAATAAATTTCCAGGATCCCAAATAAGCTTGGACGCTTTATGTAAGAAATATAGAATAGACAACTCCAAAAGGGTCCAGCATACTGCACTTATTGATTGTGATTTGCTATCTAAAGTCTATATAAATTTAATAGATCAAAAAGAGCCAACTTTAGATTTTAAAAATAAAGAGGAAGAAACTTCAAAATTAAATACTGGAAAAGTTATCTATTCTACTAAGGTTATAAAACCTTCTCCTGAGGAGATAAAAAATCATCAAATTTATTTAAAAAAGTCTCTTAAAAAAAACTTTTATTAATTAAATCTTTCTAAATAAAGCTTTGTAAAATCAATTTTTTTTTCTAATTTGAGATTAGGGTATCCAGAATTATGCATCATATCTAGAAATGATTTTTCTAAATCTGGATAAACTGAATTAGGTACATCACATAGAACAATTTTTTCTAGATCTTTTTTTTCTTTAATGGACTCATCGATTTTTACTGCTACTGCGTAAACAATCTCAAAATGAGATTTTTTGACTTGAGGGTCTTTATGTTGAAATTTTAATGTTATATTAACCTCAATCATTTTATTTTTAAGTGCTATTGATTTGATATCTATATCTAATTGATATTTACCCATGTTATTTCCTGCAGATATGTAAGTTTCAACATCAGGTGTTTCACTTGACATATCTTTTATGTATTTTGCTAGAATTTTAAATTTTTCTGTCATTGTCATCTTCTATATCTTCAAATTCTCCTTCAATAAAATCACTCTTTTTTGTCTCTTTATTTTCAAATTTTTTGTTAAATCTTCCTAATATTAACTTTCGTGTTATTGGGACGATTAAGAGGAAACCAATCAAGTCAGTTGCAAATCCTGGTATGATTAACAGAACGGCCGCAAATGCTATTGCAGCACCAGAAATTAATTCGTGGGCTGGAATTTGATTTTTAATTATTTGCATCATTCCAGATCTTAAGGTGTTAATCCCTTCGTATCTGGCATAGTAGACTCCTACAACTGCAGTAAAAAATACTAAAAATATAGTACTGAAAGCGCCTATTTGAGACCCGATCTTTATAAAGAGGTAAATCTCTATAATTGGGATTAAAATAACAGCTAAAAGTACTGTGTTCATTTGTCTTTAATGTAATTGTTAGTTGAAATTAATCAACATAGTAATTAAGTTTAGTGTATGAATTATAGTTTTGAATATATCGATATTATTTTATTAGCAATGATTGCTGGCTTCATCTTTTTAAGACTTAGAGGAATTTTAGGAAAAAGAACAGGTTTTGAGGGAAAAGCCTCACCCCAGTTTGAGGAAATGTTGAAAAATATAAATCGTGAAACAAAAATAAATAAAAAAACTGATTTTGACGAAAATGCAAAAAAAGACTTTTTAAAAGGTGCTAAAATAGCATACGAAACTATCATTACAGACTTTGGTGATAGTGATAATAAATTGACAACAAGTAAGCCTTTATTAAGCAATAAAATTTACGATCAGTTTAACAACGCACTAAAAGAAAGAGGTAAAAGAGGTCATCTTGCCGAAATTACTTTTATTGGAGTAAATTCAGCGAACATAAAAGAGCATAAGTATTTAGGAAAAATTTTACAGGTAACTGTAGAATTTGTAGGTGAAGTAATCACTTGTATTAGAGATAAAGATAAAAAGATAGTTTCTGGAGACCCAGAAAAAATTAAGAAGATTTATGATACCTGGGTATTTTCAAGAGATACAAGTACTAATAATCCAAATTGGCAGTTAGTTGATACTCTTTCTTAATTGAACAGTAATATCTCAGATAAAGACAAAAAGGATTGGAAAGACTTTTTGGAAAAAAATGAAAAGTTACCAAATAAAGATTTAGAAAAAAAAGAGAATAAACTTCATATTACTAAATCATTGGATCTTCATGGTTACACACTTGATGAAGCAAACAAAAAAGTTGAGAGTTTTATAGTTGATTGTTTTGATCAAAAAGTCTCCAAAATTATAATTGTCACTGGTAAAGGACTGCATTCTCAAAATGACAAAGACCCATATATTTCAAAGAAATTTGGTATTTTAAAAAATTCTGTTCCTGATTTTATTAAAAATAATTCTAGCTTAATGAAAAAAATAAAATCTATAACTGATGCCGAAATTGAAGATGGTGGCAGTGGGGCTTTTTATATTTTTTTAAAAAAAAAATTATAAAATAAATTTTGATAGATCTGTATCTTTGACAAGATTATCAAGATTTTTGTTTATATATTCTTTATTTATTGAGATTTTTTCACCAGATCTGTCAGTTGCAGTAAAACTAATTTCATCAAGGATTTTCTCAATTATTGTGTGTAATCTTCTAGCACCAATATTTTCAACAGTTGCATTTACTTCTGATGCAATATTTGCAATTGCATCAATTCCATCTTCGGTAAACTCAAGCTCAACATTCTCAGTCTTTAACAAAGCTACATACTGTTTAATTAAACTAAAATCAGGTTCTTTAAGAATTCTTTTGAAATCCTCACTTGATAAAGCCTCTAGCTCAACTCTGATTGGCAGTCTTCCTTGTAACTCGGGGAGTAAATCAGAAGGCTTGGCTAATTGAAAAGCACCAGATGCAATAAATAATATATGGTCAGTTTTTATAGGTCCATATTTTGTATTAACTGTTGTTCCTTCAATTAAAGGTAATAAATCTCTCTGCACACCTTCTCTAGATACATCTCCGCCAACCCTGTCTGTTCTTCCAGAAATTTTGTCTATTTCATCTAAGAAAACTATCCCATTATTTTCTGTAGAGATCTTTGCAGCTTTAATTATTTTATCTTGTTCGATTAATTTATCAGACTCATCATTAATTAAAATTTCATGAGATTCTTTAACAGTCATTTTCTTCTTCTTTTCCTGCTTACCCATAGATTTTCCAAGCATCTCGCCAATATTAATCATTCCTACATTAGCACCAGGCATTCCAGGAATTTCAAATGATGTACTACTACCACCACTTTCGCTGACAGCTATTTCTATCTCGTTATTATCTAGATCACCATCTCTAAGTCTTTTTCTAAAGCTTTCTCTTGTAGCCGCACTTGCTTTTTTACCAACTAAGGCATCTAATACTTTTTCTTCAGCTAATTTTTGAGCTTTTGCGTAGACTTCTTTTCTTTTTTTTACTTTTTCCATTGAAATTGCTATTTCAATTAAATCTCTTACAATTTGTTCTACATCTCTTCCAACATATCCCACCTCAGTAAATCTAGTTGCCTCAACTTTTACAAAAGGAGCCTCTGCTAATTTAGATAGTCTTCTTGAAATTTCTGTTTTTCCAACACCAGTTGGTCCAATCATTAAAATATTTTTTGGCAAAACTTCATTTCTCATTTCACCTTTTAAAGCTTGTCTTCTCCATCTGTTTCTTAAGGCAACAGCAACTGCTCTTTTAGCTTTATTTTGACCTACAACAAATCTGTCTAATTCAGAAACAATTTCTCTTGGTGACAAAGAGCTTACTAATGAAGCTTCCTCTTTTTGCTGATCACCTTTAGGATGTAATTGAGTTACGTTTGATTTATCCATTATATTTTTTCAACTTTGACATTTTCATTTGTGAATACGCAGATATCAGCTGCAACTTTTATAGCTTTTTTTGCAACTTCTTCTGCTGAAATATTGCTTTCCATTAAGACTTTTCCTGCAGCTAAAGCATAATTACCACCAGAGCCAATACCAATAACATCTCCCTCAGGTTCTAGAACGTCACCAGTGCCTGAAATTATATAACTATTGTTCTTGTCACCGACTGCCATTAGCGCTTCTAATCTTCTTAGATATTTATCTGTTCTCCAATCTTTAGCTAACTCCACAGCAGCTCTAGATAAGTTACCAGCATGTTTTTCTAATTTTCCTTCTAATCTTTCAAATAAAGTTAATGCATCAGCTGTTGATCCAGCAAAACCAGCTACGACATCTCTCTTTTCAATTTTTCTGACTTTTGAGGCAGTGCTTTTTACGACAGTATTGCCCATACTTACTTGGCCGTCACCAGCTACTACCACTTCGTTGTTTTTTCTAACTAACACAATCGTTGTCATAGCTTATAAATGGATACTAAATTTGATACTTCAAGCCCAGGTTTAGTATTATTGCCATAATTGAATAATATATGTATACCTGTTTTTAATTATGAAGCGTAAAGGCAAAATAAGCAGGAAAACAAAAGAAACAAGCATTAGTGTTGATTTAAATATTGACGGTAAAGGTAAATACAAAATTGACACAGGAATAGGTTTTTTAAACCACATGCTTGAACAACTATCCAAGCATTCTTCAATAGACATGAGTATAAAAGCTAAAGGAGATACTCATATTGATCTACACCACACAACTGAAGATACAGGAATTGCTATTGGTGAAGCTTTAAAAAAAGCTTTAAATAAATCTGTTGGTATCAAAAGGTATGCTCACGCGATGATCCCAATGGATGAAACTTTATCACGTGTTGCAATTGATATTTCAAATAGACCTTATTTAATTTGGAAAGTTAATCTAAAGGTCGAAAAACTTGGTGAAATGGATACAGAACTTTTTAAAGAATGGTTTCAAGCATTTTCTCAAGCTGCTGGAATTACTCTACACGTTGAAAATATTTACGGGGACAATAGTCACCACATTATCGAGTCTTGCTATAAAGGATTAGCAAGATCTTTAAGAACTGCATTGGAAATAGATCCGAGGAATAAAAAAACTATTCCTTCTACAAAAGGTTCTTTATAAGTTTAATGAATGTCACAATTGTTGATTATAAATCGGGTAATATAAGCTCGGTAATAAACTCTTTTAAAGAAGTTGCAAAAGATAAAGTAACTATCGAGGTTACCTCAGATTTGAATAAGATAAAATCAAGTGACAAAGTAGTTTTACCAGGGCAGGGCTCATTTAAAAGTTGTGTAGATGCCTTGAATAAAATTAAAGGTCTCACTGATACTTTAAATGAATTTGCAATAACTAATAAAAAACCTCTACTTGGAATTTGTGTTGGTTTGCAGATGTTTGCTGATATTGGCTATGAGGAAACTGAAACTAAAGGCTTAGGATGGATTTCAGGTAAAGTTTCAAAAATAGATAATCAAAATGGAAAATTTAAACTTCCTCATATCGGTTGGAACCAAATTAATATTGTCAAAGATAGTAAAATTTTTAAAGATATAGAAAATAATTCACACATGTATTTTGTTCATAGTTATGAATTTGTTCCAAATGATAAAAAAGTGATTTCAGCAACAACAGATTATTCGTCAAATATTGTTTGCTCTGTTGAAAAAGAAAATATTTTTGGAACTCAATTTCATCCAGAGAAGAGTGATAGGATTGGGCTTAAAATAATTGATAATTTTATAAATTTGTAAAATGAAAATATTTCCTGCAATAGATATTAAAGATAAAAAGTGTGTAAGATTAGTTAAAGGAGATTTTGATAAAAAGACTGAGTATGAATTGTCTCCAATTGAGCAAGCAGGAAAATTTAAGGATCATGGATTTAAAAATTTACACATAGTTGATTTAGATGGTGCTTTAACTGGTGAAATAGTAAATTTAGATATTATTCAGGATATAGTTGGTAAATTTAATTTAAAAGTTGAAGTGGGTGGTGGTATTAGAAATTCTGATAATATTAAAAAATACATTGATGCTGGTGTAGAGAAAGTAATTCTGGGAAGTGCTGCTATTAAAGACAAAAATTTCTTAAAAGAATCATGTAAAAAATTTCAAAAACATATTGCTCTAGGTTTAGATGCTAAAGATGGGTATTTGTCAGTATCTGGATGGAAAGAAAGCTCTAATCAATTAACTTTAGATTATTTAAAAGAAATTAACGACTATGGTGTTAGTAGATTAATTTATACTGATATTAATAGAGACGGTATGAAACAAAGTCCAAATTTTAATGAAACAATGAAAGTTGCAGAAATGTCAAACTGCCCCGTAATTATATCTGGTGGAGTTTCATCAATAGATGACATCAAGAAAGCAAAGAAGTTAGAAAATGTTGAGGGTATAATCGTTGGTAAAGCTATTTATGACGGAGATATAAAATTAGAAGAACTGGTGAAAGAAGATGCTTAAAAATAGAATTATCCCTTGTTTAGATGTAAAAAATGGTCGTGTTGTTAAGGGTATAAACTTTGTTGATCTAAAGGATGCAGGGGACCCAGTGGAACAAGCAAAAATTTATAGCGATGGTGGAGCAGATGAAATTTGTTTTTTAGATATTACTGCGTCTAATGAAAATAGAGATACAATTTATGATGTTGTGGAGAAAACTTCAAAAAAGTGTTTTGTGCCATTAACTGTGGGAGGTGGTGTCAGAAGTGTTGAGGATATTAACAAATTACTTAATTGTGGCGCTGATAAAGTTTCAATAAACACTGCAGCAGTTGAAAATTCAAAAGTTGTTATCGATAGTTCAAAAAAATTTGGGTCTCAGTGTATTGTAGTTGCAATCGATGCTAAAAAAAATGGAGATAAATGGGAAGTGTTTACTCACGGAGGAAGAAATAATAGTGGTATTGACGCTTTAGAGTATGCTGAACAAATGGAAAAAAACGGTGCAGGGGAGTTATTAGTAACTTCTATGGATAGAGATGGAACACAAGTAGGTTATGATATTGATCTCATGTCAAAAATTTCATCAAAAGTGAATATTCCAGTTATTGCATCTGGTGGGGTGGGAAATTTAGATCACCTAGTGGATGGAATTAAATTAGGAAAAGCTAGTGCAGTTTTGGCAGCATCTATATTTCATTATGGAAAACACTCGGTAAAAGAAGCTAAGGATTATTTGGACTCAAAAGGAATACCTGTTAGAATTTAACATGCTTAATACTTTAGAAAGCTTATTTAATCTTGCAAGAGAACGGAAAAAAACTCCAGTAGATGGTTCTTACACTAATAAATTACTTGGTGATAAATCTTTGAGTAAGGAAAAGATCCTAGAAGAAATTAATGAACTTATTGAGGCAGTAGAAAAAAATTCAAATAAAATTCATGAAGCAGCTGATGTTTTTTATCATTTGGTAATGTATCTAGAAGCAAATGATCTGAAAATTGAGGATGTAATGGAAGAACTCAATAAAAGAAAAAAATGAGTTACGATGATAATAATATTTTTGCTAAAATCTTAAGAGGGGAAATTCCTTGTAAAAAGATTTACGAGGATGATCACGTTTTGTCATTTCATGATATTAATCCACAAAAAAAAATTCATGCGCTGGTAATACCGAAAGGAAAATATATTGACCTTGATGATTTTAGTCAAAACGCCTCCCCAGAGGAAATGGTGGGTTTATTAAAGGGTATTAATATTGTTGCAAAAAAACTTGGTATATCAGTAGACGGCGGTAAAGGTTATCGTGCTTTAGCTAATATATCTGAACACGGTGGTCAAGAAGTACCTCATTTACATTTTCATCTATTTGGAGGTGAAAAAGTTGGAAAGATGGTGGAGTGAGTACTAAAGTTGAGAGAAATTATTTAGAAATTAATTCACTTAAAGACTTAAAAAAATCTAAATTTTCTCCGGATGACTGTTTAATTGATCTTAGTGATCCAGCAGATTTTCAAATAAATAAGTTTTTCTATAAAAGTATCGGTAAAGAACATCGATGGACAGATCGATTAGTTTGGACAGATAAACAATGGATGGAATATATTTCAGATCAAAAGGTAAAAACTTATATTCTTAAAAAAGCTAACGATATGGCTGGATATTTTGAACTTATTTTCCATGAGGAAAAAAAGGAGACAGAAATTGCTTATCTTGGTTTGCTCAAAGAATATCAAAATAAAAAATTAGGCTCTTACCTTTTAACATCAGCTATAAAAAATTCTTTTTCTGAAAATACTAATAGAGTCTGGGTGCACACTTGCTCTTTAGATCATAAAAATGCATTAAATAATTATATTTCAAGGGGCATGAGAATCTATAAAACAGAGTCTGTTTCAATTTAATTTTGTTCAGGTAAAATAAATAAATTACTATTTAATTTTTGGTTTTTTTTAACCGAGTCTAAAAAAGTGATACTAAGATTTTGATAAATATCTTTAGTTTGCCAACCGATCAAATTAAGAGTTTTATAATCAAAGAAAATATTCACCTCGAAATCTTCTTCAAAAAACTTAAAATTTATAAATTTATTATCTAGGATTCTTTCATTCAAATTTTCGATCTTATTAATTAAAAATTCTTTATTTAATATTAAATTTAATGGTGTTCGTTTAAGGGGATATAGGTAATAGCTACTTTTAGTTTTAATGACTATAGATTTTCCATTGGAAACTAAAATTTTTTTATTTTTCAAATTATATTTACAAAAAATTTTTTGTGGATATAAAAGAGCACAATGGCCGTTTTCCGTTTTACCATTAATGTTTTGCTCAAAGTTAAATGTCAAGTTATTAGTAGTTTCTAAATTTTGAATAATTTTTTGTTTAACATTTGCTGAAGCCTCAACAATTGAAAACAAAAGAAATAAAAAAATTAATTTACTAATCATCAAAGAACATCACGTTTTCCTACATGATTGGCCTTACTCACAATTCCCTCTTCTTCCATCATATCAATTATTCTTGCTGCTCGATTATATCCAATTTGTAGTTTTCTTTGTAAAAAAGACGTTGATGCTTTCCCTTCAGATTTTATGATTTCCACAGCTGTTTGATAAAGCTCATCTTTATCGCCCATATTTTTTGATCCATCACCCACTTCTTTTTCATCTGCAAAATTCAGAATTTCGTCCACATAATCCGGTTCTGCTTGGGATCTTAGAGAATTGTTAATATTTTCAATCTCATTGTCAGATACAAATGGCGCATGTATTCTTACAACTCTGTTAGCAGATGACATATACAACATATCACCTTTACCTAATAATTGTTCAGCACCTTGCTCCCCTAATATGGTTCTACTATCTATTTTAGATGTCACTTGGAAAGATATTCGTGTAGGAAAGTTTGCTTTAATTGTTCCTGTAATAACGTCAACACTCGGTCTTTGAGTAGCCATGATAATGTGTATTCCAGCTGCCCTTGCCATTTGAGATAATTTTTGAATATAGTTTTCAATTTCTTTTCCTGCAACCAACATCAAATCTGACATTTCATCGACCACTACGACTATATAGGGCATTGGAAGTTTATGTTTTGAGTTGTAACCATCTATATTTCTAACTCCTTCTTTAGTCATAAGTCTGTATCTACTTTCCATCTCTTTAACCACCCAGCCTAAAACTGAGGCAGCTTTTTTTGCCTCAGTTATCACTGGACACAAAAGATGAGGCACACCTTCATACGTTGATAGTTCAAGCATTTTAGGATCAATCAAAATAAATTTACATCTCTCAGGAGTATGACGGTAAAGGAGTGACAATATTATTGTGTTTATGCAAACTGACTTTCCAGATCCAGTTGTTCCAGCTATCAACAAATGAGGCATTGAAGATAAATCGCCAACTATTGGATTTCCAGAAATACTTTTACCTAAAGCAATCGGTAATTTAATTTCTTTTTTCTTAAAGTCGGAGTTATTTAAAATCTCACTCAAATAAACATTTTCTCTTGATGAATTAGGTAATTCAATTCCAACAGTGTTACTTCCTGGAATGGTTGAAATTCTGGCTGACTCAGAACTAGTATTTCTCGCGATATCGTCAGATAGATTTATAATTTTCGAAACCTTTACGCCAGCAGCAGGTTCAAATTCATTCAATGTAACAACTGGTCCGTGACTTATTTTTTTGATTTTTCCATTAACACCAAAATCTAATAATATTTTTTCTAAAAATTCAGGATTGCTTGATTGATTTTTTTCAGAATTTTCTCTTTCCTTTTTAGATGGAATTTTAAGTAAATCTAGGCTAGGTAATTTAAATTTTTGTATTTCAGTTTTTTTTATTTCGTCAGCTTTTATAAAAGGTAAATCTTCTTGGATTAAATTTTTAATTTCTTCTTGTGGAATATATTCATTAATAACCTCACTTTTGTCTGTATAATTTT
>CACKKE010000002.1 GCA_902600635.1 uncultured Pelagibacteraceae bacterium | reverse complement strand
TAAAATTACTCTTTTAACATTTTGACATGCTTCGACATTTCCACTACCACAAGGAAAGCTAAAATCCTCAAATTTACTTAGGGCGTAGTCAAATCTATTATCAAGTCCATATCCAGAGGGTGCTTCAACTTTCAATACTGGTAAAACATAGTTTTTATCTGGACTTACATATAAATCTTGTATGCATCCTTTTTTGTCTTTTTGAATTGGAAAAATAATTTCTGGCTTATTAATTATTGCTTTTTTTTTTATTTCTTTAAAATCACTCTTTGAGGTGTTGGTAATTATAAGAGATAATAAAATTAAAAAAGTAATTTTTTTAAGTATCATCCAGTATTTTTCATGGCTGCAGAAATACCTGCAATAGAGGTCAACAAAGCATCCTCTAAATATTTTCTATTTTCTTTATCTTTTTTCTTTTTTAATTTATAAATAACTATTGGCTGAATAATATTTAAAACCTCAGAGTAGATATTTCTTGCTAATACCTTAGATCTAAATTCTTTTCTTATCTTCAAAATTTCCTTAGGAGTAATTTTTTTGTTTAATTCCTTTATTGTGTCAAATTGAAATCTTAGTTTTTGTCCAACTCTTTGAAGTTTTTTGTCAGCAAGAAACTCTTCATAAATTTTTGAAATTTCTGGATCAGCTTTAGAAATTACCATATCAAGCATATCAAGCATTGAATTAAAAAAAGGCCAATTTTTTTCCATATCATATAAAGTTTTTCTAAACTGTTTGATATAAGAGTATCTCAATGCTTCTGCACTTCCTAACCAAGCTGGAAGCATTAATCTGATCTGTGTCCATGCAAAAACCCAGGGTATTGCCCTTAAACTTTTTATATTATCAACATTTTTTCTTTTTGATGGTCTTGAACCAATAGATAATTTGCCAAGTGCTTTATGAGGAGTGACAGTCCTGAAATACTCAATAAAATCTGAACTTTGATTTATATTTTTTCTGTATGAGTTTTTAGAAATGTCAGACATTTTTTCAATTAGATCTCTCCAATTTTTTTTAGGAATTGGTGGGGGATTTAAAGTAGCCTCTGTAACAGCACCAATGTAACTACATAAATTATAATTAGCTAAAGGTTCATAACCATACTTTTGTTGAATTACTTCACCTTGATCTGTAATTCTTATATTACCATTAACTGAGTTAGGAGGTTGTGATCTTAGAGTAGCCTGTATCGGACCTCCTCCTCTACCAGCTGATCCACCTCTGCCGTGAAAAAAAGTTACTTTGATCTTAAATTTTTTTGCTAATTTTATTATTTCTTCTTGTGCTTTATATTGATGCCAACTAGCGCATATTTTTCCAGCGTCCTTACTTGAGTCTGAATATCCAATCATTACCTCCTGTTCATGATTGATCAGTTTTCTATACCATTTTTGTGAGAACAGGGTTTCTATAATAGATTTTGCATTAATAAGATCATCTAAAGTTTCAAATAAAGGAACTACTCTTAATTTGTTTTTTATATTTGCCTCTTTTTGTAAGAAAGATACTGATAAAATATCTGAAGCAGAGGTAGTCATTGATATTACATATGCACCTAAACACTCTGGTGGCTCTTTTGACAAAGTACTAAAAGTTGTCCATACTTCCTTATTTTCTTTATTCTTAAATTGTAAATTTCCAATTTTATTAGATTTAGAAGTTATGAATTTCTTTAAAAATTTAATTTTTTCTTTCTCAGTAAAATTTGAGTAATTTTTTTTATACTTCGTCTTAACAAATTCAGATATCAATTGTTTATGTCTTGCAGACTCTTGCCTGATATCTAATCTAGCTAAATTAATCCCAAAACATTTTGCTCGCCTCATTAAATCTAACAATTCACCACTTGCAATATTCTCATTTTGATTTTGCTCTAAAGACTCTCTTACAACCCTTAAAGGTTTAAGAATTTCCTCTCGAGAACTTAATAATTTTTTTTGATCTAATGGCTTATTATGCACCAGGTGTTGTTCAATAGATCTATGGGTAATTCTCATTTTGTCTCTCAAAGGTCTTAAAAAAACTCTATAAGGCTCGAACGATTGACCAACTTTACTTAAGATTTTTTTTGAAGCCTTTTCCATAGAATAGGATCTTATTATTTTAGTTAGAGCTTTTTCATATAATTTAGCGGCCTCCCATCTAGAAAGTAAAATTACTTTTCTTGTGACTTCTGAAGTAACATTAGGATTACCATCTCGATCACCACCCATCCATGAACCAAATACAATAGGATTAAAATTTTTTGGTAAATTTTTACCCATATTTTTTACAAATATAGAATTTAATTTTCTATAAACTTTTGGAACTGTATCCCACAGACTATCTTCAATGATGGCTAATCCCCATCTAGCCTCATCAAATGGTGATGGTTTAAATCTTTTAAGATCATCCGTATTCCAAATAATCGTTAACTCATCGTAAAGATTTTTATCGAGAACTTTTAATTTTGAAGGAAAATTTTTAAACAATTCTCGTTCCTCAAGTATCTCTATAATTTTGTGATATTTTTGAATTAAAGTTCTTCTTTTTACTTCTGTCGGATGAGCTGTTAAGACAATACCTATGTTAAGATTTTTTGCTAAATCATAAATCTTATTGTCTGAAATATTTTTTTTTCTAAATAAGTCCTCAAAAATTTCCTCAATAAATAAATTTTTTTTATTTAACTTTTTCTTATTATTTTCATTTTCATTTATACTTCTTGAAGCATCAACTAGCTCAGCTAAATTCATAAAATTCATAAAATGTGAAAATGCTCGTGTTAGTTTAAAAGTATTTTTAGGATCGAGTTTTTTGATTGCGTTAATTACATCACTATTTAGTTTTTTTGAATTTGGATTGGCTTTATTAGCTTTTGATAATTTTCTAACTTTTTCAACTAAATTAAAAAACTTTTGTCCCTCTTGTGCCCTTATTACCTGTCCTAATATGTTTCCTAAATATCTGACATCCTCTCTTAAAAGTTTTGTAGGAATTCTCTCATAATAAAGATCTTTTTTTTTCATTTAATATTCTCAATATCATTTATTTGGCTTAAACAATTTTTAAATTCTTCCATATTTTCTCTTAATGCTAAATTTGAGATTGAATAAACAGCTACTAATAAAAAAATGAGAGGTATTGCAGTGATTATCGATGCATTACTTTTAATCATTAAAATATAAATTATTATAAATAATGCAGATCGAATTAAAAAAGTTTTTCTAAACACACTAATAATTGAAAGTGAGTGTTTAATTAAATTGATAAAACTCATTTTTGATGGTCCAAAGTATCGATTACCTCTAATAGAGGGAATAGAAATTAAGTCATTTTCAATTTTTTTTAATGAACCCGAAAAACTATTCCATGTCGCTTTTTCATTAATCATTTTTTCAACGATTGATCTTGGTAAACAAGTATAATTTCCGAACTTTATTGATTTGCTTGTGAATACTAGTGTAAGAAATTTATGTAATTGATAGCAAATCTTAAAAATCATCTTTTCAGATCGTTTAATTCTCTCTCCTACAATAGGTTGATTTTGTGATTTTTTTATTTGATCTAAAAAAAATTCAATTTCCTCAGGTCTATCCTCACCGTCCCCATCCATAGGAATAACATAGTCAAAATTATCTTTTTCAAAAATATATTTTAACCCAGTGGCAATACATCTTGCATGTCCTTGATTTCTTTTCATATTAAATATTTTTAAAGAATTTATATTTTCTAGATTTTTTTCAAAATCAGGACGATCATGATTTGAAAAATCGTTAAATATGTAAACTGAAATTTCAAATTCTTTATTTAATGATAGGTTATTAATTTCATCGACTAGTTTATATACCGATTGCCAGTCATTATACACCGGGGTCAAAATTATTATTTTCATAATATAATCAAATTTTAGTATCTTCCCAAACAAACATCTTCAACACAAATAAATTGTGATGCATTTTTTAATATCTCACTATTGGTAGATCCCTCCCAAACAGGTCGTGATTTTAAATGATATGATAAGTTCCCAGCTTTCCATTCGTCTCCAGTGACGAATTGAATATCTCCATTAAAATCTTTACTCCAAATTAATTGCACTTTAGATGCAATCTCTTTTCCAGGATAGTCCGTTCTTTTATCTGTTTGGGAAATTGAAACGTAAGAATAAATAATTGGTGATAAAAAAAATAGAAACAAAAATCCATATAAAAAAGAATTTATTTTTTTAACATTTATTTGCGATTTCAAAAGATAGACAAATAGAACCCCAAAATATAAATAAAAGGGTGTCATCCACATCGTTCTGATTTTAGAACCCATTATTGCAGAAGTAATAAGAATTAGAAAGATTGGTAATAAGTTTATGACTAATAAAAATAGTAATTTTTTATCTTTAAAATTAAACTTAAATTGGATTTTTTTTACCAATAACCAAATTAAAAAGAAAAACGGAAGAAGTGTTCCCACTTGTTTAAATAAAAACAATATTGGCTGTTCAAAATGATTTATTAAACTTGGTTCTAAGCCAGTTCTTTTTAAACCATAAAAAATTGTAATAAAATCATTACCATATAACCATATAAAATGGGGAATTAATAAAATCACAAAAACTTCTAAAATAATAAAATATTTAAAATCAAATTTTCTATCTTTTTTAATCAATATTAAATATATAAAAAGTAAAAAGATTGATGCTAATAGATATACAAATAAATATTTTGATAAAAATCCTATTGCACTAAATAAACCAATAAAAAAACAATCTGATAATCTTATCTCTTTTGAAGAGTAAATTTTCCATGAAAAATAAACCACTAAAGACCAGAATGGAAGCTGGCATACATTTACATTAAACTCAGGTGTCGTAAAATTATAGAAATAAATTGCCTCTAAAATTAAAATGGAAAAAAGACTTAATAGTTTGCTTGATAAAATCTCATCAGCTACTTTAAAAACAAAATAAAAAGAAATCACTACAAATAATGAGCTTAAGAAATAATATGCCCAATCCTGTGCACCAAAAATCTGAAAAAAAATTTCTGGAAAAAATGCACTTCCTGGTGGATGTTTGTTAAAACCCCAGTCTAAATTGCTGCCCCACGCTAATGCTTCAATGACATCTAGGGGTAGATTTTTATTAGTTATTGTAGGAACAACCGTCCAAATTAATAAATGTGATAAAACAAAAATAAAAAATATATTATTTATATTTCTATTTAAACTGATCATTGCTTAATAATTACAATAATTAACGTTGCTTGACACCCATATTTTGCTGAATATACTCCCTCGAACTCAATTAGAAAATATGGCTAAAACCAGCAAAGTTAAAAAAAAAGTTGTAAAAGCAAAGAATAAAACTGCCAATAAAAATAAAGTTAAGACAGCTGCTAAAACAGTATCAGTTAAAACTACAGTAGCTAAAACTAAAGAGACAATTAAAGGTCCAATTAAAATTTCTAAAACTTATATTCCCAAGGATACTGAAAAATATATGTGCGAGAAACACAAAATATTTTTTAGAATGAAGCTTCAAGAGTGGAGGAAAGATTTGGTGAGAGCAAACAATGAGGCCCTTTATAATGGAAGTTTAGATGATAATAGCATTTCAGCAGATATTGTAGATCAGGCAAGCTCCTACACTGACAAAAATGTTGAGATGAAAGCTATTAATAGGCAAATTAAACTCATTTCAGAAATAGATAAAGCACTAGCAAGAATTAGAGAAGATACTTATGGATACTGCCTTGATACAGCAGAACCGATTGGGCTAAAAAGACTCATGGCGAGACCTGTTGCTAAGTATACTATTGCCGCTCAGGAAAAACACGAAAAGGATGAGAAGGTTCACGCAGATGACTAAAAAAAGGAAAAAAACTAAAAAAGTTCATAATCCAGTAACTTATTATTTTACTAAAAAGTATATATATTATTACTATGGTTTGTTTTGGATAATTTTGTTATTTATTGTATTTAGTTAATGGATACAAAAATACTTTTGATAATTATCATTGTCCTCGCTATTGAGGTTTCAGGTCATGGAATTTTTGCGTCTTTATTTAGATTGCTTAGCTCAATGAACTAATATGGTTTGGGTGGAAACTCATTTTTATCCATAAAGGCAAATCCTTTTTTTACACCTTCTCTTTTTGAAATTTCCTCATACCATCTTGTAAGATTCTTAAAACTTTTAAGGCCAATATCATGCCATTCGTGTCTTGCTATCCATGGGAATGTCCCAATATCCGCAATTGTGTAATTATCACCTGATAAATATTTTGATTGAGATAATCTCTCGTCCAATTCCTTGTATATTCGTTTAGAAATTTTAAAATATCTTTCCTCACCAAATTTACTTTTTCCAGGATTATAATGATGGAATTGATGATGTTGGCCTAACATTGGGCCAACATAACCCATTTGAGCCATCAACCACTGATTAATTTCTAGTCTTTCTTCAGAATTATAAAATTTTCCACTTAGCTCAGCTAAATAAATCAAAATTGCTCCAGACTCAAAGATAGTTTTTTTGTTTTTATGATCAATAATTACTGGAATTTTACTTAAAGGACTTATTTTTTTGAACTCATCTTTAAATTGTTCACCATTATTAATATCAACTTTGATTACTTTGTAATCAAATCCAATTTCCTCAAGCATAATACTAATTTTTTTACCATTAGGAGTATTAGCTGAGTAAAGATCTATCACTCTTTTTTTCCAAGTCTTTTCAATAAGTTTGTTGAAGTTGTTGTGAATTCAAATCTATATTTTTCATCAGGTCTTGCTAATTTGAAACATGCTCTTGCTGCTAAGGCTCCTTCATGGAAACCTGACAAGATTAGTTTTAATTTACCAGGATAATTACAGATATCACCCACAGCATAAATACCTTTTTGATTAGTTTCAAATTTTTCAGTATCTACCTCTATAGTTTTTTTATTCAAATTAAGGCCCCAATTAGCAATTGGTCCTAGTTGCATAATAAGACCAAAAAAACCTAAAACATATTCAGTCTTTAAGTTTTTTATTTCATCATTATCATGTTTAATATCAATGCTTTCTAGTGTTTGTTTTCCATGAACATTTGCAATTTGATATTTAGTAAAAAGATTAATTTTGCCGTCTTTTACTAATGCCTTCATTTTATCGACGGTAGCCTGTGCACCTCTAAATTCATCTCGTCTATGTATCAAGTTAATATGAGACTCTTTTGATAATTCTATAGCCCAATCTAAAGCACTATCTCCACCTCCAAAAATTGAAATTGTTTTTCCTTTGAAGATGTTTTTATCTTTTACTGAATAAAATAACGATTTGTTTTCAAATTTTTCACACTCTTTTGGTGGGAATTTTCTGGGTTCAAATGAACCAACACCACCTGCAATAATTACATTTGGCGTTAAAAAAGAATTTCCTCCACTAGTTTTTACTAACCATTTATTGTCTTCTTTTTTTACCTCTTCAACTCTTTCACTTAAATGAAATTTTATATCAAAGGGTTTTAATTGATTTAATAAATTATTAGTAAGTTCTTCTCCTGTGCATTCAGGAACCGCGGGTATATCATAAATTGGCTTATCAGGATAAAGTTCTATACATTGTCCTCCAATTTTGTCTAAATTATCAACTATCTCACAATCTAATCCGATTAATTTTAATTGATGAGCAGTAAAAAGTCCTGTTGGACCTGCTCCAATAATTAATGCATCAGTTTTTTTCATTTAAGCTTGTTTGGATGGTATGTTTACTTCAAGGCCATCTAATTCGTCTGAAACAATTATTTGACAACTAAGCCTGCTATTTGTTTTTGGTTCAAATGCCATATCTAACATATCATCTTCTCCATCTTCTTTTTTTGGAATTTTATTAAACCAATCATCTTTGACATAAACATGGCAGGTTGCACACGCCATTCCCCCACCACAATCTGCATCGATACCAGGAATATCATTTTGAACAGCTCCCTCCATAACAGTCAGACCATTTTGCACCTCAACTGTATGAGTTTGATTATCAGAAGTTATGTATGTTATTTTTGCCATTCAATTGAATATAGGGATCAAAAAAAATAGGGCAAGTATGTAAAACATACTCGCCCTAAAATTATTTTAATTATTAGTAATTATCTTGCTCTTGAGCCAGCTCCTGAACTCATTGCAGCAGCCCAGATTACTAGACCGAATGCAATTTTGTTAATGAAGTCAGCTAAGTTGTAAACAACGTTTAGTGAGTTAGCATCTACACCACCTGTTAGGTAACCAAATACATAACCTAATGGATAAATAGCCCAACCTACAGTTACAATCATTCTCATTGCACCGAACGCAGTTACAAGAGCTTTGTTACCGCTTTTAGCAGCAGCTCTTCCAGCTTCACCAGAGAATATTTCATATAGAATGTAAATCCATCCAGCCATACCGATTACAAAACCAAGTGTAGCATTGATGTATCCAGCTTCTCCTAAGTATCCTCCGATTAACATTACTAATGAACCGATTAACAATCTCCAGAACATTCCAGAGTTTGCTTTTCTTACTGCTACTAGAATTAAGTAGAATTCTACCATCTGTAATGGCACAGTAATTAACCAGTCAATATATCTGTATACTGTTGGTGAGTCACCTGTAGCAACCCATACTTCTCTCATGTACATATAGTGAATGAAAGCAATACCAGTTACAAGACCTGCAACAGTTACTGATGTTTTCCACGCAGGGTTAACAGTACCTCTCTCCATGAAGAAGAAAGCTGTAGCTGCTAACATACCCATTGAAATTATCCAAAAAGATATTCCAACAAAGTCATCCTGAGCTAACATCGTTGCGTCTGCTGCGTTAGCAACACCTGCATAACCCACTAGGGCTAAGGCTGCTAGAGCAAACAGTTTAAGTTTTTTCATAAAAAACTCCCTCTTTAGTTAGTTTTTACTTTAGTTTATATAAACTAAGCTTAGGCTTCCCTAAGCAAAAGTTGTGGTTAAATACCAAATAAAATCACTTAATAGAAGACATAATTGTCATTAATTTACATTGATTTTACTCGTTTTTTAAAATTAAATACAATTTGTGATTTAAAAACCACAATAAATTAACTAACGAATCAACTTTAATTATGTCAGGAAAATTCAAGGAAATTTATAGAAAATCAATTGAAGATCCAGAGAATTTCTGGAGGGAAGCATCTGACGATATATTTTGGTTTAAAAAACCCTCAAAAATTTTAAACAAATCTAACCCTCCTTTCTACAAATGGTTTGAGGATGGGGTTACAAACACTTGCTACAATGCATTGGATATTCATATTGATAAAGGTCAAGGTAATAAAACTGCACTAATTTATGATAGTCCAATCACAGGTAACAAAAGTAAGCTGACTTATGAGGAATTAAGATCAAAAGTTTCAAAATTTGCAGGAGCACTAACAAATCAAGGGGTTTGTAAAGGTGATAGAGTTATAATTTATATGCCAATGATCCCTGAAGCAGTCATTGCAATGCTTGCTTGCGGAAGAATTGGAGCAATACACTCAGTTGTTTTTGGAGGATTTGCATCAAATGAACTTGCAAGCAGAATAGATGACAGCAAAGCTAAAATTCTAGTCACAGCCTCATGCGGTTTTGAGCCAGGTAGAACTGTTGAATACAAGCCATTAGTAGATGAAGCAGTCAAACTAGCAAGTCACAAAATAAGTAAGATGATTTTATTTCAAAGAAAAGGTCATGAGGCTAAATTAAATGCACCTAATGAAATTAGTTGGGATGAGGCACTAGCTGATGCAAAAGATACTGACTGTGTAGAGATGAATTCAAATGAGTTTGCTTACATACTCTATACCTCAGGCACAACAGGAACACCCAAAGGAATTGTAAGAGACATTGGAGGTCACATAGTAGCTTTAAAATGGACAATGAAAAATATCTACAACATTGATGAAGGAGATATATGGTGGTCAGCTAGTGATATTGGTTGGATTGTAGGTCACTCTTACATTGTTTACGCTCCTTTATTTAAAGGGTGCACAACAGTTTTATTTGAGGGTAAACCTGTGGGTACACCTGATGCAGGGGCTTTCTGGAAAATCATATCTGATTATAAGGTAAAATCTTTATTTACGGCTCCAACCGCATTTAGAGCAATTAAAAAAGAAGATCCTGAAGGAAAATTCTTCTCTAAATACGATTTGAGTAGTTTTGAAAATTTATTTCTTGCCGGAGAAAGAGCAGATCCAGATACAATCAAATGGGCAGAAAATTTATTAAAAGTTCCAGTAATAGACCATTGGTGGCAAACTGAAACAAGTTGGGCGATAAGCTCAAATTGTACAGGAATTGAAATGATGAAAACAAAATATGGTTCAGCCTGTAAAGCAGTGCCAGGTTATGATGTAAAAATTATTAAGTCAGATCAGACTTTAGCTAAACCAAACGAAATGGGAGATATTGTAGTTAAATTACCTTTGCCTCCTGGTACATTTCCAACTCTTTGGAATGCAGATCAAAGATATAAAGAAAATTATATGTCAAACTATGATGGCTACTATCAAACTTATGATGCAGGTCATATTGATGAAGATGGCTATATCTGGATTATGTCTAGGACTGACGACATCATAAATGTTGCTGGCCATAGATTGTCAACTGGCGCTATTGAAGAAGTTTTGTCTGAACATCAATCAGTAGCTGAGTGTGCAGTTCTTGGTATTGCAGATAAATTAAAGGGACAATTACCAATAGGATTAATAGTATTAAAAGCTGGAGTTGATAAAGATAACGAAACAATTTCCAAAGAATGTATTCAAATGGTTAGAGATAAAATTGGTCCTGTAGCTGCATTTAAAGTTGCAATTGTGATCAAAAGACTCCCAAAAACAAGATCTGGAAAAATCTTAAGAGGAACAATTAGAAAAATTGCTGATAATGTTGAGTATAAAATGCCTCCAACAATTGATGATCCTGCAATTCTTGATGAGATCAAACAAGATTTAATTAAGAATAAAATACTTAATAATGGTTAAAACATACTCATTTTTACTTATTGCTATATTTTGTGAGGTGGCTGGAACAATGTTATTACCAGTTTCACAAAATTTTACCAAGATTATTCCAACAGTTTGTCTTACAATATTTTACTTGGTTTCTTTCTATTTGATGACTTTTGTTATGGATAAACTCCCAATAGCAATTGTTTATGCCACTTGGAGTGGCCTTGGAGTATTTACAATTGCATTACTTGGATATTTCTTTTTTAAACAAACCTTAGCTTGGCAGGCTATTGCAGGTCTGTTTCTTATTGTTGTTGGTGTAATACTGGTTAATAGTTTTACTGTAAAAATTAACTAAATTTTAAAGGGGTGCCCTCAGGGTCACCTAAAATCTTTCCATCCCTCATCTTTATTTTGCCAGAGATTATTGTTGCTACAGGTGTTCCTTTAAATTCAACATCATTAAAAGGTGACCATCCACATTTACTTTCTATATTTTCATTTTTAATTGTTATTTTCTTGTTCATATCAACAATGGTAAAGTCAGCATCGAATCCCTCTTTAATGAATCCTTTGTTCTGAATCCCAAATATTTTTATTGGATTTTCGCATACCAGATTTATTAATTGATTAAGTGATAATTTTCCATGATTAACATGATCTAACATTACAGGCATAAGTGTTTGTACACCAGGCATGCCTGATGGAGAATTAGGATACTCTTTATCTTTATTTACTTTTAGATGTGGTGCGTGATCTGAACCAATTGTATCATTTAAATTATTTCTTACCGCATACCACAATCGATCATAGTGAGACTTGTCTCTTATTGGTGGATTCATCTGCGCGTAGGTTCCAAGTTTATCATAACAATCAGGCGCATAAATTGTTAAATGTTGTGGCGTAATTTCAAAAGTAATATTACCTTTATGTTGAGATAAAAAATCTACCTCTTGTTTAGTGGTAATGTGTAGTACATGCGCTTTCTTATTATATTTTTTTGCAAGTCTAACTATTCTTCTAGTGGAAGAAATTGCACACTCCTCACTTCTCCAAATAGGATGGGAATGTACATCACCATTTTTAATCAATTTTTTATTCCTGTTTAAGATTTCTTCATCTTCTGAGTGAACCGCTACTACCTTAGAACTATTTTGAAAAACTTTATCAATATCCTCCTCTAGTGCCACTAAAAGATTACCTGTTGAGGAACCTACGAACAATTTAATCCCACAACAACCCTCTAAATTTTTTAACTCAGCTAGTTGACTAACGTTACCTGCTGTTGCACCAAAATAGAAAGCGTAATTGCAATACATTCTGTTTTTTGCAAGATCCAATTTTCTTTGAAATTCTTTTAAGTTTGAAGTTGGAGGGTTGGTGTTTGGCATTTCAAATACTGCTGTAATTCCTCCAGCTACTGCTGCTCTACTTCCTGAATGAAGATCTTCTGTGTCTGTAGAACCCGGTTCTCTGAAATGGGTCTGAGTATCTATACAGCCAGGTAAAGTAATTTTATTTTTAGCATCATAGACTTCTTTTGCCTCTTCTGATATTTGACCAATTTTAAATATTTTACCATCTTTAACGGCAATATCCTTATCCTCTAGTTTTCCGTTGATATAACATTGCCCATTTTTGATTATTAGATCTAACATTTATGAAAAAAGTTATTATATTAAATTTAACGATCAATCAAATATGAATAATAGTGTTTATATATTAAAAGATAGAGCAATACTTTATGTAAATGGCCAAGATGCTAGAGACTTCTTGCAAAATTTAATTAGCAATGACATTAATAAAGTTACAGATAGTTCAAGTTGTTTTGCTTCATTATTAACCCCTCAAGGCAAGTTTCTTTATGAATTTATTGTTGTAAAGCATAAGTCAGGTTTTTTTATTGATTGTGAAAAGTCTCAATCTGAAGAAATATTGAAACAGTTAAATTTATACAAAATAAGATCAAAAGTAGAAATCCTTAATCTTAGCAATGAATTTGTTGTAGCGAGTTTTGGTTATGAAAAATATTTATCATTAGATCACTCAAAAGATATTCTTGGTTTTACTATGAGATATAGAGAAGATCCAATAGTTCTAGATCCAAGAAATAAAAATTTGGGTGCTAGACTAATTATTAATTTAGAAAAACTCTATTTATCTCTAAAAAAACTTGAATTAAAAGATGATAAAATTGAGGACTATTATCATCAAAGTCATAAACTTGGGATTGTTCCAAAGAATTTAAATAAACTTAAAAATAAATTATTCGGTATTGAATGTAATTTTGAAGAACTAAATGGTATTGATTTTAAAAAAGGATGTTACGTAGGACAAGAAAATACTGCTAGAATTAAACTTAAAAATAAACTTTCTAAGAGGTTATTGCCAGTTGAGATAATTGATGGAAAGCTTGATGAAGATGAAACGGTATATTGTAATCAGATTGAAATTGGAAAAATTTTGATAAATGAAGAGTATCCGTTTGCTTTGATAAAATTTTCTAATGAAAATTTTAATAAAGAACTTACTTTAAAAAGTAAAAATGGATCATTTAAAATATTTATACCTGAATGGCTAAAGATTTAATTTTCTGGTGCGGCCAGAGAGACTCGAACTCTCATGGACCAGGTCCACACGGCCCTCAACCGTGCCTGTCTACCAATTTCAGCATGGCCGCAAATATGACCCACATTAAATCAATGACAAGTAGGTTTCAAATTGATAAATTTTGTATATGGAATTTAATCAAGAAGTAAAATTAGCAACTGATCCAATTTACAAGAAAATTTCAAAGGTTATGCCTGAGATTGAGTGGGCAGTTCACGCTCCTTATATTCATAAAATTAATAAATTAAAAAAAGAGAAAAATGCTGTAATACTTGCTCATAATTATCAAACTCCAGAAATTTATCACGGCATTGCAGATTTTTCTGCAGACTCTTTAGCCCTTGCTGTTGAAGCATCAAAAACCTCAGCAGATATAATTGTTATGGCTGGAGTTCACTTTATGGCGGAGACTGCGAAATTAATGAGTCCAAATAAAAAGGTTTTATTACCAGACATGAAAGCAGGTTGTTCATTATCCTCTTCAATTACGGGTAAAGATGTCAGATTGTTAAAAGAGAAATATCCAGGAGTTCCTGTTGTCTCGTATGTAAATACATCTGCTGATGTAAAAGCTGAAACAGATGTGTGTTGTACATCTGCTAATGCAGTTAAAATTGTAAAATCCTTAGGTGTAAAAAAAGTTATTTTTTTACCTGACGACTACTTAGCAAAATATGTTGCCTCACAAACTGATGTTGAAATTATCTCATGGAAAGGAATTTGTATTGTTCATGATCAATTCAACGAAAATGAGATTAAGAGTATAAGGAAAAATAATCCTGGAATTAAAATAATTGCACATCCTGAGTGTCCACCAGAAGTTATTAAAGCAAGTGATTTTGCAGGATCAACATCAGGAATGATTAATTATGTTAAAAATAATCAACCTAAAAAAGTAATGATGGTAACTGAATGTTCAATGAGTGATAACATTCAGGTTGAAAATCCAAACGTTGAATTTATAAGACCATGCAATATGTGTCCGCATATGAAAAAAATCACTTTGCCAAAAATTTTAGACTGTTTAGAGAATGAAACTGGTGAAATTATCATGGACCAAGAAACAATTGATAAAGCTAGATTATCAGTAGAAAAAATGGTTGCTATCGGTAGATAACACTTCGTGTCAAAAATTAAATTAAGTGAAACGTTTATCAAAGACAGAGTAAAACTTGCACTTACCGAAGATTTGTATCCTCATGGAGATATAACATCTAACCTCATAAACAATAATAAAATTATTGAGGCGAAAATAATTTCTAATCAAAAAGCAGTTGTTGCAGGTTTGTTATTTGTAAAACACTCTTTTAAGCAAGTTGACAAAAAAACTAAATTTATATTAAAAAAAAAAGATGGGTCCACAGTCAAAAAAAATTCTGTAATAGCAATTATAAAAGGTCAAGCTAATTCTATAATGATTGCAGAAAGGGTTGCTTTAAATTTTTTATCCCATATTTCAGGAATAGCTACAAAAACAAATCAATTTGTAAAACTAGCTGGAAAAAAATGTAAAATTTGCTGCACCAGAAAGACTTTACCAAATTATAGGGTTATTCAAAAATACGCAGTTAAATTAGGAGGCGGTACAAATCATAGATTTAATTTAAGTGATGAATTTTTGATAAAAGATAATCATATCGCTAGTTCTGATTTAAAAGAATTAGTTTCATTAGCAATAAAAAACAAAAAAGGAAAAAAAATTACAGTTGAGGTGGATAATTTAAAGCAACTGAAAAAGATTATTGGTCTTAAATTTAATACTATTTTGTTTGATAATATGAGTATTAAAAATCTTAGAGCAGGTGTAAAACTAGTTAAAAAATATTATGAAACAGAAGCCTCAGGGAATATAAATCTTAAAACTGTAAAATCTGTTGCTGCAACTGGGGTAAATAGAATTTCAGTTGGAAGCATCACTCATAGCGCCACAGCTATAGATTTCAAACTAGAAATCTAGATTATTTGATTTTTTTAATTTTTATTTTTCGTGAGCTCAGCCTGTGCTGCTGCTAATCTAGCTATTGGAACTCTGTAAGGTGAACAGGAAACATAATTAAGCCCAGCTTTTGAACAAAATTTAATACTCCTTGGATCACCACCATGTTCACCACATATACCTAACTTAATTTTTTTATTTTGTTTTTTTCCTTTAGAAACTGCTATTTCGACTAAATCTTTCACTCCGTCATCAATGGATACAAACGGATCAATAGTAAAAATCTTATTATCTATATAATCATTTAAAAATTTACCGCTATCGTCTCTACTTATTCCAAAAGTTGTTTGTGTTAAATCATTTGTACCAAAACTAAAGAATTCAGCATGTTTCGCAATATCATCAGCCTTAATTGCTGCTCTAGGTAACTCAATCATTGTACCCACAAGAAATTCAATTTTTGTTTTATTTTCTTTTTGAACTTTTCTTGCAGTGTTGATCACTAAATCTTTCATTATTTTAATCTCGGCTTCGGTTGAAACTAAAGGAATCATTATCTCGGGAAAAGCAAATTTTTGTTTGTTTTTTTTTAAGTCTGCAAGAGCCTCGAATATCGCTCTACATTGCATCTCATAAATTTCAGGAAATGAAATGCCAAGTCTACAACCTCTATGTCCTAACATTGGATTTTGTTCATGAAGTTCTTCTATCCTGCTCTCAATATCTTTTTTGTCTGATCCAACAACATTAGCTACTTCAGAAATTTCCTTATCAGATTTTGGTAAAAATTCATGTAATGGTGGATCTAATAATCTTACAGTAACTGGAAGACCATGCATAATCTTGAATATCTCCATAAAATCTTTTTTTTGATGTGGTAGAATCTTTTTTAAAGCATTAGATCTATCATCTAACGTTTTTGATAAAATCATTTCTCGCACTGATAAAATTCTTTCCTCATCAAAAAACATATGTTCGGTCCTACAAAGTCCAATTCCCTCCGCACCAAAATCTCTGGCTGTTTTAGTATCTAGAGGAGTCTCAGAGTTAGTTCGTACTTTAAGTTTTCTAATTTTATCAGCCCAGCTCATCAATTTTGAAAAATCTCCTGATATCTCAGGTTTTATAGTTGGAACTGTACCTAAAATTATTCTTCCTGTAGAACCATCAATAGTAATTGTTTCACCTTCTTTGATCTCAGCCGAAGATGTTTTAAAGACTTTTTTATCGTAATTAATTTCAATTTCACTTGATCCAGAAACGCAAGGTCTTCCCATCCCCCTAGCTACAACTGCAGCATGACTAGTCATACCTCCTCTTGAAGTTAAAATTCCCTTCGCAGCATGCATTCCTTGAATATCTTCTGGAGAAGTTTCAACTCTAACTAAAATTGTATCTTGCATCATATCATTTAATCTTTCAGCCTCCTCTGAGCTGAAAACTACTTTACCACTTACTGCACCAGGAGACGCCGGTAGACCGTTTGCTATAACTTTGATTGAACTTTTCTCATCTAAAGTAGGGTGCAAAAGCGTGTCTAAAGAGTTGGGATCAACTCTTAAAACAGCATCATTTTTATTGATTAACTTTTCTCTAACCATATCAACAGCAATTTTTACTGCTGATTTTGACGTTCTTTTTCCAGATCGAGTTTGTAATATCCAAAGTTTATTACTTTCAACAGTGAATTCCACATCTTGCATATCCTTATAATGTTTCTCTAGTTTTTTTAAAATTTTATATAATTCGTGATATACTTCTGGCATCGACTCTTCCATAGATGCATCATCAACTTTTGCTTCTTTTCTTGCCTTCTTTGTAATATATTGTGGAGTTCTTGTTCCAGCTACAACATCTTCTCCCTGAGCATTAATCAAATATTCTCCATAAATATCATTTGACCCATCTGAAGGGTTTCTGGTGAAGACAACTCCTGTTGCACAATCATTACCCATATTTCCAAAAACCATAGATTGAACATTAACAGCTGTTCCCCATTCAGAAGGAATTTGATTCAACTTTCTGTAAACTTTCGCTCTTTTGCTCTCCCAAGATAAAAATACAGCACTTATTGCCCCGAATAATTGATGATAAACATCTTGAGGAAAATCTTTACTAGTCTTTTCTTTAACTACATTCTTAAAATCATTTATTAAACCATCCCAATCCTCTTCATCGAGATCCGTATCAAGCAATACACCTTTTGTTAACTTATAATTTTCTATCAATTCCTCAAAATTGTAACTTTCAACACCCATAACTACATTTCCGTACATCTGGATGAATCTTCTGTAACTATCTTTCGCAAATCTTCCGTTAGATGTTTTGTTAGCCAAAGCAACAACTGTTTTGTCATTTAGTCCTAAATTCAAAATTGTATCCATCATACCTGGCATTGAAACTCTTGCTCCAGATCGAACTGATAAAAGAAGAGGATTTTTTAAATCTCCAAATTTTTTTGATACATCTTTTTCTATTGTTTTAATTTCTTTTTTTATATGGCTAATTAATTTGGAATTTAATTTTTTTTTATCCTTATAAAAAATTTCGCACACTTTTGTTGAGATAGTAAAACCAGGAGGTACTGGTAAACCCATTCGTCCCATTTCAGATAAATTTGCTCCCTTACCACCTAAAAAATTTTTTGGATCTTTTATTTTTTTTGAATCTTTAGACTTAAAATTAAGAATTAACTTATTCATTATGAGCTTTTAAAAATCGAAAATTTATATAATTTTGAAACGTTTTACATAACATATTAATAAGTTCCAAACGATTTTTTCTTAAAGTTTCATTATCTTCATTAACTTTTACATTATCAAAAAATTCGAAAATTTCTTTTTTAGTTTCAGCCAAAATTGATAATGATTTTTCACAATTTTCATCACTGTTTATGGTAGAATAATATTTTTTAATATCATTAATTTTTTTATATAAGTTTTTTTCAAAGTCACTTTTAAAAATACCAGGATCAGTTGTATCATTTATTTCAATCTCGTTATTTTTCATCTCATAATCTAAAATGTTTGATGCTCTTTTATAACTTGAATTGATGTCTATACCAATTTGGGTGTTAATTACCTTATTAAGACATTTTGCTTTTTCAAAAGACGAAAATAAATTATTTAATGAAAATGATGATAGAGTGGCCTCAATTATATCGTAACGTATTTCTTTGTCTTTAAGATAGTATCTAAACCTATCTTTTAAAAAATCTTGTAATTCTTTTTGTAGATCTTTGTTTTCAAGATTGTATCCCTGGTCATCGTAAAGGCGTGAGGAATAATTCAAAAGATCATTTATTTTCAAATTCTTTCTATTTTCTATTATGGTTCTTATTATACCTAGGGCAACTCTCCTCAATGCTAATGGATCCTTTGAACTTGTAGGTTTCTCATTAATACCAAAAAAACCCACTAAGGTATCAATCTTATCTGTAATTGATAACGTGACACTGAATGGTTTTTTTGGAACTATTGAATTGAGTCCAATTGGTAAATATTGCTCAGAAATAGCTAAAGATATATCTTTATCAAATCCTTGATATTCAGAAAAGTACCCTCCCATAAGTCCCTGTAGTTCAGGAAATTCACCAACAAGATCAGAAGTAAGATCAGTCTTACAAATTGATGCTATCAATTCTACTTTCTCTTTACTAATTAACAATTCATCTGAAATCATTCCACCAATTTTTCTCATTCGTTGAACTTTGTCGAAATAAGATCCAAGCCCTTTAAAAAAATTCATTGATTTTAATTCTGACACTTTTTTTACTAAATTTTGAGTTTTATCTTTATTCCAAAAAAATTCTGCATCACTTAATCTTGCATCAACTACTCTTTCATTACCTAATTTAATGAGACCTTTCTTATCTTTTTTATTTGTTACAATTAAAAATTCATTAGTAATTTCATTTTTGTCATTAAATGTTGGAAAATATTTCTGGTGAGTCTCCATTGTTAGGGTCAAAATCTCTTTAGGAACCGATAAAAATTTTTTATCAAATTTGCACAATAAAACATTTGGGCTATCTACTAAATTTACAACCTCATCCATCAATTTAGGATTTTCATTAATTTTTAATCCTTTTTTACCTAATATCTTTAAAAAAGATTTATTAATTATTTTTAATCTTTTATTTTGATTAACGATCACTCCATTATCTTCAAAAAATTTTTCATATTTCTTAAAATTTTCAAAAGATCTTTTTTTTTCTTCAAAATCTTTATCTACAAAAGTCAAATTAGAGGAAGTTAAATGATGAAATTTAAAACTTACAATTTTTTTATCAAATATTGATAAAATTGATTTTAATGGTCTTCCCCAATTTAAATCAAATTCACCCCATTTCATTGATTTTTTCCATTGATAGTTACTCAAAATTTTTGGAATGAATTCAGTGAGTAAATCATGTGTTTTTAATGAGGTTGCTACAGTTTTGTAAAAATAAAATTCATCCTTTTCGGTTTTTTTTTTAAATAAATCCTTTTTATTAATTTTGTTTGATCTCAAAAAACCCTCCAACGCTTGTTCAGGAGCGCTAGTTTTAGGGCCTCTAATCTCTTTAGATTTAATTTTAATTTGTTTATCTAGGCCTTCAAAAACAAGAACTAATCTATTTGGAGTTGAAAAAGAAAAATTTTTTTTTGATTTAATTGATTTTTCCTCAAATAAACTTTTAAAATCTTCAAAAATTTTTTCTCTTAAATTTTTTTGAAGCCCAGCAGGAATTTCCTCACTAAATAGCTCTAAAAAAAATTCTGACATTCTATGTTTGCGACTGTACCCAAATTGTAGCAGCTTGTTTTGTAATTTCTCTTATTCGACCAATATATTCTGCTCTTTGCGCAACACTAATTGCTCCGCGAGCATCTAATACGTTAAATATATGACTTGCTTTCAAACATTGATCGTATGCAGGTAAAGATATATTTTTTTCAACTAATGATTTTGCTTCATTCTCATGCATATCAAATATTTTAAATAAGTTTTCTGTATTAGCATGCTCAAAGTTATAAGCTGAAAATTCTTTTTCTGATTGATGAAAAACTTCTCTGTAATCAATACCTTCATCATTCCAAACTAAATCATAAACGTTTTTTTTCTGCTGGGTAAACATACAAATTCTTTCAAGACCGTAAGTTATCTCTACTGACACTGGTTTACATTCAAAACCTGCCATTTGTTGAAAATATGTAAATTGAGATATTTCCATGCCATCACACCAAACTTCCCATCCAAGACCTGCAGCACCTAGAGTTGGGCTTTCCCAATCATCTTCAATAAATCTAATATCGTGCTCTTTATGATTAATTCCTATTACCGACAAACTATTTAAATAAAGTTTTTTAATATTAATTGGAGAGGGTTTTATTATAACTTGAAATTGATAATAATGCTGAAGTCTATTTGGATTATCTCCATATCTTCCATCTGTAGGTCTTCGTGAGGGTTGAACATACGCTGCTTTCCACGGCTTAGGTCCAAGAGATCTTAGAGTAGTAGCTGGATGAAATGTTCCAGCTCCAACTTCCATATCATAAGGTTGTAAAATTACACATCCATTTTTACTCCAAAATTTTTGAAGATTTATAATTGTATCTTGGAAAGTTTGAAATTTTGGTTTTTTTTTAATTTTTTTAGAGGCCATATTTTTGCCAAACTGATTTTTCCTCTAATATGTTTGCTAATTGATCGACATGATCATTTGAAGACGACAATTTTTTACTAAGCCAGCTTTTTGATTTTTCAAATTTTTTAATAACGACATCTTCTCCAAATTTTTCTCTTAATATCTGATTTGCATTTCCTATATCATCTATCAAACCAAGATCTTTGGCTTTTCTACCTGACCAAAATTCACCTGAAAATAATTCTACTTCAGATTTTTTAAGTTTTGATGACCTGCTTTTTTCGACCACCTCGATGAAATCTTTATGTAGATCTAATTGTATATTTTTTAATCTTTCGATGTCTTCCTTTTTTTCATCTAGAAATGGGTCTAATGTACTTTTATTTTTCCCAGCAGTATGCACTCTTCTCTCAACACCTATCTTTTTTATCAATTCTGTAAAGCCAAAAGAAGAGTAGATTACTCCTATTGAGCCTATTATTGAACTTGAGTTCGCATAAATTTCATCTCCAGCACAAGCTATTAGATATCCGCCTGAAGCTGCTACATCTTCGGCAAAAACTATTACTTTTTTTTTATTTTTTTTTGCCTGTTGTCTAATTAAGCTGTAAATTAAATGTGATTGAACAGGAGAACCTCCAGGAGAGTTTATTGTTATAGCAACACATGGTGCTTTTTTTAGAGAAAATGCTTTTGTAATAATGTCTTCTTGGCCAGAAAAATCTATACCTTGTTTAAATTTCCCTACATTCCCAATAACTCCACTTAGCTTAATATGTGGAATAATTTTTTTCTTTTTAAAAAAAGAGAGCATTTTTAATATTTATAGAATTTTTTTATGAATATAAAGACACCTTATAATTGAAGATTCAGGTGCGTCAATTGATAAGTATAAAAAGCAACCTATTATACTAATTTGCTCAATTAATGGGAAGTGTCATACAATTAAAAAACAAAATTAATAATTCATATTTTCAACTAAAAAATTCAGTTGAAGATAGATTGATGTTAGTTGAAGAAAAAATAAAGTCTAAATTAGAGAGCAAAGTAGACTTAGTTCAGAAAATGACAAACTATCACCTTGATACAGGCGGAAAGAGATTAAGAGCCTTACTAACTTTAGGTTCTGCAAAATTATGTGGATATGCAAAAGGAACTAGAGATATTAATTTGGCTGCTTGTGTAGAACTTATTCACTCAGCAACTTTAATGCATGATGATGTAATAGATAATGGATCTATTAGAAGGGGGAGAAAAACTTTAAACAAAGTTTGGGATAATCACTCTTCTGTTTTAGTTGGAGATTATTTACTTAGTAGATGTTTTGAAATGATGGTAGATGACGGAAATATTGAGGTTTTAAAATTATTATCTTCAACTTCCTCTAAGATTGCACAAGGAGAAGTTCTTCAATTGCAACACAGAGGAGAGGTAGATATGTTGGAGGAAACTTATTTAAGAATAATTTCTGCGAAAACTGCTGAATTATTTGCAGCAGCTACCAAAGTTGGTGCAATTTTGTCAGATGTATCATCAAAAGAAAAAGAGGCTTTAGAATTTTACGGAAGGAATTTGGGATTAACTTTTCAAATAGCTGATGATACTTTAGATTACAATTCTGAGTCGAAATTATTTGGAAAAAAAATTGGCAAAGATTTTTATGAAGGGAAAATTACTCTGCCAATAATCTTATTATTTCAAAAAGCAAATCTTAAAGAAAAGGAAAGTCTGAAAGTTATTTTTTTAAAAGATAGAAGAGATGAAAATGATTTTAATTATACATTATCTTTAATCAAACAATATGAAATTGTTAAAGAATGTTATCTAAAAGCAAATCATTACATAAATTTAGCGTCAAACTCATTATCGATATTTAAAGACTGTAATGAAAAAAATATTCTTGAAAATTTAACTTCATTTAGTTTGTCTAGAGATTTTTAAGGACTTAAAAGACTTTTTGTCCAACTACCATTTTTATCTAAAGAATACTTTAATCTTTCATGTATTCTGTTATCTCCATCTAACCAAAATTCAATTGTGGAAGGTGTTAAATTCCAGCCAGACCAATGGCTTGGCCTAGGTACATTATCTTTGTCATTATATTTTTTTTTATAATTCTCTAAAGCATCTAAAAGTTCATCTCTATTTTGGAGAATGCTACTTTGTTTTGAGGCCCAAGCACCTATTCTGCTATCATATGCTCTTGAGTTATAGTACTCATCAGCAGTTTGATCATCTACTTGTTTTAATGTTCCAACTATCCTTATTTGTCTTAGTAAACTTTTCCAATGAAAGCACATTGTAGCATTCGGGTTTTCTTTAATTTCATTACCTTTCTGACTGTTTAAATTTGTATAAAAAACAAATCCTTTTTCACTATGACCTTTAAGCAGAACCATTCTTACTGAGGGAATACCCTCTTTATTTGCTGTACCAAGTGCTAAAGCATTAGGATCATTAATTTCTTTTTTTTTAGCCTCCTCAAACCATCTTTGAAACAGTTCAAATGGATTATCAAGATCTAAGAAGCATTTATTAAGCCCAAGTGAGTTTTTTTGATTCATAATTTTAACAAAATAATCTATACAATATAAATAATGTCATTTAATACTTTTGGAAAGTCTTTTCGTTTTACAACTTGGGGAGAATCCCACGGTCCAGCTATAGGGTGTATTATAGATGGGTGTCCACCATTAATACCATTAAAAGAAGCCGATATTCAAAAAGAATTAAACAAACGAAAACCTGGGCAATCAAAGTTTACTACTCAAAGGAAGGAGAGTGACAAGGTTCAAATTCTTTCAGGAGTTTTTGAGGGAAAAACGACTGGGACACCAATATCATTGATAATTTACAATGAAGATATGCGTTCAAAGGATTATAATGATATCAAAGATAAATTTAGACCAGGACATGCTGATTTCACATATTTTAAAAAGTATGGAATAAGAGACTACAGAGGTGGTGGTAGATCATCTGCAAGAGAAACAGCTGCAAGAGTTGCAGCAGGTGCTGTGGCAAAAAAAGTTTTAGAAAATAAATTAGGAAAAAAATTCAAAATCACTGGAGCTGTAACCCAACTTGGAATATTAGGATGTGATACCAATAAATGGGATGATAAAATAATTTCTAAAAATCCATTTTTTTGCCCAGATAAATCAATGTTAAAAATTTGGGAAAAATACTTATTGAGTATTAGAAAAGCTGGATCGTCATGTGGAGCAATAATCGAAGTAAGAGCAGACGGTATTCCTGCTGGATTAGGAGCACCTATATACTCAAAATTAGACTCTGACATAGCATCAGCTATGATGAGTATAAATGCTGTAAAAGGAGTTAATATTGGCTCAGGTATGAACTCAGCACAATTATCAGGTGAGGAAAATTCAGATGAAATTTCTCAAAATAGAAAAAAAACAAAATTCAAATCTAATAACGCTGGAGGGATTCTAGGAGGCATTTCCTCAGGTCAAGAGATAATCGTCTCTTTTGCTGTAAAGCCAACTTCTTCAATTTTAAAAAGTAGAAAAACAATCAATAGATTCGGAAAGAATACAAGTATATCAGTAAAAGGTAGACATGATCCATGTGTGGGTATAAGAGCTGTTCCTGTGGGTGAAGCAATGTTATCTTGTGTTTTATTAGATCATTATCTTCTACACAAAGCTCAGTGTAGTTAATTTTGTTTTTTCAAAACAATATTGGAATTTAGTAAATCTAAAACTTTTTCCTCAATTGAAACTGAGTCAAGATTTGCCGCTTTATACATTTTATCTGGAGTATCCTGATCAATAAAAATATCTGGTAACGTTAATGATCTAAATTTTAAATTAGAATCCATTAAACCTTTTTTTGTCAAAAAATTTACCACATGAGATCCAAAACCACCGATTGAACCCTCCTCAATAGTCATGATCGCTTCATGAGTTGTAGCTAATTGCCAAATAAGATTTTCGTCCAAAGGTTTTGCAAACCTTGCATCAACAACTGTTATTGGCACACCTTTTTTTAATAAATTTTCTGCAGCCTTCAAAGTTTCATTCAATCTTGCACCAAAATTTAGGATAGCTAATTTTTTTCCCTCTTTGATAATTTTTGATTTCCCTATCTCAATTTTCTCATTTATTGAAGGCAAAATTGAACCTAATCCTGTTCCTCTTGGATACCTAAATGCACAAGGTCTATCATTAATCTCGGTTGATGTATTTATCATTCTTACAAGCTCAGCTTCATCACTTGCTGCCATAACAATAAAATTTGGTAAAGTAGTTAAATATGTTGTATCAAAACTTCCAGCATGTGTTGGTCCATCAGCCCCAACAAGTCCCGCTCTATCTATTGCGAATCTAACCGGTAAACTTTGAATTGCTACGTCATGAACTACTTGATCATAAGCTCTTTGAAGAAAAGTGGAATAAATAGCTGCATAGGGTTTAAAGTTTTCGGTAGCTAAACCTGCAGCAAATGTAACTGCATGTTGCTCAGCAATCCCAACATCAAAAGTCCTATCTGGAAATTCTTTACGAAAAATATCAAGACCAGTCCCATCGGGCATTGCAGCTGTAATAGCTACAATTTTACTGTCTTTTTTAGCATGTTGAATTAAGGTGTTTGCGAAAACCTTTGTATATGATGGCAATTTACTTGTGCTCTTATGTTGTTCACCAGTTTTAACATTAAATTTTGATACTCCGTGATAATTGTCCTTTGCTTCCTCTGCAAAAGTATAACCTTTTCCTTTTTTTGATTTAATGTGAATTAAAATTGGTCCTTCATGCTTAGAGTCTCTAGCATTTTTTAAAATTGGAATTAATGAATTTAAATCATGCCCATCTATTGGGCCAATGTAATAAAATCCGAGTGAACTGAACAAAGTTCCACCTGTCACAGCTGATCTTAATAAATCTTCTGCTTTACCAGCCTTAGCACTAAATCTTTTTGAAAAAGCTGACGTAATTAATTTAATAGTCTCTCTAAGACTAAAATAAATTTTTCCTGAAAAAATTTTCGCTAAATAAGTGCTCATCGCTCCAACTGGTCTAGCAATTGACATATCATTATCATTTAAAATTACGATCATCTTAGTTTTTGAAGCTCCAGCATTATTCATAGCTTCATAAGCCATTCCTGCACTAATTGCGCCGTCACCAATTACTGCAATTACATTGTCTGATTTATTAGACAGTTTGTTTGCTTCTGCTATACCTAAAGCTGATGAAATTGATGTTGAGCTGTGCGCAGCACCAAAGGGATCATATTCACTCTCTGATCTTTTTGTAAAACCAGAAAGACCATTTCCTTGTCTAAGAGTTCTTATTCTATCTTTTCTGCCAGTTAAAATTTTATGTGGATAGCACTGATGACCCACATCCCAGATTAACTTATCATTGGGTGTATTAAAAATATAATGTAAAGCAACAGTTAATTCTACAACTCCAAGACTTGCCCCAAGATGACCACCAGTCACAGAGACAGCATCAATCATTTCCTCTCTTAATTCATCAGCAACTTTTTGTAATTTTGACTCAGGTAATTTTTTTAAATCTGATGGAAAATTAATTTCATCTAACAGTTCATATTTTTTTTTCATTTATTTCTACTCAAAATATAATTTAATGTTTCTGACAAATTTCTTGATTTAGATCCATATTTTTTTAATTTACTTTTTATTCTTAAGATTAGATTATTAGCATATTTAATAGTATTTTTATATCCTAGTAAACTAATTAGAGTTGCTTTTCCTTTTTTTTTATCCTTACCAGTTTTTTTTCCTGCAGTAAGTAAACTTCCTTTATAATCAATCAAATCATCAGCGACCTGAAATAACAAACCTATATCGGCACCAATATTTTCAAATTTCTTAATATCACTTTTATTTTTTTTCTTAATTATTAATGGTGCTGCACAACAAAAACTAAAAAGTTTTCCAGTTTTTTTAATTTCCATCTCTTCAATCTTTTTTTGAGAAATTTTCTTACGTTCATAATTTAAATCTAAATATTGACCTCCTGCTATTCCAAGATGGCCTGAGCTTTCAGAAATTTTATTAATTAAATCAATCTTAATTTTTTCACTAATTCTTAAGTCTTTATGACTTAAAATTTCAAAAGCCATTGTTAAAAGTGAATTTCCAGCTAAAACTGCTGTAGCCTCTCCAAATTTAATATGCGCTGATGGTTTGCCTCTTCTTATAGAGTCATCATCCATACATGGTAAATCGTCATGTATTAATGAATACGCATGAATACACTCAACTGCAGCACCAATAATGATAAGAGTTTTATAATCTAATTTAAATAGAAACCCAACATCAATTAAAATTTTGGATCTTATTTTTTTTCCTCCAGAAAAAAGACCATATTTCATTGCAACTATTAAATTTGATTTTTTTTGTTTGGCAATAAATCTTCTCAAAAACAAATTTGTGTCTTTTGCAATTTTATTTAATTTTCTTTGCATTATTTTTTTGATTAATCTTGGATATTTTTTCTTTAGTTTTCTCATTAATTTCTTTGGTATTCTTTTGAAATTTTTTTTCAATTATATTATTAAGTTTAATTAAATCTTGATACTTATCTAAAGAGTTTCCTAAATCCTTTTGATTTTCTAATTCTTCAATCATCTTATTTGCCTCAGTGGTTAATTCTTCAAGAGATAATGAATTATAATCATTTGGTAAATTTTTATCTTTCATATAATACTCTCAAATAATACATGAAAATTAATCTTGTAAATATTAAAAAAGCGAGAAATCTCTTAAATAAAAGAGAGTGTGTTGCTATACCAACCGAAACTGTTTATGGAATAGCTGGGAATGCATATTCTGATTCAGCGTGTAAAAAAATATTTAGATTAAAAAAAAGGCCAATGAATAACCCTCTGATTATTCATTATTATGATTTAAAAAAATTAAAAGATGATTGTGATCTAAATGGTGATTTTTTTAAATTATATAAAAGATTTTGTCCTGGGCCAATAACATTTATCTTAAATCAAAAAAAAAAATCAAAAATTTCAAAAGTTGCAACTAATAAAAAAAATACTCTTGCTGTGAGATTTCCGAAACATCCAGTAGCAAGAATTCTTTTGAAACATTTAAAATTTCCTATCGCAGCACCTAGTGCAAATATTTCTTCAAGAGTTAGTGCGGTAACTTCTTCAGATGTAAAAGACGATTTTGGAAAAAAAATTAAATATATACTTGAAGGTGGAAGATCTTCAGTTGGGATTGAGTCTACAATTATTGATCTCAGAAAAAAACCAAAAATTTTAAGATTAGGTGGTTTAGATGTTGGAACTATCCAAAAAATATTAAAGAAAAAAATTTCAATTAACACAAATCCTTCCAAGATTTCAGCTCCTGGACAATTAAGAATTCATTATTCACCTGGAATCCCAATCAGACTTAATGTTAAAAAAATAAAAAAAGATGAGGCTTTTTTACTAGTTAAGAAAAATAAGATCAACAAAACGAATTATTATTTTTTATCAAAAAAGGGTAATTTAAAAGAAGCTGCAAAAAATCTCTACACTATTTTAAGAAAGATAAAAAAAGATAATTACAAATCTATAGCTGTAGACAAAATTCCAAATATAGGAATCGGCAAAACTATTAACGATAGATTATTAAGGGCTTCAAAATTTTAATGACTATTCCTCTTGAAGTAATTAATTTATCAAAAACTTATGACTTAAAAGAAGCTGTTCAGAATATTTCTTTTAAAGTAAATGAAAATGAAATTATTGGAATTCTTGGACCTAACGGATGTGGTAAAACTACAACAATAGGTATGATCCTTGGTTTATTAAAGCCTAGTAAAGGGAAGGTTCTTATAAAGGGTATTGAAATTGAAAAACAAAGAGTTGAATTATTAAACGAATTAAATTTTATTTCACCATATATTGAACTACCAAAAAAATTGACCGTAAAGCAGAATCTAGAAGTTTATGGAAGACTTTATGATGTAAAAGAACTTGGAATTCAAATTGAATATCTTTGTGAAAAATTAAGGCTTAATGAATTTATTAATAAAATAACAGGAGAGCTTTCCTCTGGTCAAAAAAATAGGGTCAGTCTAGCTAAATCTATAATTAATGATCCATCAGTTCTTCTTCTTGATGAACCAACTGCATCTCTAGATCCTGAAACAGGAGATTTTGTTAGAAGTTTTTTAGAGGAATACCAAAAAGAAAAAAAAACTTCTATTCTACTTGCTTCACATAACATGGCAGAAGTTGAGAGATTATGCTCTTCAGTTCTAATGATGAATAAAGGATCTATTATTGATCAAGGAACTCCTGGAGAATTAATTAAAAAACATGGAAGGAGAAATATGGAGGAAGTTTTTTTAAAACTTACAAGAGATTTAATATGAATCTAAATAAAATGTATGGACTTTTTTTGAGACATTTTTATCTCATCAAAAGTTCTTTACCAAGAGTTTTGGATTTAATTTATTGGCCAACAATACAAATTATTCTATGGGGATTTATTTCTAAATTTTTTTCAATTTATAGTGATTATTATAATAATACGCTTGGAATAATTCTTACATGCGCAATTCTTTACGATATTCTTTTTAGATCTAGCATAAGTTTTAATATGCTTTTTTTAGAGGAAATTTGGAGTAGAAATTTTACAAATTTATTTATTGCTCCATTGAAGCTTAAAGAAATAATTATATCTTTAATTTTTACTGCTTTGATAAGGACATTAATCGGTCTAGTGCCCGCAATTATTTTAACTTCTCCATTGTTTGGAGTTTCAATTTTAAAATTAGGTTTTCCACTCTTTATATTATTTTTAAGTTTATACATATTTGGGATTACACTAGGTTTATTTGTGAGCTCTGGTTTGATGAGATATGGACCATCTTTTGAAAATATAGCTTGGTCATCATTATTTTTACTTGCTCCGTTAGGCTGTATCTACTATCCAATAGAAATCCTTCCTGAATTTTTCCAAGTAATTGCCAAAGGCTTACCATTAGTTTACATTTTTGATGAAACAAGAAATATTTTAATAAATGGTCTTGTAGATTACGAAAATATAAAAAAAGCTTATTTATTAAATTTAGTTTATTTAATTTTTGGAATAGTACTGTTTTATCTTTCTTTTTTAAGAGCAAGAATAAAAGGGACGTTAATAAATATGGGTGAATAATTGGTGCGCCTGCTAGGAGTCGAACCCAGAACCTCCTGATCCGAAGTCAGGCGCTCTATCCAGTTGAGCTACAAGCGCATATCATATTAATATATCATTTTATGGAAAAAAAAATAAATTTGACAGTTAATAAGACCGAAAATGAACTCCGTGTTGATATTTTCATCAAAAAGAGAGAGGATATTATAAGTCGAACAAGAATAAAAAATCTTATTCTAGATAATAAGTTAAGAATAAATAATAAAGTAATAAATGATCCATCGAAAAAAATTTTTTTTAATGATGAAATAAAATTAGTAATACCTGAACCAAAAAAAGCTTCCTTAAAACCTTATGAGTTTAATTTAGATATAGTATATGAAGACAAAGATTTGATTGTTTTAAACAAACCGTCTGGAATAGTAATTCATCCTGGTGCAGGTAATTTTGATAACACAATCGTAAATGCGCTTATGAATTATAGTAAAAATTCTTTTTCTAATATTGGGGGTGAACTAAGACCTGGAATAGTACATAGAATTGATAAAAATACATCTGGATTAATTGTTATTGCAAAAAATAATCAAACTCACGAACACCTCTCTAATCAGTTTAATAAACATACAATTCAAAGAGTCTACCAATTGTTAATCTGGGGCAAAGTTAGGCCATCTAAAGGTAAAATAGAAACCTTTATTACAAGAAGCTCGAAAAATAGACAAATGATGGAGGTTAGTAACAGTAAAGGAAAAAAAGCAATTACAAATTACAAAACCTTAGAAATTTTTGAAAATAAAAATATTCCAACTTTTAGTTTATTAGAGTGTAAATTAGAAACAGGCAGGACTCATCAAATAAGAGTTCACATGAATTATTTAGGTAACAATATAGTTGGCGACGATAAATATAAAAAAAAGTTTAAAAAACTTAAAGATATAGACCCATCATTAGAAAAAATTTTATTAAAATTAAACAGACAATTTCTGCACGCTAAAACATTGGGCTTTATACATCCAAAAAAAAATAAGCAGATGATTTTTAATTCAATTTTACCAAATGAACTTGAAATATTACTAAAAACACTCAGAAATATAGGTAAATAAAACATTGAAAAATTTTTAATATTAATTAGATAAACTGTCTATGAGCACAACTATTAATAACAATTTACCCATTTTAAGTAATGAAGGTGGCCTGTCTGCATATCTTGAGCAAATAAAAAAATTTCCAATGCTTGATGCAGAAGAGGAGTACATGCTCGCTAAAAATTGGAAAACGACAGGAAATATTAAGTCAGCAGAAAAACTTGTAACAAGTCATTTGAGATTGGTTGCAAAAATTGCAATGGGTTATAAAGGTTATGGACTACCAATTAACGAAATGATCTCTGAAGGTAATATTGGACTGATGCAAGCTGTCAAAAAATTTGAGCCAGAAAAAGGTTTTAGATTAGCAACTTATGCGATGTGGTGGATAAAAGCTTCTATTCAAGAATATATCTTAAAATCTTGGAGCTTAGTAAAAATTGGTACAACTACTGCACAAAAAAAATTATTTTTTAACCTTAAAAAATTAAAAAATCAAATTGCTCCACAGGCTGAAGGTGATTTAAGAAATGAGCATGTAAACGAAATCGCTGAAAAATTAGATGTGAGTAAAGAAGAAGTTGTCTCAATGAATCGTAGACTATCTGGAAAAGAATTTTCTCTTAATGCTCAAGTTGGTGAAGATGGTGATGAATGGCAAGATTGGTTAGTAGATAAAGAATTAGATCACGATCTTAAGTTTGCTCATCAAGAAGAAATGAAACAAAGAAAAGATTTATTAAAAGACTCAATTAAAATTTTGAATGATAGAGAAAAGGAAATCTTATATTCAAGAAGATTGAATGATGATCCGACTACTTTAGAAGATTTAAGTAAAAAATATAAGATTAGTCGTGAAAGAGTAAGACAGATTGAAAATAAAGCATTTGAGAAATTACAAAAGCACATGCTTTTGCTTGCTAAGTCAAAAAATCTTTTACCTGTAAATTAAATCTCAAAAGGATTTTCTACTAAGATTGTGTCATCCCGTTCAGGACTAGTTGATATACTTGATATTTTTGCTTCAATAAAGTCTTCAATTGCAAATAGATATTTTTTTGCATTCTCTGGTAGATCGTTAATATTTTTGACCCCATTGGTTGAAGTTTTCCATCCATCGAATGTCTTATATATAGGTTTGATTTTAAGTTGATCTTCAACTGCTGCTGGAAGATAGTCTATTTTTTTTCCATTAAGATCATATTCTACACACATCTTAATTTCATCTAGTTCATCCAAAACATCGAGTTTTGTAAGAGCAATACCATCAATTCCAGAAATTTTTATAGTCTGTCTCACCAAAACACCATCAAACCATCCACATCTTCTTTTTCGACTTGTAACGGTTCCAAATTCTTTGCCTCTTGTTCCTAATAACTCACCTATTTTATCTACCAACTCTGTTGGAAAAGGTCCCTCACCTACTCTTGTCGTATAAGCTTTGGTTATTCCTAATACATAATTAATTGAGTTGGGCCCACATCCGGTTCCTGTTGCAGCACTTGAGGCCACAGTATTAGAAGAAGTTACAAAAGGATATGTTCCATGGTCAACATCTAATAGAATTCCTTGCGCACCCTCAAATAATATTTTTTTCTTTTGTTTCTTAAATTGATCAATCTTAAGCCATACTGGTGCTGAAAATTTAAGAATTTCAGGTGCGATTTTTAAAAGATCATCTTTAAGTTGATTTTTCTCAAATATCTTTTTGCCTAAACCTTTTCTAATAGCGTTATGATGTAGTAAAACTGTTTCTAATCGTTGGTTCAAATTTTTTTCTGATCTAAGATCCATTACTCGAATTGAACGTCTTCCAACTTTATCCTCATAAGCAGGTCCAATACCTCTCCTTGTCGTTCCAATTTTACTTTTACCAGCAGCATCTTCTCTTATTTCATCCATTTCTCGGTGAAATGGCAAAATTAGATTTGCAGCCTCAGAAATCATGAAATTTTCTGAATTTACATTCACACCTTTTTCTCCAATTTCTTTAATTTCATCTAATAATGCCCAAGGGTCTACAACAACACCGTTTCCAATGATTGAAATTTTATTTTTTCTAACTATTCCTGAAGGAAGTAATCGAAGTTTATAAGTTACTCCATCTATAACTAAAGTATGTCCAGCGTTATGACCGCCTTGAAATCTGATTACAACATCAGCTTGTTCTGAAAGCCAATCTACAATTTTTCCTTTTCCTTCATCTCCCCACTGCGAACCAACTACTGCAACATTTTTCATTATTTGTATATTTTTTTTAACTCAATTGAATTTAAATGATTTATCGGACCATGTCCTATACCAATTTTAGGGTTTGTTAATATTGCAGAATTTACATATTTAACTCCTAACTCACAAGATCTCTTTAGAGTTTTTCCACATGAAAAAAAAGAAGTAATTGCAGTTGATAGCGTACAGCCTGTACCATGAGTATTTTTAGTATTAAATCTTCTATTTGAAAATACTTTAATTTCTTTTTTGTTAACAAATATATCATGTACCTTTTTTGATTTTAAATGACCTCCTTTTATTAATATATTTGGTACACCCAGTTTTATGAATTCATTTGCAGCAAGAATCATATCATTTTGATTCTTTATTTTGATACCAGTTAAAATTTCAGCTTCAGGAATATTAGGTGTAACTAAAGATACTTTATTTAATAATTTATTTTTCATCAATTTTACGGCTGAGTCAGTAATAAGCTTAGAACCACCTTTGGCTATCATCACTGGATCTAAAATAATTTTTTTAACTTTCATTTCATTCAAAGATCTTAGTACCTTATCTATTACTCTTGTAGAATGAAGCATTCCAATTTTAATAGCATTGGGCCTTATGTCTTTAATAGTATAAATTATTTGATTATAAATTTCATTTGGTGGAATGGATATTACTGATTTCACACCTTTTGTATTTTGAACTGTAACTGCAGTTACTGCCGTCATAGAATATACACCTAGACTGGTAGCAGTTTTAATGTCTGCCTGAATTCCTGCACCACCTGATGAGTCAGATCCTGCTATGATTAAAATTTTTGATTTTATTTTCAAATTATCTAATTTTTTTCAAAATTATATTAACACATTTAACGAGAAGTCTTTTATTTTCACTTTCTCCCATAATTCTTATTTTTGACTCTGTTCCCGATTTTCTTACAAGAATTCTACCTTTACCTTTAATTAATTTTGAAGCTAACTTAATAGATTTCTTAATTTCAGGTTTGTTAATTATGTTTTTATCTTTCACTTCAATATTTTTAAGTAATTGTGGTGTTTTATTAAAGTTTTCAAAAAATTCGCTGGCTCTTTTTCCCTTTCTAAGAGCAAATAAGGACTCCAGGGCAACAAGTAAACCATCTCCTGTAGTTGCAAATTTACCTAGAATAATATGTCCTGATTGTTCTCCACCTAAATTAAACTTATTTTTTTGCATTGCCTCTTTTACGTATCTATCACCAACATTAGCACGTATAAATTTAATACCTTTTTTTTTAAAATATTTTTCAAGGCCGTAATTGGACATTAATGTTCCAACTACCCCACCTTTTAACATTTTTTTATTTTTCCACCTTGTAGCTAGTGCAGCGATAATTTGATCACCATCTATAATGTTACTTTTTTCGTCACACATAATTATCCTATCTGCATCACCATCTAGTGAAATACCTAAATGAGCCTTATGCTTTTTAACTGCAGATTTTATCTTTTCAGGAAATGTAGAGCCACAATTTTTGTTTATATTTAATCCATTAGGATTAACTCCTATTGCAATCACCTTAGCTCCCAAAGACTTTAGTAGTTCTGGACCAGCTTTGTACCCTGCTCCATTTGCACAATCAATTACAATTCTAAGTCCTCTTAAATTAAATTCTTTTGTAAAATTTTTTTTTAATATCTTGATGTAATCAATTGTACCTGTCTCCAATCTTTTTACTCTACCTAATTTTTCAGGCTTCGAGAGATTTTTGATAATTTTTTTATCAATTAAACTTTCAATTTTTTTTTCAATTTTGTCTGATAGTTTCATGCCATCAGGCCCAAATAGTTTTAATCCATTATCATTATGAGGATTGTGAGAAGCTGTAATCATAATTCCCATATTTGCCCTCATAGCTTTTGTGAGCATCGCTAATCCATTTGTGGGTAAAGGTCCTAGAGTATATACATGCATGCCTGCTGATGCCAATCCTGATACGAGTGCTGGTTCTAAAGTGTATCCAGATAATCTTGTATCTTTTGCTATTATTGCAGTTTGTCTCTTTTTTTTTTGAGATTTAAAATATGTTCCGCTCGCTAAACCAAATTTGAAAAACATGTCTCCATTAATATTATCACTATTGATAGCCCCCCTAATACCATCAGTACCAAAATATTTTTTTGTCATTAATTATTTATTATGTTCTTAAAGATCTTTAAGCCTTGTATTGTTTCATTAACATCATGAATTCTTAAAATTTGAACACCTTGCATCATAAGATATATTGATGATGCTATTGTTCCCCCATTTCTTAATTTACTATCATTTTTTCCAGATAACTCCTTAATAAATCTTTTTCTTGAATTGCCTACAAGTATAGGAAAACCAAGAGAATGAAAAATAGAAATATTGCGTATCAAACTCATATTATGTTTCAAATTTTTTCCAAAACCTATACCGGGATCTAGAATAATTTTATCATGTTTAATACCCTTCGATCTTAAAAGTTTTATTTTTTTTTCAAAAAAATCATATATGTCTAGTAATTCATTTTTATACCTTGGGTTTTTTTGCATTTTATCCGGAGTTCCTTGTGAGTGCTGAATTACAAATGGTACTTTATATTTTTTCAATATATTTAAAGTTTCAGTATCAAATTCTAGTCCTGAAACATCATTAATTAATTTGATACCTAAATTTATTCCTTTACTCATTATTTGAGACTTTCTAGTATCTAAAGAAATCGGTATTCTTTTTTTGATTAATGATTTTAAAATTTTATTAATTCTTTGCCATTCTAAATTTTCTTTAATTACTTTTGACCCTGGACGTGTGGACTCACCACCAACATCAATCAAATTTGCACCACTATTAATTAAATCAATCGCATGATTAATCCCCTTTTTTTTTGAATTAAATTTCCCACCATCTGAGAAACTATCAGGTGTCAAATTTAAGACACCCATAATATTAGGTATTTTACGAAAATTTAAATTTGAAAAATTTTTTTTTTTTGATTTAATCTTTTTTAAATCGGAATTAATTTTTCTCCTAATTAATTTAGGTAAATATTTTATTTGATTAACAAATATCTTTTTTTTTGAATTTCTTGTTATTATCTCTATTTGATCAAATGAAATTTCTTTAATTCCGTTAAGTGGTATAGTTTTATTTTTATTAACTAATTTTTTTGAGCTATTTCCATAGTAGAAATTACACAATCTTGTGTAATGTCTTAACATTAAGATTAATGAACAATTTTAGGTTTAAGTCCCATAGCACCTAAAGCAGAGCTCTTATCATCGTCAACTTTCAGATCTTGTTTATCAGCTGGGTATATATTTTTAGTAATTATATTTTCTATTTCTTCGCCTGTTAATGTTTCATATGTCATAAGAGCTTTTGCAATTTTATGTAGATCATCAATTTTTTCAGTTAATATTTCCCTAGCTTTATTATAACCTTCATCAACTAATTTTCTTATTTCTTTATCTATCTTTTGAGCCACTTCCTCTGAAACTGATTGTGTTTGAGTTACAGATCTTCCTAAGAAAACTTCTTCTTGATTTTCACCATATTCAACTGGACCCATTTCTTCGCTCATCCCGTATTTTGTAACCATGGCTCTTGCAAGTTGAGTCGCTTGATTTATATCTGAACCACTTCCTCCACCTGCACCCGTTGAAATATTATCTTTTCCAAAAATTACTTCCTCTGCCACTCTTCCACCAAAACAGACTGCTAATCTTGCTTTCAAATATTTTATTGAATGACCATGTTTGTCTCTTTCAGGTAAATTCATCACCATCCCTAAAGCTCGACCTCTTGGTATAATTGTTGCTTTATGTATTGGGTCGTAACTAGGCATATTAAACGAAACTAAAGCATGTCCACCTTCATGATATGCTGTCAATTTTTTCTCATCTTCCGTCATAACCATTGATCTTCTTTCAGCTCCCATCATTACTTTATCCTTTGCTTCCTCGAATTCATTTAAAGTAACAATTCTTTTATTTTTTCTAGCTGCTAATAATGCAGACTCATTAACTAAATTAGCTAGATCAGCACCCGAAAATCCAGGAGTTCCTCTTGCTATAGTTCTCAAATTTACATCAGGAGCCATCTTAATCTTTTTAACATGTACTTTTAGGATTTTTTCTCTCCCAATTATGTCTGGGTTAGAAACTACAACTTGTCTATCAAATCTTCCTGGTCTTAATAATGCAGGATCAAGAACATCAGGCCTGTTAGTTGCTGCAATTATTATAACACCTTCATTAGTATCAAAACCATCCATCTCAACAAGAAGCTGATTAAGAGTTTGTTCTCTTTCATCATTTCCTCCTCCTAGACCTGCACCTCGACTTCTTCCCACAGCATCAATTTCATCAATAAAAATTATACAAGGCGAATTTTTTTTTCCTTGCTCAAACATGTCTCTCACTCTTGAAGCTCCCACACCAACGAACATCTCTACGAAATCTGATCCAGAGATAGTAAAGAAAGGAACGCCTGCTTCACCAGCAATTGCTCTGGCTAATAAAGTTTTTCCTGTTCCTGGAGGACCAACTAGAAGTGCACCTCTAGGTATTTTTCCACCTAATCTACTAAATTTTTTTGGATCTTTTAAGAACTCAACAATTTCCTCAACTTCCTCTTTAGCTTCCTCTACTCCTGCAACATCATTAAAGGTTACTTTGCCTTTCATTTCATTCATCATCTTTGCCTTAGATCTTCCAAAGCCCATTGCTCCGCCTTTTCCACCTTGCATTTGCCTCATAAAGAAAATCCAAACTGCGATTAATAATAACATTGGAAACCATGAAAGTAGTACACCAAATAATGAAGGCATCTTTTCTTCTATAGGTGCTGCAGATATACTTACACCCTTCTCTGAAAGTTTTTCTATTAAATTAGGATCATTTGGTGAATAAGTTTTAAAACTTTTCCCATTTGCGTAAACACCATTTATATTGTTTCCTTGAATCTCAACTTTTAATACCTCACCTTGCTCTACAGACTCCAAAAATTCTGAGAAAATTACCTCATTAGAACTTCTAATATTTGATTGAGGATTCTTGAACATATTGTAAAGACCAATCGTTAAAAAAACGATTATTGCCCACATTGCTAAGTTTTTAAGATTCATGGCTATAAGATAAGAATTATTATAAATTTAACAAGTCTATTTTTACCCTTCTTTTGTCAAAATCACAGTGTGATTTACCATCTTAATGACGCATCCTCCTAAAGTTTCTTTTCTAAGTCTATGCTCTTTAATTTTTTTCAAAATATTCTCTATTTTTTTACCTCTGACAAAATTTGGCTTTTTTCCTATTAAATGAATTAGATCTGAAAAAGACCTAAAAATGACTTCATGTGAATTCTCAAAAAAATTTTCTTTTAATATAAGTTCATCTTTTCTATAATTTAAAATTGAGTTCTCCCTCTTATTCTTCTCAATGTAAAACTTTAATGATTGATCAGATTCTTTTAAATTTTCTATTGTTAATTGAAATTTTTTCTTGTCGAGCCCGAAATCCTCAAAATCCTTTATTAAGTTTCTTACTTTAATTCTATTGAATTTAGTATCATGATTAGAGGGATCATCTACATGAAAATTAAAAATAAATTTAGATAAAAATATTAAATCTTTTTTTTCAAATTTCATCAAAGGTCTAATTAAATTGATATTTTCAATTTGAGTATTTGTACCAAGTGATACAAGTCCTTTTAAACCACTTCCCCTGGCCATTCTCAGAAAAAAGTTTTCAATTAAATCATCTAAATGATGACCTAAAACTAAGTTGCTGATTTGAAGTTTCTTACATTTAGAGAATAAAAGCTCATATCTCTTGCTCCGAGCTAATGATTGAATATTGCTTATAGGTTTTTTCCCTTTCCAGGTAAGAACTTGAGTATCGATTTTTAAAGATTTAAGAACTCTTTTTACTTTTTGAGCCTCATAAGTAGACTCTTTTCTAAGTTTGTGATCTACAATAAAATATCTTGGACTTAAGTTTTTTTTTAAAGCATATACTTTTGTTAAAAAAGCTAAAGCCAAACTATCAGCCCCCCCAGATACAGCAACTATGAAATTAGTATCTATTTTAAATGACTTCTCAAATTTTTTAAAAATTTTGTTAACTCTTTGATTTAAAAGTCTTGATTTATAAATGTTAGGAATTTTTTTTCTTACACTCAAATTTTTGAGACTCATACTTTGCTTTTTGAATAACAGACTGATTTGCATCTGGGTATTGTTTTTCAACACCACTTATCATTTTACAGCCTTGATCTTTTTCTCCAATTTGTATCATTGATACACCTAGCTTTAACAAATTAATAGGAGCTTTTTCTCCTTTTGGGTATTTTTGATAACCTTCTAAATAAGCTGATGCAGCATCAGTATATAACTGTCTAATTCTAAATGTTTCAGCATACCAGTATTGTGCATTTCCTGCCAACTTATGATCTGGATTTGAAATTACAAATTCTCTAAATGCTCTTTCAGCGGTAGGGTAATCTCCAACTTTTAAAAAACTTGTTGCAAACTCATACTGCTCTGATGCTGAAACATCTGGTAAAATTTTTTCCTCTGCTTGAAACGTCTCAGTAACGATTGTTGCTGTAGTTTCAACTGATTGAATTTTTTGAGACGTATCGCTTGTAGAATTATCTTTATAAGATATGGAACCTAAATCTTGTGGTTGAGATGAGCCTGGTAAAATTTCTGATTGTGACTCTAAGCCTTTTTTTGAAGTCAGATTTATAGCTTCACCATTAGATAAGGCAGTTTCTAAATCTTGGAATCTTAGTTGATTATCCGATTGAACTTTTGAAAGTCTATTCGATAACTTATCTAGTTTAAAATTTATTTCCTCAAATTTATTAGTAAGTTCCTGAAATTGATTTTCAATTTCAGATAATTTCAACAGGTGTCTTGTGAGTACGTCCTCTGAATTATTATCAATACTTGTTGATGTTGAATTCGTATTATTAAATTCACTAGAATTTGAATAGACTGCTTTTTCGAGAGTTTTTAAATCTTTTTTAATAATCTCTAGTGTATCGTAAATATTATGATTGTCGGCGAAAGAGGGAAAACAAAATAAAAAATTAAATATCAGAAAAGTTTTATATTTCAATAATACTTTGATGTACTTCATCTGAATAGGTTATCTCTAAAATAATGGCAAAAAAAAGACCTCTTAAATCATTATAATTTAAGAGGTCTTAATATATTAATTTATTATTTAATTCGCTTTAACTGTAACTGATCTTCTATTTTTTGACCAAGCTAACGGGTTGGACCCTGAGTCTACAGGTCTTTCTTTACCATAACTTAAAACTGAAATTCTGTCAGAAGATATTCCGTAAGTCATTAAGTAATCTTTAGCTGCATTAGCTCTTCTTTCACCTAATGCTAAGTTATACTCTCTTGTTCCTCTTTCGTCAGCATGTCCCTCTAAAACAATTGTAATCTTAGAATTTTTTCTTAACCACGCAGCTTGCTTTCTAAGAGTTTCTCTAGATGCTGTAGTTAACACTGACTCATTAGTTGCAAAAAATACCCTATCAGGAACACCGGAAGCTAAGTATTCAACTGTGTCTGTTCCAGTATAAACATCACCTTGCATTTGCCCTGTAGTTTTTTTTGATGTAGCACATGCAGATAGTGCTAAACACGCAACTACTATTAAAAATCCATTTTTTAGAATTTTGCTTAATTTCATTATTACTCCTTGATCAATATTTCTTTAATCTTAGTTTTTCACAACTAATTAGATCTTTCAAGGCTAAAAATCAAGCGAATTAATTATCAATTACTTAATAAAGATGACCATGATGGGTCTGATCCATCAGTTGGAGTAGGAACCTGTCTCTCATTATAGCCCGTTAAATCTATAGACCATAATTTTGCAGAAAAACCCTTTCCTTTAGAATCTGTTTTTGTCTCCCTATAAAAAATCAGTACTCTACCATTGGGTGACCAGGATGGAGCTTCTTGATAAAAATTTTCAGTTAATAATCTTTCGCCGCTTCCATCAGTTCTCATTACACCTATATAAAATTTTCCTTTATGTAATTTTGTAAATGCGATTAGATCTCCCCTTGGAGACCAAACTGGAGTGCCATAAATTCCTTTACCAAAAGATATTCTTTTAACATTACTTCCATCACTCTTCATTACATAAATTTGTTGATAACCACTTCTGTCAGAGTTGAAAGAAATAAATTTTCCGTCTGGAGAATATGAAGGTGATGTATCTATAGATGGATGATTTGTGATTTTTTCCACTATTCTATTCTCTAAATCCATTGTGTAAATTTCAGAATTACCATCCTTAGCAAAACTCATAATTATTTTTTTTCCATCTGGAGAAAATCTTGGTGCAAAAGTCATACCAGGAAAATCTCCTACAACTTCTTGAGTTCCTGTTTCAATATCCAATAAATAAACTCTTGGTAAATTTCTAAAGTATGAAAGATAAGTTACTAATTGACTTGTTGGATTAAATCTTGGCGTTAAAACAAGTTCATTTCCTAATGTTAAAAATTTATTGTTAGCACCATCTTGGTCCATGATAGCTAATTTTTTTACTCTTTGAGTTTTAGGTCCCTCTTCTGCAACATATATTATTCTAGTATCAAAATAACCTTTTTCACCAGTCAATCTTTCATAAACCTTATCTGTAATTATATGACCAACTCGTCTCCAATTATTTGGAACAGTTGTGAATGCTAGAGCCATCATCTCCTTACCTGCAAGCACATCCCACAATCTAAATTCTACTCTTAGTTTTTCTTCCACATAACTAACTTTTCCGGTAATCAAAGCCTGAGCTTTAATTAAGTTCCAATCTTCAAATCTAGGCTTTAAATTTGCAATATCTGGTTCTTGTAAAAACGCATCTTTATTTAATGGATTAAATAAACCTGAAACTTTTAAATTATTTTCTACAATTGAAGATATTTCTGAACCAATATTTTTCTTTTTAAGAATATTTTCAAAATTTTTTCTAGACTCCTCGTCAATAGATAATGGAGAAACTGCTATAGGCAATGGGTTTAAATTACCTCTTGTTATATCAACCTCTATTAAACTAAATGATTTAACTGGTATTAGTATTATAATTAAAGTAATTAAAAATTTTTTCATTTTTTTATTTTCTATACTAACCCTCTAACATTTCTCTTGCATCAAAATTTAATTGCAATTCCTTCCATCTTTCATAGCCAGTGCTAGGAACTCTTAAAGGCTGACACAATTTGATGGCTCTTAAAGCACTTTCTGCTAATACTTTATAAAATCCCTGCCCTGGTTTATTCATCCTAGCATGATCTAAAATTTCAGACTTAATCACTGATCCATCTGGTTTTAATTCAAGTTTTATTCTGACAAGTAAATTCTCATTATATGGTAATCCGAGCGGAATACTCCAACATCCAAAAATTTGCGCTTTTAACGCATCTTCTTCACTTAATGACAACCCAGTATTCTCAAAATTTTTATTTTGGTCTTGGCTTAAATCTGGATTTTTTTTTAAAGTCTCTGCTTTACTCTCTTTAGATTTATCAATTAGAGCTGCAATATTGTTTGGATCAAATAATTCCTCTTTTTCAAATTCAGAAACTTGCTTTACTTCATTATCAATTTTTTCAGGGTTTTGTTTATCCTCTTTTATTTTTTCAACTTTTTTTACTTTGTCCTCTGGCATTGGAACAGCATCAGGCTTTATTTTCTTAACTTTTTTAGGTGGAGCTTGTTCTGATACTAATTTTTTTTCTTTTTCTTTCACTTTTTCAATTATTTTTTTCGCCTTTGGTGCAAATGGAATATTTGTTTTTTCAGTAATTTGAATTAATTCTACTGAAACAATTGGAGGTAGATCAATTGGTTTTTTTGCTAAAAAAGGGAGACTCATTGCTGTTAAAAAAATAATAAATAGGTGTAGAACAGAGGAAATTACGATATTCCTATTCACAAAAAAATTACCTTTCTTTATATGGTTCTGAAATTAAAGCTACTTTTGTAAATCCTGAACCTGATAGTAACCCCATTATTTCAAGAACTCTGCCGTAATTAATAGTTTTATCCCCTCTTACATAAATTCTTGTATCAGTCCGATTTTTTGAGACTGCTAACACTTTTGCGATAATTTTTTCATATTCAACTTTTGACTCTTGTATAAAAATTTCACCCTTTGAATTTATTGTCAAAGTTAAAGGTTCTTGCTCCTCTGGAAGGGAGTCTGCTGAACTTTCTGGTAAATCAACTTGAACTCCTACTGTCAAAAGAGGTGCTGTGACCATAAAGATAATCAATAATACTAACATCACATCTACGAATGGTGTTACATTAATTTCACTCATTGGTTCTTTTGATGAACGATTAAACTTAAATGCCATTCTAGATAATTGTTAAAAATCTTTTAGAAAAGTTTTCTAATTTTTGCGAATATTTTAAGGAGTCGTTATTAAATTTGTTGTATGCTATTACCGCAGGAATAGCTGCCAATAAACCTAATGCTGTAGCAAAAAGAGCTTCTGCAATTCCAGGTGCTACAATCGCTAAACTAGTATTCCTTGAAATTGCGATAGATTGAAAAGAATTCATTATACCCCAAACAGTCCCAAATAATCCTATAAAGGGTGCGGTTGATCCCACAGTTGCTAAAAAGGTAAATCCCTTTGTAATTTTAGACATTTGTTTTTCTATTCCTGTTTCTAACATTGAAGTCATTCTAGCATTCAAATCTGTTTTAGATCTTCTTTTAAGAAGATTTTGCATAGCATCTTTAAAAATAAGAGCCATTGGATCATTTATATTTCCTGGAAGATTATTGTAAAAAGACTCTGCAGATTTAGAGTTCCAAAACTTTGTTTCAAATTCTTCTGAACTTTGATTTATTTTTTTAAATAATTTAAATTTTTCAATGATTACTGCCCATGAATAAACTGAGCATGCAATAAGAATGATAATTACTGATTTTACAATTATATCCGCCCTTATGAATAAGTTCATAAGTGAAAAGTCAGCGCTCGATGCAAGTCCGACTGCTTGTGATGAAATATCAGCTTCCATAGGGTCTTCTCACACTTAAATGTGTCATGAATTTGACTTCAAAAATCTGCGATTAATCCTCTTTTTGGTGAGTTTCATAGTAAAAACTTGCAATTAGAATAGCATCAGCTTTGTTAGAGTCTTTTTTTTTTGAAAGTTGTGTTGAAAAATAAGGAAATATTTCAATTGCTCTTGTTCTGCTGGCATCTTTTTGAGAATTAATTAAGTTAAAATATTTTTTCCATTTAGCTGGTCTTACGAAAAACATTGGTAGCTGCATTGCAGAACATATTCCTTTTAAAATCCCATAAGACTGACCAAAATTAAACATACTAGTTACACCTTGTCCTGGCATTGCAGAAACTTGTTCTATCACAACTCTAATATCATCATCTTTATTATTAATTCTCTTTAGAAATTCGTTGTAAATTTGAGAACCATTAACTTGTTTTTTATTTTTTTTACCCTCTGTCATCACTGGCATTTCAATTACTTCTATAATTTTTCCATCTTCAAAAAAACAAATTGAGCCCGAAATACCTGGATCTATACCAATTATAAGCATGTCCTGTATCTAGTTTGAAAATTTAACATTTGAATAAATATTTTGTACATCGTCATCATTTTCTAATGTCTCAAAAAAACTAATCAATTCCTTTTTTTTTTCTTCTGAAATTTCTACAGCATTTAAAGGCACCCACTCTATCCCTGTCGAAATAAAATTACTTATTTTTTTTTCCAACTCTTTTTTAACATTGTAAATATCATTTGTTGAACACTGTATCTCATGAAATTCTTCATCCGATTTACACTCATTTGCACCAGCCTCAATAGCAAGTTCTAAAATATCCTCATCTGAAATCTCTTTTTTATCAATTTTAATTACACCTAATTGAGCAAAATTATGTGATGCTGAACCTTGAGTTCCTAAACTTCCTCCTGATTTTTGAAAAATTGTTCTTATATTTGAAGCAGTTCTATTTTTATTATCAGTCAAAGTCTCAACTATAACAGCAACTCTATCAGGCCCAAAACCTTCATATCTCAAATTTTCAAAATTTAACTGACTACTCATTGAAGACTTATCTATAGCTCTAGCTATATTATCTTTAGGCATATTTGCTGACCTAGCAGCTTGTACTGCCGAACGCAATCTTGGGTTCATAGCTGGATCTTTATCCCCTAGTTTAGCAGCTACAGTAATCTCCTTAGATAGTTTTGAAAAGATTTTTGATCTTAGTTTATCGGCTTTACCTTTTTTGTGTTTTATACCTGCCCAATGAGAATGTCCTGCCATAAAAAATTAAGTATTTTTTAAAAGACCTCCAAATATATAACTTTCTATACTATCTGCTAAGCCAGTTTCTAAATTACAATTTACTATAACTCCACTCAAAGAAGCTTCTCCAATAGCTGGAAAATGTTTAATCGAATCCTTTTTCATAAATCTATTGATAGAATTATCTTTATTCATACCTATAACTGAATCATAATCTCCACACATTCCTGCATCTGTTTGGTAAGCAGTGCCATTTTTTAAAACTCTTGCATCATTAGTAGGTATGTGAGTGTGAGTTCCAATAACAAGTGTTGCTTTTCCATCAAAATAATGACCAATAGCATTTTTTTCACTCGTAATCTCTCCATGGAAATCAACAATCAAAAAATCATAATCTTTTTTCAAGTTATATTTTGCTAAAAAATCTTTTGAAATTTTAAAAACATCATCACACTTCTTCATAAAGACATTTCCCATTAAATTTAAAACTCCTATTTTGTAATTTTTTTTTGTTTTATAAATCTCAAATCCTCTACCAGGAGCAGGTTCAAATAGATTTTTTGGTCTTAACAATCTGTTCTCTTTATCAATAAAATTCATTATATCTTTTTGATCCCAAACATGATTTCCAGTTGTAATAACATCAACTCCGTTATCAAAAAAATTTTGACAAATTTCTTTGGTTAAACCAACACCAGTATCATCAGCATTCTCACCATTTATAATTACAAAATCGATATCTTTTTTTTTAATCTGACCTGATAGATCATTAGTTATCTTTCTGCATCCAGATAGTCCAACAACATCACCTAAAAATAAAATTTTCATAAAAAATTATTTGTTTGTTATAATAAAATCTAACCTAATATCATAATTATTAGTTGGTATTTTTTTTACTTTTTGAAAAGAGTAAGCAAATCCAATTGTTAGCACTTTTTTTCGTTTTCTAATTTTGTTTATATACCTATCGTAAAATCCTCCACCGTAACCAATCCTGTGAAAATTTTTGTCAAACGCTACAAGAGGCACTAACAAAACATCTGGATATTTTACCATTTTTGAAATTGGTTCTGGTATTCCAAATTTATTTATAACTAAAGGATCATTTGTTGACCATTGAAAGAAGTTCATTTGCGAGTTTTTCTTTATTTTTGGCAATGTTATAGTAAATTTTTTCTTTTCAAATTTTTCTAAAATTTGTAAAATGTCTATTTCATAATTATATGGGTAATAGCCACCAATTATTTTACCTAGAACCTTTTTTCTTTTTAAAATATTCAAAATTAAATCAAAATTAAAAGTGAATTTTTTAATTTTTTTTTGTGTTCTTATTTTTAAGATTTTTTTTCTAATTTGAGATTTGTTCACAAAGTTCTATTAAGATATTTTATCTATACTTGCTTTTTCTACGAAATTTGAGATCTCATCTGCAGCAGTATCAATTAATTTTTCATAATGTTTTTGATTAAGCTCAATTTCATCTTTTAATTCAACATGATTTTTATTCAAATTTTTAATTTCTTCCTCTTTTCTATCTCTGTATTCATAGACTAATGATTTTAATTCTCTAAATTTATTTGAAAGCTCTTTTATTTCAATTTTTTTCTGTTCAACTTTTTTTTTGGTTTCATGATATTCATCCATCACTTTAACTGCAGTAATCAGCAAAAGTTTATTTTCACCAATATTTCCTAAATCATTTTTTAAGTCGTTAAACTTTTGATTAATTTGTATTAATAATTCCTCAAGATGTTCTTCTTGTCCATCATCACATGACAACAAAAACTCTTTGCCATTGAATTTTATTCTTACGTTTGCCATTTATCGATTTCATCCATTAAAGTATTGGTTTCTTGATTTAATTCATCTATTTTTTCCGAAAATTCTAATCTTTTTTTTTCTTCAATTTTTTCTCTATTTTGTAATTCCTCTAGTTTTCTTGATAAATTATCATGTTCGTCTGCTAAAGTTTTATACTTTTTCTCTAATTCATATTTTTCAATTTCTAATTGATTTTTTTGCTCTCCAAGAATTTCAATATTTTTTTTTATATCTGGATCCTCTAGGTTTAAATTTTTTAGTTTCGCCAATGCGATATTAAGCTTTTTTTCTTTTTCAAGAATAGAATTCATATATATATGTTTATATTATTAAATAGAATCTTCTAAGTCTAGACAGGATAAATTTGAGTAAATTTTATAAAGAATTAGCAAATTGTATTAGATTTCTCTCAATTGATGCTGTTCAAAAAGCAAACTCAGGTCACCCTGGGATGCCAATGGGAATGGCGGATGTTGCTACAGTGCTTTTTAAAGATTTTTTAAAATTTAATCCAAAAAATCCTAGCTGGATTAATAGAGATAGATTTGTTCTTTCTGCTGGGCATGGATCAATGTTGCTTTACTCTCTTCTTTATTTAACTGGTTACAAAAGTGTTTCTTTAAATGATATTAAAAATTTTAGACAATTAGAGTCCATATGTGCTGGGCATCCTGAATATCATCCAAATACTGGTATTGAAACCACTACAGGTCCATTAGGACAAGGAGTCTCAAACGCAGTTGGGTTTGCAATATCAGAGGAAATTTTAAAAAAACAATTAGGGAAAAAAAGGATCAATCATAAAACTTATGTTATTGCTGGCGACGGATGCTTAATGGAAGGTATTAGTCACGAAGCATTAAGCTTAGCTGGACATTTGAAATTAAAGAATCTTATTTTATTATTTGATAATAATTCTATATCAATTGATGGTCCCACTAATTTAGCTGTTTCAGACGATCACGAAAAAAGATTTAAGAGCTATGGATGGGACTACTTAAGAATTAATGGTCATGATTTTAAAGAAATATCTAAAGCTTTAAAAAAAGCACAAAAATCAAAAAAACCTATCGCAATTTCATGTAAAACAACAATCGGTTATGGATCTCCAAACAAAGGTGGTAAGGCTTCATCTCATGGAAGTCCATTAGGTGATGAAGAAATAAAACTGGTTAGAAAAAAACTAAAATGGAAATATGAGCCATTTAAAATTCCGACTGAATTATTAAATGAATGGAGAAAAATTGGAAAAAAAGCCTCACAAAAATCTGAGAAATATGAACTTAAATTCCCTGTTTCAAAAAAAAATTTTCACTCATTAAAAAAATTAATTGAAAAAGCAAAAATTGAATATTTTAAAAATACAAAACCAATTGCTACAAGGAAATCCTCTGAAATATTTCTAAATATCATAGCAAAATTTCCATTTTTGATTGGGGGCTCGGCTGATTTAGCTGGATCAAATAATACTAAAACTAAAGATCATAAAATAATCAAACCAGGGGATTTTTCAGGAAATTATATTCATTATGGAGTAAGAGAGCACGCGATGTGTGGAATAATGAATGGAATAGCCTTACACAGTAGCCTAATTCCTTATGGTGGAACTTTTCTAATATTTAGTGACTACTGTAAACCATCTATCAGACTAGCGGCGATGATGAAACAACAAGTTATATATGTTTTTACTCATGACTCTATCGGCTTAGGTGAGGATGGCCCGACTCATCAGCCAATTGAACAGTTAACAAGTTTGAGATCTATTCCAAATTTAAATGTTTTTAGACCTTCTGATACCATTGAAACTTTTGAGTGTTGGCAGTTAGCTCTTGAAAGTAATAATACTCCAAGTGTAATTTCACTAACTAGACAAAGTGTCAATCCTATTAGACTTGAAAATTCTCTCAAAAATAAATCGTCTTTCGGTGCTTATGAAGTTTTTAGAACTGGGAATAATATAATTGTAACAATTTTAGCAACTGGGTCTGAAACAAGTTTAGCAAGTGATGTGGGTCATAAATTAGCCACAGATGGTATTTATTCCAAAATTATATCAATGCCCTGTCAAAAAATATTTGATCATCAAAGTGAAGATTACAAAGACAAAATTTTAGGCGAAACAGAATTAGTAGTATCTATAGAGGCCTCTGAAACGAGTTATTGGAAAAAATATACTGGTACAAATGGATTAAATTTTGGAATTAATGACTTTGGAAAAAGCGCACCTTATAAAAAAATTTATGACCATTTCGAGTTAAATTCCGAAAGTATTGTAAAAAGAATCAAAGAAAAATTATGAAAATAAAGATTGGTATTAATGGAATGGGGAGAATAGGAAGAATGATTCTTCGCTCTATTTACGAGAGAAATAAAAAAATAGAAATTATACATATTAATAATAGAACAAATTCTGAAACTTGCTCGACTCTTTTAAAATATGATTCAATTCATGGAAAATTTAAAGCTGATATAAGCTATGATGAAAATAATCTTATTGTAAATAAAGACAAAATTTCTTTTAGTCAAGAAACAGATTTGAATAATATTAATTGGAAAAAATATGGTGTTGATTACGTGTTTGAGTGTACAGGAAAATTTAATTCAAAAGATAAATTACAACCGCATCTTAATAATGGCGCGAAAAAAGTGATTGTCTCAGCTCCATGTAAAGATGCAGATAAAACTATAGTCTTTGGGGTAAATGAATCTGAATTAAAAAAAGAAGATAAGATTGTTTCTGCTGCATCTTGCACAACAAATTGCCTAGCGCCAGTCGCACATATTTTAAATGAAAGTTTCGGAATAGAAAAAGGTTTTATGACAACCATACATGCATTTACCAGCGATCAAAGAATTTTAGATAATTCACATAAAGACCCTAGAAGAGCTAGATCTGCTAGTCAATCAATTGTACCAACTTCTACTGGTGCGTCAAAAGCTATAGGTGAAATAATTCCTTCCCTCAAAGGAAAATTAGAGGGCATAGCAATGAGAGTACCAACCCCAAATGTATCATTAATTGAATTTGTGTTCTGTACAAAAAAAGATTTGAGTGTTGAAAAAATAAATTCAGCGTTTAAGGATTTTACTAAAAAAAATAAAATTATTGAAATCACAAAAGAAAAACTTGTTTCGATTGATTTTAATCATAATCCTGCCTCATCAATTATTGATGCAAGTTTAACAAATGTTGTTGGCAAAAATATGGGAAAAATCTCAGCGTGGTATGATAATGAATGGGGTTTTTCAAATAGGATGTGTGATATAGCTGAATACCTTCATAAGACTTCTTAATGAATAGTATAAAAGACCAGAAAAATCTTAATAAAAAAAAAGTTTTGTTAAGATTGGATTTAAATGTTCCATTAAAAAATGGCTCAATAACTGACGAAACAAGAATAAATAAGATTATTCCAATCATAGATTTTTTAATAAAAGAACAATCAAAAATCATAATAATTTCTCACGTAGGACGGCCAAAAGGTAAGGTAATTACAGATCTCTCACTAAAACCAATTTGTGAAAATATTGAAAAAAAAATAAATAGAAAAATTAGATTAGTAAAAGAAGATATTTTTAAATTAAAAAAAGAAGATTTATTTAAAGATCCAAACGATCAAATAGTTTTTTTAGAGAATATTAGATTTTACAAAGAGGAAGAAAAAAATGACACTGACTTTGCACAACATTTAGCTAAACTCGCTGATTTATATGTAAACGATGCTTTTTCTTGCTCTCATAGAGCGCACGCTTCTGTGAGTAAAATTACTGAATTTCTTCCCTCTTTTGCTGGATTACAGTTGGAAACAGAAATTAGTGCATTAAAAAAAGTTACAACAGAAATCAAAAAACCGATTACTTGTATTATTGGGGGATCAAAAATTTCAACAAAAATTGGAATAATCAAAAATTTAATATCCAAATTTGATAATATTATCATTGTTGGTGGAATGGCTAATAACATTATTAAATACAAAGGGAACCAAATAGGTAAATCAATTAGAGAGAAAAATTGTGATCTGATGATCAAAGAGATTTTTGAAACTTTAAAAAGTCATTCTTGTAAAATTATTTTCCCAGAGGACGTTTTGATTGGAAAAAATTTAAATGATGAACCTCAAATTAAAGAATTAGATAATATCAAAAATGATGATATCATTTTGGATATTGGTCCTAAGACATTAGATAAAATAAAAGGTATAATTGATAATAGTAAAACAGTTCTTTGGAATGGACCAGCAGGTTATTTTGAAAATCCGAATTTTGCTAATGGTAGTTACAATATTGCAAAAGCTATCACAAAAAAATATAGAAATAACTCAATTTACTCAGTTGTAGGAGGTGGAGATACTATAGCTCTCATCAATAAAATTAAATTAATAGAAAATTTTAACTTTGTTTCAACTGCCGGTGGAGCATTTTTAGAATATCTTGAAGGAAAAGAGTTACCTGGTATAAAAGCCTTAAACTAATATGTCTGAATTAAATATCACAGCATTAAAAATACTTAGCAATGGAAAAGGTATTCTTGCAGCTGATGAGAGTACTGCTACTATGACTAAAAGATTAGAGTCAGTTAAAGTTCAATCAACAGCTGAAAACCGTTTACTATTTAGAGAAACATTGTTTAGTGCATCCGGTATGACCGAGTACATCGGAGGAGTAATTTTATACGATGAAACAATAAAACAAATAACCTCAAAAAAAAATAATATCCCAGAATTAATTTCTAATATGGGTAGTATCCCAGGTATAAAAGTTGATACTGGAGCAAAAGTTTTAGCTGGTTCACCAAATGAAAAAATTACTGAAGGTTTGGATGGATTAAGAGAAAGATTAAAAGAATACTATAAATTAGGAGCCAAGTTTACAAAATGGAGAGGTGTTTATAACATATCAAAAGAGCATCCAAGTAAACTCTCAATTCAATCTAATGCACATGCGTTAGCTAGATACTCTGCATTAGTTCAAGAATGTCAAATGGTTCCAATTGTTGAACCTGAGGTCTTAATGGATGGCGAGCATTCAGCAAAAGAATGTTATGAAAAGACTTCTGAAGTAATAAAAAAATGTTTTGAAGAATTAATCTTACATAAAGTTGATTTGAAAGGAATTATATTAAAGCCAAACATGATTTTAGCTGGCAATAAATGTAAAAGCAAAATATCAAACGAAGAGGTTGCAAAGTTAACTCTTAAATGCTTAAAAGACTCTGTCCCATCAGAGGTACCAGGAATAGCATTTTTATCTGGTGGTCAATCAGAAATAGAGGCAACAGAAAATTTAAATTTAATAAGTAAATACAATAATACAAACTTTATTATGAGCTATTCTTATGGACGGGCTCTTCAACAGAGTGCATTAAAATTTTGGTCCCAAGACACAAGAAATATTGAAGGCACCCAAAAAATTTTTAACCAGAGAGCAAAAATGAATACATTAGCTGCTCAGGGTAAATGGTCTAAAAAACTTGAAAATTAATAAAAAAAAATTCATTTATCTCATTTCACCAACAAAAATTAATAAGTCATTCTATCAAGATTTAACTATGGTTTTTCAACAAAAAAAAGTGAGTTTTTTTCAATTAAGGCTTAAAAAAGAAACTCTTAAAAAAAAAATAATCATCGGTGAAAAAATTAAGAAAATTTGTAAAAAATTTAATGTCAAATTTCTAATTAATGATGACGTTTTTATTGCTAAAAAATTAAATGCTGACGGTTGTCATTTGGGTCAAAAAGATATGAATATTACTAAAGCGAGAAAATTAATTGGCAAAAAGATAATAGGTATTACCTGTCATAATTCTGTAAAATTATCAAAAATTGCAGTAAAAAATAAAGCTGACTACATAGCCCTAGGGGCTTTTAATAATTCGAAAACTAAAAAAATTAAATACAGAGCCTCAATCAATTTTCTAAGAAAAGTCAAAAAAATCACAAAAACTCCTGTGGTTGCAATTGGTGGCATTAATTCGAGTAATTATAAAAATCTTTTATTGAATAAAGCAAACTTTTTAGCTATTTCAGGCTACATTTGGAATAACAATAAATTGAAACCAATAGAGGCAATTAAAACTTTAAAATGAAAATAAATGCTGGAGAAATTAGAGTGGGTATGCTGCTAGAGTATAAAAATGATTTATGGCAAGTGCTAAAAACTCAACATGTCAAACCTGGTAAAGGGGGTGCATTTGCACAAGTTGAAATGAAAAGTTTAAACAAAAATACTAAATTAAATGAAAGATTTAGATCAAGTGAAACTGTGGAAAAAGCATCACTAGAGGAAATGAATTTCAGCTATTTATATGAAGATGAAAATAATTATTTTTTTATGGAACCAAAATCTTTTGAACAAATTGAAATAAAAAAAAGTCTAATTGGTGAGAAGGGAAAATTATTAACCGAAAATTTAGAAGTTTCAGTCAGTTTTTACAATGAACTACCTATTTCAGTAGATTTACCAAAACAAGTTGTGTGTAAAATAGAAACTACTGATGTTGCTTTAAAAGGACAAACTGTCTCCTCATCTTATAAACCAGCAACATTAACTAATGGTTTAAATATTCAGGTTCCTCCTTTTATTGAATCAGGAGATGAAGTTGTTATTGATACAAGAAGTCTTGAATATATAAAGAAAAATTAATTATGAATTCAATTTCTGCTACTCTTAATATAATGATTAAAGCTTCTGAAAAAGCATCAAAAATATTAATTAGAGATTTTGGAGAAATAGAAAAACTGCAGGTAAAAAAAAAGGGACCTTCAGATTTTGTTACCAACGCAGACTTGAAAGCAGAAAAAATAATCATAGAGGAATTAAAAAAAGCTAGACCAAATTTTTCAATCTTGAGTGAGGAAGTTGGATTTAAAAAAAATAAAGACACTAAAAATACTTGGATTATTGATCCAATAGATGGGACCATAAATTTTTTACACGGAATACCTCATTTTGCTATTTCGATCGGTTTGTTATCAAATGATGAAATTAAAACTGGTTTAATCTTTGATCCAATAAAAAATGAAATGTTTTACGCAGACAAGGATAATGGTGCTTTTTTTAACAACGAAAGAATTAGAGTTTCAAAAAAAAATGAATTATCAGAATGTTTGTTTGCAACAGGTGGAAAAAAATATAATTCTATAAATGAAATTACCACTAGAAAGTCAGGTTGTGCAGCTTTAGATTTGGCTTATGTTGCCTCAGGAAGATATGATGGGTATTGTCAATCAAATTTAAATCTTTGGGATATAGCGGCTGGATTAATTATTATTAAGGAGGCAGGTGGTGTGATTAATGATATTGACCTTAATAATCATAATAATTTAAACGTGATAGCATCAAGCCCTAATATTAATGATAAATTTGTCAAAAAAATAAGTAACTTTTAATTGTTTTAAAAAAAACTTTTGTTATAAGTCTCCAAATGAAAAAAAATATTCATCCGAACTATCATTCTATAAAAGTTGAGATGACTGATGGGACACAGTTTGAAACAAAATCAACTTGGGGAAAAGAAGGTGATCTGCTTAAATTAGAAATCGATCCGAAATCTCATTCTGCATGGACTGGTGGAAAACAAAAATTGATGGATAAAGGTAGAATTAGTAAATTCAATAAAAAATTTCAAAACTTTAAGAGTGAAAAATAATTAATGTCTAATGCACCATTAATGCCAATGGCTACAGCTGTATGGCTTGTAGAGAATACCACGTTAACATTCAAACAAATTGCAGAGTTTTGTAAACTTCATGTAGTTGAAGTCCAAGGGATAGCTGATGGAGAGGTTGCAAAGGGTATTAAAGGATATAATCCGATAATCGCTGGTCAGCTGACTAAAGATGAAATAAATCTGTCAGCGGAAGATGAAAACAGACCTTTGCAAATACAAAATACGGATGTCGAAATATCTTTTTCTGAAAAGAAAGATAAGAAATATATTCCTTTGTCTAAAAGACAGGATAAACCAGACTCTGCCTTATGGTTAATTAAACACTATTCACAATTAAAAGATTCACAAATTGCTAAATTAATCGGAATGACAAAAAATTCTGTTTCGTCAATCAGAAATAAAAGTTATTGGAATTTTAATAATCTCAATTCTAAGGATCCAGTAGCTCTTGGTCTTTTTTCACAAAAAGATTTGGTTGAAGCAGATGAAAAAGCACAAAGAAGATTAAAAAGAGAAAAAAAAGAGAGAGAAAAAGCCCAAAAGAGTCAATGACCTTATTATTATATAAAAATTATAGACATAAAATTTTAAAAGTGTTAACAAACCTCTTTTTTTGGAGGTTGTTATTAAAATAGAAGTTAAAGACAATAATGTTGAGCAAGCGTTAAGAGTTTTAAAAAGAAAACTTCAACGTGATGGATTTTTTAAAATTATAAAACTTAAAAACACTTACGAAAAACCCTCTGAAAAAAAGAAGAGAATTTTACAAGAAAACATTAAAAGAGTAAAAAAACTCAATAAACTTAGAAATAGAATTTAAGTATATCGCGGGGTGGAGCAGTCTGGTAGCTCGTCAGGCTCATAACCTGAAGGTCGGCGGTTCAAATCCGTCCCCCGCAACCAATTTTATTATAAATCATCTTTTATTTAAGAGTATACTTTTTTATAATTATACTAATGATAAAAAATTTATCAGTAATTTTACCTCTTTATAATGAAGAAAAAAGATTAAATAATTTATTTAAAGAAATAAAAGAATTTAAATTTTTAAACAGAAATAAGATAGAATTATTTTTGTAGATGATGGTAGTAATGATAATTCTTTTTTATTAATTAAAAATTTTATTAATAAAAATAAAAAAAAAATAGATCTAAGATTAATAAGTTATAAAAATAATAAAGGTAAAGGCTTTGCTCTAAAAAAAGGTGTTGCTAAAGCTAAGCATGAATGGATTATAACGGTAGATATAGATTTGTCCGTAAAATTTGAACAAATTAAAATTTGGCAGAAAAGGAAGCTAATCTCAAAAAAACTTAAAGTTTATTTTGGAAGTAGGTTACTTATAAAGTCTAAAGTAAAAGCAAAGAGAAATCGAAGGTTTATTGGATTTATATTTAATATTATTCTAAGAAAAATTTTAGACTCTGATTTACTTAATATTAGGGATACTCAATGTGGATACAAATTATATGAAAAAAATATTGCAAAAAAAATTTTCAAAAGATTAACTGAAAATGGTTATATACATGATGTGGAGATTTTAATTCTTCTTAAAAAATCAAAAATTTTAGTAAAAGAGTTACCTGTAGAATGGTGTCATAAACATGGAAGTAAAATTAATTTGTTTATAGACTCTTTAGTAATGTTGAAAAATTTATTTATTTTAAAAAAAAAATATAACCTGTGATATCATTATTTACTTATTTCGAGATCAGTTAATATAATTGATCTTTTTTTTCTATTTAAGCCTATCCTTAAGTCAAATAAAGATTTGGGATTCTCAGCTATCAGATCAATTTTTAATTCATTATTTTTTTCACATATTTTAGATAAATCGACTTTATAGTCAAAATCATCAGAAATTTTTATATTTTCATATAAAATTTCATTTATTAATACTTTTAAAATTATAGGGTCTTTTAGTTGATCAAAATATTTCTTAAATCTTAATTTAAGTTCTTTATTACTTTCGCAATTTTTACTTTCAGAAACAAATAATAATGTTGATTTATAACCATTCATTATTATTTGATCGTTATTATCACTTTCCCACCCAAATCCTAAAAAATTTTTTAAGCCAAGCTTTTTAGTGCTTAAACTTTGAATATTGTTATATTGAAATTGATTATCGTATTCAAGATCCTCCAATTTATAAATTTTTTTGTTGGAAACAAACCATAAACTATTAACTTTATAGTATTTTAATTTTTCTCTAAAATTATAATATACATTTCTTATAAAATTATAATTGTCAGAAACAAAAAGAGTTTCATTAAAAATATCTAAGGATTTGTTATTCAATTCTTCTATTATTTTATATTCTTTATTTACGATCTCTTCTCTATTAATTCTTGCTAAATAAGAAACGTCAGTTCTTTTATAGTTTTCGTTTAAAATATGCTCATTTAATAAAAAAAATATACTAGAATTATTATCGGGTTTGAAAAGTTTTATATTATTGAATTGTTTCGATAACCCTTTAATTTGGTTTGTTACATTTAAAGTATTTTGATTTTGATTTACATATTGTTTACCAAAATAATATTTGGTAATTCCAGGAGCTAAATCAATTAATTGAAAAATTGCTAAAAAGCTAATTATTAATAATTCTTTTTTTTTTACAGAAGAATATTGGAATATAGTGACTATTCCTACAATAAATATTAAATAATAAATAGGCCATATTAATCTTCCACTTGCTCTTATAGAGCTAAAAATACCATAAAGATATTTATTTAATTCAAAAGTAATTAAGTCTTGATTTCCCAGATTGACATTATTTGATGTTGCAATGATTAAAAAAATAAAAAAAATTAAAATATTTAATCCTTTTGAAAAAATAATTTTTGATTTTCCACTAAATAGATATTTTAAGTATAGTAGCAGAAATAAAACTCCAGATATACCAAGATAACTAAAACCTTCTATTTCTCTATTTTGCAAATTTAAAGCTGGTAAAAAAAGAGACCAATTAAATTTATCTACATAATTTTCACCTAAAGGATTTAAAAAAGAGTTTAAATTAAAATTGTAAATTCCGTAACCAAAACCTAATCCATCATCTAAACCAATAGTAAAGTAACCTACCACATACATTAATAATAAGGAAAGTATGGTAAGTGCAAGTAAACTTGCCAAATCCTTAATGGTAAGTTTTTTTAATTTAAAAATTTTTTCTAAAAAAAAAATACCAATTAGAATTATACTAAAATAAAAATGAATTGATAAAGATAGATAAATTATTAGATGTTTTTTTAGATCTTTGTAATTAGGTGCTGAAATTTGTATATAAAAATACCCTAATATAAGCCAATGAGCCGTTAAACTTAAGTGAATTCCTGATCTATAAATAAAAGCTGTGGAAAAAATAAAAAATAAAGAGGAAATTAATGAATATGTTGTATTTTTTGTAAAATAATAAATTATTTTAAAACTTAATAAAGCTTGTAGATATATACATATAAAAATCCAAAATGAAAAATACTGAAAATCTTCAGCTAAAAATCTTTTAAAAATCTTGAAAAAAATTGCAAATAAAGGAATTGAGTCTGAATAAACTATTGAACTACTATTTGAAATACCATAATTGGGGTTTAATCCTAAAGGGAATCTCCAAATATCCTCACGATAAAATTTCCATCCCAATTGATATTGAGCTAAATCACCATTTATTAACCATGACTGATTTGAAAAATTAAAATTATCATAACCTAATAAATAAAAACAAAAAGATAGTGGAATAACAAAAAGAAATATCTGTTGATAAGAAAAAAATTTTTTTTTCACTAAAATTAATATAAGTTATGATTAAACAAATTATACTTAAATTATAATTCTACCAAGGCAAAATGTTTCAAAAGGACCAACTTAAAAAACTAGACAATAGATATAATAGTCATGCATATAAAGGTCTAATGGGAATGTTTATGAGATACTGTCATGAACAACTTGAAAAAATAGAGTTTCCAAAAAATATGTCTAAAGTTCTAGAAATAGGAGCTGGTACTGCTCCTCACATAAAATATATAAAACACAATTTTGATGAATATCATATAATTGAAACCTCTGATTTTGCAATTAATCAAAATTTGTTTAATTCAAAAATAAAAGTTTCAAAGTATGATGGAAAAAATATCCCCTACCCAAATGAAACATTTGACAGAATTATTATATCTCATTGTTTAGAGCACATACCTTTTCCAGAAAAATTTTTATTTGAGATGATGGACAAACTCAAACAAGGTGGAATTTTATCTATATCATTACCTACAGACCCAGGGCTTCTTTTCAGATTGGGAAGACTTTATTTAAAGCTTTTTTCTATAAAAAAAAATTATCAAATAACTGAGGAGGAGTTCGATTACATGAATGCAACTGAACATATAAACTCAATTTTTGCATTAAAATCACTAATTAAATTTCATTATAAAAATAAGATAAAAGAATTTTATTTGCCTTTTAGAATAAAACTTATTGACTTCAACCTTTTTTACAATGTGCACATTACCAAATAAATTTAAATTTTAAATTTTGATTTTTTACTATCTTTAAGAAAACCTTTAACTGTTTCAATTGAAAGTTTGGATAGAGATTTTCCAAATTTTTCAATTTTTTCAATTATTTTAGGTGGGACAGTAATAATGTGACAGCCTAATTGCTTTGCTTGCAAATAATTGTACGGTTCTCTCACACTTGCCCATAAAATCTCAATATTTTTATAACTCTTAGAAATTGAAATACTTTTTTTTAAATTCTGGTACGGGATCTTTACCTGAGTCAGCTGCCCTTCCAGCAAAAATTGAGATTATTACTTTAGAATTTTTATTTAAACATTTTACTATTTTTTTTGTTTGATGGGCATTATATACGGCTGTAATATTTAATTTGATATTCATTCTATTCAATTCCTTTATAATTTTTCCCATAAAAATACCTTTTGAATTAATCACTGGTATTTTAACATAAACGTTTTTACCCCATGAATTTATTATCAATGCTTGTTTTTTCATTGAATTATAATCATCACCAAAAACTTCAAATGAAATAGGTTTTTTACATACTTTTAGGATTTTTTTGGAATACTTCTGATAATCTTTCGCCCCAGCTAATCTCATGAGACTTGGATTAGTTGTGAAGCCTTTTACAATTTTTTTTCTACCAAATTTTTTAATAAGTTTAATATCTGCAATATCACAAAATATTTTTGTGTTCATTCAAATTCAATTATAAGTTTTTGGTTATATCTTCAGTCATTTTTTTTGCGTCAGCAAATAGCATGAGTGTATTCTCTTTGTAAAACAAATCATTATCAATTCCTGCATAACCTGGAGATAAGCTTCTTTTAACAAATAAAACAGATTTACATTTTTCTACATCTAAGACAGGCATTCCGTAAATTGGACTTTGGGGGTCAGTTTTAGCAACTGGGTTTGTCACATCATTTGCGCCAATTACAAATGCAACATCTGCATTAGCAAAATCATTGTTAATTTCCTCTAATTCAAAAACCTCATCATATGGAACATTAGCCTCAGCTAATAAAACATTCATATGACCAGGCATTCTTCCAGCAACTGGATGAATTGCATATGAAACTTTAATGTCATTTTTTTTTAGTGTATCCACCATCTCTCTTAAAGCATGTTGAGCTTGAGCTACAGCCATACCGTAACCAGGAACAATTATAACTGATGAAGCATTTTTCATTAAGAAAGCTGCATCATCAGCATTTCCACTTTTGACTGGTCTCTGCTCTTTTTTGATGGAGCCTGAACTATCATCTGTTGCTCCGAATCCTCCTAGAATAACATTAAAGAATGAACGATTCATACCTTTGCACATGATATATGATAAAATAGCCCCAGATGAACCCACGAGTGCTCCAGTGATTATCAATGCGGTATTCTCAAGTGTGAATCCGATTCCTGCGGCAGCCCATCCTGAATATGAATTTAGCATTGAGATTACTACTGGCATGTCTGCTCCACCAATTGGTATAATTAAAAGAAATCCAATTAGAAATGAAACTGCCAATAATATCCAAAATAAATTCGATGATTGTGAAGCACATAATAAATAAATTAAAATAACAATTGAAATTAGAATTACTGCATTAAGAGGATGTTGACCCTTAAAAACGATGGGTGAGCCAGACATAATTCCCTGAAGTTTTAAAAACGCAATTATAGACCCAGAAAAGGTTATTGCTCCAACTGCTGCTCCAATTGACATTTCAATCAAACTACCGAGTTTAATGTTTCCTCTAATTCCAAGATTAAACGCTTCAGGATTTAGAAAAGCAGAAATCGCAACAAAAACAGCCGCCAAACCAACTAAACTATGAAATCCAGCAACAAGTTCTGGCATTGCAGTCATTGGTATTCTATATGCTATAAATGCTCCAATTGAACCTCCTATCAAAATAAATAGTAAAACAAAAATAAACCCTGTTGAAAAATTTCCGATTGATAAAAATGTTACAGTTATTGCAATTATCATTCCTAAAATTCCAAACAAGTTACCCTGCCTTGAGGTTTCAGGAGAAGACAATCCTCTTAATGCTAAAATAAAAAGGACCCCAGAAATCAAATAAAAAATAGCTGATAAATTTGCTGATATCATTATTTATCTTTTTTCTTTTTTTTATACATTGCTAACATTCTTTGGGTTACAAGAAACCCACCAAAAATATTTATTGCAGCCAATGCTATAGCTAAAAAACCAAAAATGCTTGATGTATTAAATATACTATCTGAATTTCCTGATAATCCTGCGATTATAGCTCCAACAATAATCACAGATGAAATTGCATTTGTGACTGACATCAAAGGTGTGTGCAAAGATGGAGTAACACTCCAAACAACGTAATACCCGACAAATATTGAGAGAATAAAAATGCTCAATCTAAAAATTAAAGGATCTATTTCCATATTATTTTATTAATGTTTTATCTATTATTTCGTCCTCAAGATTAATATTTATTTTTTTGTTTTTTTTATCAAATAAATTTTCAACAAAATTAAACATATTCTTAGCATACAAACTAGATGCTGAAATTGGCAATTTATTTAAAATATTACTTTCTCCCATTATTTTTACACCATTTTTATTAATAGTTTTGTTAACCTCAGTAAAAGCAGTATTACCTCCTTGAATTGCTGCTAAATCATAAATTACTGAACCGGGTTGCATATTGCCTATCATACTTTCTTTTATTATCACTGGAGCTTTTTTTCCAGGAATTAAAGCTGTGCAAATTACAATATCAATCTTTTTTAACGTTTCAGTTAACAATTGTTCTTGTTTATTTTTAAAATCCTCCGAGGCTTCTTTTGCATATCCGCCTTCAGTTTCAAGATTTTCTGATCCCTCTACAGTCAAAAATTTTCCACCTAAACTTTCAACTTGTTCTTTGGAGGCCATTCTTACATCTGTAGCAAATACAATTGCACCCATTCTTTTAGCTGTCGCGATTGCTTGTAGGCCTGCAACTCCAGCACCAACTACTAAAACTTTAGCAGCAGGTATTGTCCCTGCTGCAGTCATCATCATTGGTATAGCCTTCTCAAAATTAGCAAACGACTCGATTACAGCTTTATATCCAGCTAAATTTGCTTGTGATGATAATATATCCATAGATTGTGCTCTTGTAATTCTTGGAAGTAAATCTAGGGAAAAAAGATTAATTTTCTTATTAGCTAAACTTTCTAGCTTATCTTTGTTTTCATATGGATTTAAAACTCCAATTAATATTTGATTTTCTTTTAATATTGAGCTTTGATTATCTGTAAGCATCCCTAACTGAACAAGAATATCAGATGAATTTAAAATTTCTTGATTATCTTTTGAAATTTTTACACCTAATTTTGAATATTCATCATCATTAATCCCAATATGACGACCATAATTTTCACATAAAAAAATTTCAAATCCTAATGAGGAATATTTTTTAACAATATCAGGAGTGATAGATATTCTTTTCTCGATTTCGTGATTTTCTAAAACAGATCCGATTCTCATAAAAAGAAACTTACAATAAGAAAATTGCCATTAACACTAATACAATTATAACAGCGACAGTTCCCCACAGAACAAATTTTGTAAAATTATTCCATGTATTTTTATGACTTTCATTATCCATATTGACTATTTTTGTCTTGCTTTAAATTTTGGATTAGTTTTGTTAATTATGTAAATTCTACCTCTTCTTCTCACAAGTTTAGAATTTAGATCTCTTTTTTTCAAAGATTTTAGTGAACTTTTAATTTTCATAACATCTATTAAATGCCGGCAACGTCCTACTTTCCCATGCCTTAAGACAAAGTATCATCGGCGCAGAAAGGCTTGACTTCCGAGTTCGGAATGGTATCGGGTATGGCTCTTTCGCAATAATTACCGGCAAGAGGTTTATACATAAAATAATTTTAATGTAAACTATTTAAGTCTTTATTTTTGCTTATTAACAAAGGTTTTGATGTAATTTTTGAGGCTAATTTTACCAAATATTTTATAAACTTTGTTTGATAAATTCATATTTGTTAAAGCAGATGCGTATCTCTCGCCTTTTCTGGCATCTAAAAATTTAATCTTTGTATTAAACATTTTGGCAACTTCTAAAATCGTGTAACTTTTTTTATTTGAAATACTGTAATGTCGACATCTATTTTTTTTCCATGCATGAAAACAAGCATCAATAGTATCATTTATATGGGTAAATCTTCTCGATTGGTTTCCTGGTTTTACCACAGTTAGCGGTTTATTATTTTTATATTGATTTTCAAAAATACCTATTACTGTTGCCATATTTCCTATAGAAATTTGTCTGGGTCCATAAACGTTATAAAAATATAAAATCTCATATTTAAAATTAAACCAATTTTTTAAATTTTCCAACATTTCTAAATTTTTGGCTTTTGTAAAAGCATATGGAGATAAATTTTTGTCTTTTCCTTTATTTCCAATACTTGCAGATGTCGCTGAATAAACTAATTTAATATTATTTGATAAACAGAAATTAAAAACTGCATGAGATCCTATTGAATTAGATTTTATGCATTCGTCCATTTTTAAAAAACTTTGATATATTCTTGAAAATTCACCAAAATGAAAGATGGTATGTATGTTAAATTTATGCTTGTTGAGTATTCTAGAAATATTAGATGAAGAATCTTTTATGTATTTTAATCTTGGACTTTTGAAATGATTTTTAATTGATCCAGAACTGTAATTATCAATGCTTATTATTTTATAATTTGTACTTTCTAATAATTTATAAATTAAGTTTGAACCAACAAAACCAGCACCACCTGTTACTACAATAATTTTTTTAGTCATTTATTTAACTGAATCTTTTTAATTAAATCTCTATTTAAAACAATATAAAATTTCTTTCCATCTTTAATTCGATTTTTTTCTGCTCGCAGAAATAACTCCCTATAATGATTAGAATTATCATTAACAAAATAGTGAACATTGGTGAAAGGATTGTAATTATATTTCTTATATTCTTTAAATATTCTGTCGACATTTTTTAAAGAAAAAAAGACAAAAGATAAACAAATTAGAAAGGTGATCTTTTTTTTTAATTTAAAATTCAAATTAAGTTTACCTTCCATATATAAGCTTATTGGAATGTATATAGATAGAGCGATTAATGTAAAACCACCATATCTTAAAGCTGGATGATTTAAAAACCATTCAAATAACAAAGCTAATATAATAAAATAGAAAAGATAAAAATTTTTTTTTGGAAATTCTGTTTTTTTAAAATTACTTAAAGTAAAATAGCATATAATAATAATCAAAAATAAAGATAACAAATAATCTGAAATCTTATTAAAAAAATGATTTTGAACCCAATTAGGAACCCAATTCAAACCTGATAAATAAACATCAACATTTTCTATCCTATAATTGGGACTTGCACCTGCTTTAGACCAAAGCTCATACCAAGTTTTCATTTCAATCACTTCTTTTTTAGGTATCGACCAAGAAAATGTCTCTAAACATGTAAAACTAGCAGGATAAATAAAACAGCCAGTATTCGAAAAGTTGGTAAATATTATGATTAATGAGCCAAATAAAAAATAATATCCTATTTTTTGAGAAAGTAATTTTTTAAAAAAAATTTTTTTAAATAATAGATTTCTAAACTCAAAAAATAAAGCTAATATAAATATTATATAGATAAGATAAAAGCTTTTTAATGAAGCTATAAG
>CACKKE010000001.1 GCA_902600635.1 uncultured Pelagibacteraceae bacterium | reverse complement strand
AATTCTTGCTCTTTCAAAAAACGAAGAATTTAAAAAGTTACTTCAACAAAAAAAGGTGTCAAATAAATACGTCACAATTTATTTTGGCTATCTGAATAATAAAAACAAAAACAGATTTAATATTTCATTTGTGACAAAGAAAAAAATTGGAAATGCCGTAAAGAGAAATAAAATAAAAAGACGACTTAGAAATATAATGAATGATGCATTTAAAAAAATATCGATAAATTTACGTTATTCATATCTTGTTATTGCCAAGCCAACTATGCTAAGTAATGAATTTAAAATAATAAAAGAAACCTTGTTTCAAGAATTTATTAAAATAAACAAATGAATATTTTTACAAAGTTATTGATCAAATTCATTAAAACCTACAAATATATAATTAGTCCTTTGATTGGTCCCTCATGCAGGTATCTACCGACTTGTTCTGAATATAGTATTGATGCTCTCAAAACTTACGGTTTTATAAAAGGTCTTTCACTAAGTTTAAAAAGAATTATGTCATGCCATCCGTTTGGAAATAGCGGATTTGATCCAGTTAAAAAAGAGATAAAAACAAAAAAATAATGGACTCTAAAAATACAATAGCAGCTATAGCATTATCCTCAGCGGTAATAGTATTGTATTCATTATTTTTCGTTCCTGAAAAATCTCCAAAAGATCAAAATCTTGTAGAAAAAGAAAAAATAGAACAAAGCACTGATACACCAATGTTAGAACAAAAAGAGACTTTTGTTGAGATTTCAAGAAAAGATGCTTTAATTGAAAGCGAAAGAGTTGAATTCGAAAATCCTAATGTAATCGGTTCGATATCTTTAAAGGGTGCAGCTATAGACGATCTAACTTTTAAAAATTATAATGTTGAACTTGAGGGTGACGAAAAAATAATACTATTAGGACCTAGAAATATTAAAGAAGGTTATTTAATTGAAAGTGGATTTGTAACCTCTGACAAAAATATAGATATTCCTACATCTGAGACCATCTGGTCTATTAAAGGAAATAAAAAATTAACTGAAAATTCTCCAGTTAAATTATCTTGGACTAATGATCAAGGAATTACCTTTGAAAAAGAAATTTCTTTAGATGATAAATATTTATTTTCTATCAAGCAAAGAGTTATTAACAAAACAAATGGAAAATATGACTTTTATTCTTATGGTCAAATTATAAGAAATGAGATCCCAGACATAATAGACTTTTTAATTCTTCATGAAGGATTAATTGCAACTTTAGATGATGAATTAATTGAGGAAGATTATGACGATATTCAGGAGAAAAAGTTTACAAAAACTGCTCAAAAAGGTTGGTTAGGTATAAGTGACAAATATTGGATTACTTCACTAATACCTCCACAAAATAAAGAGTTTAAAACAACATTTGATTATAAAGATAAATTTAGAGCGAATTTTATTGCAACTAAACCGCTTGAATTGGGTCCAAATGATTCTATTGAAGAAAATTTAAAAATAATAGTTGCTGCCAAAAGAGTGGATGTTATTGATGGATATGCAAAAAGTTTAGCTATCGATAAATTTGATCTAGTTATTGATTGGGGTTTCTTATATTTCATAACAAAACCCTTGTTTTTTGGTATTGATTATTTTTTCAAACTACTTGGTAATTATGGATTAGCTATAATAGCTATAACAATTTGTATTCGTCTTGTTTTTTTTCCTTTGGCAAATTTTTCTTTTAGAAGCATGGCAAAAATGAAAGCTCTCACTCCAGAAATGGTAAGATTAAAGGAGCTTCATAAAAATGATAAAATGAAATTACAACAAGAAATGATGGCTCTTTATAAAAAAGAAAAAGTCAACCCAATGTCTGGATGTCTTCCAATTCTCGTTCAAATACCGGTATTTTTTGCTTTGTATAAAGTTTTATTCGTTACTATAGAAATGAGACATATGCCTTTTTATGGATGGATACATGACTTAAGTGAACGTGATCCAACAAGTATATTCAATTTATTTGGGCTGCTACCTTATGATGTGCCATCATTTTTAATGATTGGTGCTTGGCCCGTTGCGATGGGAGTTTCTATGTGGGTACAACAGAAATTAAATCCTGCTCCCACTGATCCTATGCAAGCTAAAATATTTATGTTCTTTCCACTCTTTTTAACCGTAATATTAGCGCCCTTTCCAAGTGGCTTAGTAATTTATTGGACTGTGAATAATATTTTAACTATGGCCCAACAAGTATTCATTATGAAAAGGACTACGGTTAAAACTGTCACTTAAAAAATTAATTATTACACAATAATAAAAATGGATTTAAAAAAAATACTTCCAAAAAATGGACCGCCAATTGACGAGGTGTCTAAATACATAGAAAAATATAAAAATGACCTCATAGTAATAAAATACGGAGGAAATGTTTTTATAGATAGAAATATCTTTGACAATTTTATAACAGATATAAATATACTCAGTAAGTTGGGTATTTCATTTGTAGTCGTTCATGGAGGAGGTCCAAGAATAAAAAGAGAGCTAGATAAATCAAATATTCAATCAAAATTTATTAGAGGTTTAAGGGTAACAGATAAAAAGATAATAAACATTGTTGAGTCAGTATTGATTGATTTTAATAATGATATTGTTGATTCTTTAAAAAGATTTGGTACTGATGCAATCTCAATTCATACGAAAAAAAACAATATAATTGAGGTGACACCAGAAGCAAAAGAGCTGGGTTTTGTAGGAATACCTAAAAAAATTAATAATTATCTTATAGAAAAAATTCTTAAAAAAAAACAAGTTCCAATAATTTCACCACTAGGTTTGGGGAATGATAATCATCCATATAATATTAATGGTGATACAGCTGCTGGTGCGATCGCAAAGTCATTAAAATCCAGAAGATTGCTATTAATGACCAATGTTGAAGGAGTTCTAGATAAAGACAAAAAACTAATTAATGAAATTACTTCAACAGAAGTTTTAAAGATGGTTGAAAATAATATTATTACAGAGGGAATGATACCTAAAATAAATACTTGTTTAGATGCAGTAAAAAATGGAGTTACAGCAGTCGGAATAATTGATGGAAGAAAGCAACACTCTATATTGTTCGAAATTTTTTCTGACAAGGGTTCTGGAACTTTGATAAGAAAATGAAAAATTTTAAAAAAATGAAATACCTTCTTTTGGATCTTGATGGGGTTTGTTACGGAAAACACAACAACTATTCCCTTGAAAGAGTATTTGGTCAAGTTTCTAAAAGAATGACAATGTTTATATCTGAGAAACTAAAAATAAATATGGAGGAAGCAAAAAAATTACAGACAAATTATTTCTACAAGTATAACACTAGCTTAAATGGTTTAATGATACATCATGATATACCTCCAGAAGAATTCTTAAAATACGTCCACACAATAGATCTTTCATTTATGAAAGAGGATAAAGTAATGAGGAATGAACTTGAAAAATTAGATATGGAAAAGTTTATTTTTACTAATGGGAGCGCCGAGCATGCTAAGAATATTTTAACTCATTTAGGTGTTTATGATCTTTTTGGAAGAGATAAAGTTTTTGATATTAAAGATGCCGGGTATGTACCAAAACCTGAGGCTCAAACTTTTGATTTAATGGTTAAAAAATTTGGATTGAATCCAAAAGAAACCATCTATATAGAAGATATCGCAAAAAACCTGAGTATTGGTTATGAGCGGGGCTGTGCAACTGTTTGGTTAATTAATGATGAACATTTTGGCAAGATAGATTCTGATAAAGATTATATTTCTCATAAAATTGAAAATCTGTCTTTATTTCTTAAAGAAATAAGGTTATTAAAAAGTCAATAAATTATGTCTATAGAAAAAATTATAAATGATGCTTGGGAAATTAAAGATAAAATAAACCAAAATTCAGACCAAAAAATCAAAGATGCAATAAATCAGGTTATTAGTGATTTGGATAGTGGAAAATCAAGAGTTGCTGAAAAAATAAATGGTGAATGGGTTACACACCAGCATTTAAAGAAAGCAATTATGTTAAGCTTTAGAATTTATCCAATGGAAAACTTAAATGGTCCTTACAGTAGTTGGTACGATAAATCTCATTTGTTAAAAGGTAAAACTGCAGGTTGGTCAAAAGAAGATCATGAAAGAGCTGGCTTTAGAATGGTTCCTAATTCTCCAGTAAGAAAAGGATCATTTGTTGGAAAAAATGCTGTTTTGATGCCATGCTATGTAAATATCGGAGCTTATATCGATGAGGGAACGATGATAGATACATTTGCAAGAGCAGGTAGCTGTTGTCAAATTGGAAAAAATTGTCATATATCAGCAGGATCAGGAGTTGGTGGAGTTTTAGAACCTGCTCAAGCTTTACCTACGATAATCGAAGATAATGTTTTCCTTGGAGCTATGTCAGAAGTTGTTGAAGGGGTGATTGTTGGGGAAGGTTCAGTTTTAAGTATGGGTATGTATATAGGTCAATCAACTAAAATAGTCGATCGAAAAACTGGTAATATCACTTATGGTAAAATTCCGCCGTACTCAGTTGTTGTCCCAGGTTCATTGCCAGACAAAAATAATTCGGCTGCACCATCGTTGTACTGTGCTGTAATAATTAAGCAGGTTGATGAAAAAACAAGGTCAAAAACTTCTATAAACGACCTTTTACGAGACTAAAATGAAAACTTTAAATCAGTTACAATTAGCTAAAGAGCTAATTAGATTTCCTTCAATTACTCCTGTAGATGCAGGTATAATGAAATTTTTAGAAAAAAAATTGAAAAGACTTGGTTTCAAAACAAAAACACTCGAATTTAAAGAAAGGGGCTTTAAGCCTGTTAAAAATTTATATGCAAGATTCGGAAATAAAAGTCCAAACTTCTGTTATGCAGGTCACCTAGATGTTGTACCTCCAGGAAATATAAAAGATTGGACAACTAATCCATTCAAACCATCTATAAAAAAGGGTCACTTAATTGGAAGAGGTGCAAATGATATGAAAAGTTCTATTGCAGCTTTCGTTTCAGCTGTAAGCACGTTTTTGTCAAAAAATAAAAAATTTAATGGATCAATTAGTCTGCTAATAACAGGTGATGAGGAAGGTGATGCAGTCAATGGCACAAAAAAAGTTGTAGAGTTTTTAAAAAAAAAAAGAGAAAAGATTGATTTTTGCTTAGTGGGTGAACCAACTAACCCAAATGTTTTAGGTGAAATGATTAAAATTGGTCGTAGAGGCAGTTTAACTGGTAAATTAATTATATTCGGTTTACAAGGTCACGTTGCATATCCTTCCAGAGCAAATAACCCTTCGACCATAATTGTTAATATTTTAAAAGAATTAAAGGAAATTCAGTTTGATAAAGGAACCAGAGACTTTCAACCTACAAATTTGGAGGTTACCAGAATAAGTATAAATAATACTGCAGATAATATTATTCCGGCTACAGCTGAAGCAACATTCAACATAAGATTTAATAATAAACATTCCTCAAATTCTCTTAAAAAAAAACTTAACAAAATTTTTAAAAAAATGACCAAAAAACATAAATCAAAATTTAAAATTGAGTACAGAGTTTCTGGTGAAGCTTTTTTGACAAAACCTAACAAAACAACATTTATGATACAAAATATCATTAAAAAGATAACTAAATTAAAACCAAAATTATCTACAACAGGTGGAACTTCGGATTTAAGATTTATAAGAACCATATGTCCTGGTCTTGAATTTGGTTTAGTTGGAAAAACTATGCATAAAGTTGATGAGGCAGTATCTCTGAAAGATCTTAAAAAACTAACAAAAATTTATGAAAATATTTTAAAAAATTATTTCAAATGAATACGGCAATTATAAATTCAGACTCTTATGAAAAACATGACACTGGTAACGGTCATCCTGAACAGCCTAAAAGAGTAATTGCTATAAAAGAAAAATTAAAAAAAAGAAGTGATCTAATTTGGAAAAAACCAGGTAATGTGCCAGACGATATATTGTCAATGACACATTCAAAAGAATATATTGATAATTTAAATAGTTCTTTCCCTCAAAAAGGTCTAAAATTTTTAGATGGAGATACTGTAATATCACCAGACAGTAAAAAAGCAGTATTTGATGCAGCTGGCTCAACAATTAGGGCCATTGATGGAATAGAAAATAAAGAATTTAAAAACGCGTTTTGTTTAGCAAGACCTCCTGGACATCATGCGGAAAAGGATAAGGCAATGGGATTTTGTTGTATATCAAACGCTGGGGTAGCCACTAATTACTTAATTAAAAATTATAAATATAAGAGAGTTGCATGTGTAGATTTTGATGTGCATTGGGGAAATGGAAATTATGATGTTATGCGTAATAACAAAAATTCATTATATATTTCAACACACCAATATCCTTTTTATCCTGGAGGAGGTACAGATAAAGATAAGGGTGATTTTAATAACTCTTTAAATATACCTTTGCCAGCAGGCACAAACTCGGAGGAATATTTTAATGCATTCAATAGAGTTTTAGATAGGTTGGTCAATTATAAACCTGATTTTCTTATATTCTCGGCAGGTTTTGATGCTCATAAAGATGATCCTTTAGCTCAATTTAAACTTAAATCAAAAGACTTCTATGAAATTACTAAAAGAGCTTTAGCTGCTACCAACAAGTTCACTCAAGGCAAAGTTATCTCTATTCTTGAGGGGGGGTATGATTTAAATGCATTATCTGAAAGTGCTAATGAACATGTTAACGCACTTGTAGAATTCAATTGATTTAAATTTAATTAATAATAATTCACTCAAATGAAACTTTATAGAATTAAAAGATCTAAAATTGATAAAAAAGGAAGAGGTCTTTATGCAACACGTGATATTAAAGAGGGAACAAAAATAATTAATTACATTGGTAAAATTATTACAAATAAAGAGGTTGATGAGTCAATTAAGTTTGATAATAAAAAACCTATTTACTTATTCACATTAAATAAAAAATATACTCTCGACGGAGATTTTTCATGGAATATTGCAGGTCTAGTAAACCATAGTTGTAATAATAACTGTGATTATAATGGCAAAGGTTTAAAAGTATGGATTACTGCAATTCGTGATATTAAAAAAGGAGAGGAGTTTACATGTGATTACGGATTTGGTTATGATGAGGACTATAAACAATTTCCTTGTAAATGTGGTTCAAAAAATTGCTGTGGTTATATTGTTAGAGAAGAGTCAAGATGGAGAATTAATAAAAAGTTTGCAATGAGTAACAAAAAAAAATTAATAAATCACTCTAGCTAAATAAAGTCCTTCAGGTGGTGCAGGAGGTGCACACAAAATCCTTTTTTTTGAGTTCATAACAAAATTGAATTTTTTTAAAGTCCATTTTTTTTCACCTACATATTTTAAACAACCAACCATTGAACGAACCTGTTGTTGTAGAAAAGATTGAGATTGAAATTCTATCTCTATTTTACTATTTCTAGATCTTATTTTTACTAATTTCATTGTTTTGATTGGACTTTTAGCTCTACAGCTTGAAGCTCTGAAGGTAGAAAAGTCTTTAGTACCAACTAATTTTTTCGCAGCTTTTTTCATTATCTTTAAATCAAGTTTATTAATAATGTGCCATCCTCTATTTCTATCTATTGCCGGTCTACTTGGACGATTAATTATTATATACTTATATATTCTCATTCTTGCAGAAAATCTTGCATGAAAATCATTGCCTCTTTTCTTTATTTTAATGATTGAAATCATTTCTTTATTTAAAAAATGATTTAAAGATTTGGCAAATTTATTCGAATTTTCAATTTTTTTTTTACACTCAAAATGAGCAGATTGTTCAAGTGCGTGCACTCCTTTATCTAGTCTTCCAGCGCCAAACAAAATAATTTTTTCTTTTAATAATTTAGAAATTCTCTCTTGGATAAAACCTTGTATAGTTTTGCCCTTTGTTTGAATTTGCCAACCTCTAAAATTGGTACCTACATACTCTATCAATATTTGATATCTAAACATTAGATATAATTGAACCTTTTCTGATCTGGGATCCAAGCATAAACTCTCCAATTTTTTGAACCTTTTTTCCCTCTCTCTGTATTTCAACAACTTTAATAGATTTTTCACCTCCACACGCTATTTCAAGATCGTCTGATATAACCTCTCCAATTTTACCAATCCCATTTCCAATTTCAGCTTTTAAAACTTTATATCTTTGTCCGTTAAAATTGAAAAAAGCTCCTGGGGAGGGATATAAGCCATTAATTTTTCCAATTATTTTTAAAGCATCACTTTTCCAGTCTATTTGCCCTTCATTTTTAGTAATTTTTTTTGCATAAGTCGCTTTGGAGTTATCTTGATCAACAAAATTTGATTTACCCTCAAAAATTTCATCCACAACATCTAAAATTTTATCTGCTGCCATTAAAGCGAGTTTTTCTGAGACCTCTTTTGCATTCAGACTTTGATCAAGTTTTATTTTATAAGTGTTGCTTACAGGTCCGCTATCCAATTCTTCATTAATTTTCATTATACTAATCCCTGTTTCTATATCTAAATTCATTATAGCTCTCTGGATAGGTGCAGCACCTCTCCATTTTGGGAGTATAGATGCATGAATATTTATAAAACCTTTTTTTGTTAAACTTAAGAATTCTTTAGGAATTATTTGTCCATAGGCTACAACAATTGCAAGATCAGCTTCCATTTTTTTTAAAAACTCATATTCCTCAGAGTTGTTTTTCAAGTTCTGTGGAGATCTGAATTCTATATTTAAAGTTTCCGATATACCTTGGACTGGTGATTTATTTATCTTCTGACCTCGGTGAGATTTTTGGGGTGGTTGTGTATAAACCAAATTTATAGGAAAACCATTTTGATAGAGTGATTTCAATATTGGAACTGCAAACATGGGTGTACCCATAAAAATGATTTTTTTAGGCATTTCTAAACTAATATTCTGTCAGGATTTTTTTTTGTTTTTGAAATTTTTTTGATGATGATATCTCTTTTTAACTTTGATAAATGGTCAATTATCAATTTTCCATCTAAATGATTTATTTCATGCTGTAAACATGTTGATAAAAGACCATCACACTTTAAATTTTTTTTTTCTCCATTTATATCAATATAATCTACTTCACAAATTTTTGGCCTTTCAATTTCTATAAATGTATCTGGAATTGATAAACAGCCCTCCTCATAAATTGAGGTTTCGTCACTAACTTTTTTAATAACAGGATTGATGAAACTTAAAGGCTCTTTCTTTTCATCTTTAGTAGACACATCAATTACTAAAATTCTTTTCAGTATACCTATTTGTACAGCAGCTAATCCGATACCTTTCGAAGCGTACATTGTGTCAAATAAATCATTAATAAGTTTTTTTTCGTTAGTGCTGACTTTTTCTAATGGTTCGGAGATTTTTTTTAAAGTTTCGTCAGGAACTGTAATTATATCTTTAATACTCATTAGATAAATAAATAAACTAATTTTTAAACTTTTAAAGGAAGAACTTTTAATAGAATTTTATTACGTATAGAGTCTATGTTTAGTTGATTAAGTGCACTTATTATAAAAAATAGGGTATCCTCATCTAAAGTACTCAACTCGTCTTGACCAATAACCTCTATTATTCTGAGAATTGTTGAAGCAGACTCGTTATTATTTATCATGACTTGAATATCGGTTGGCATTTCAGAGTCTAGAATTTTATATAAATTGTCATATTTCTTATCAATTTTTATGCCATCTGATTTCAATGACTCGATTAAAATGATATCTTTTTTTGAGATAGAATACTTTTTATCCTTTTTTATTTTTTTGAGAAAATTATTGAGATCTTTTTCTATTTTTGTTTGATTATATTCTCCAATAAAATATTTTATAAGTTTTGATTGATGTAAAAGATCATCATTATACTTTATTTTAGTTTGTTTTTTTTCATCAGTATTAATATTTTCTAAATAAAAACTAGTATGTCTTGAGGAAACTTGATCTAATTCAATATCTTGTAACAGATCTTTTAGTTTCTCCTCAAAAGCATTACCAATTTTATCCTTAATAAATGCTTCTTTTAGAAGTTTCATTAATTCTATTTTTTTATTTATGTCAGACTCTAACAATACATTTTGATATAAAAGGGCCCTTCCCTCAATATTAGCCAAAGATTTAAATACTGTTTTGACATTCAAAAATTGATCAATCGTAAACTGAAACCTTTTGTAAATTTGAAATAAATCATCTTCAAGATAATTCTTGTTATGTGTGGCATACTCAATTAATTCTATTTTTTCTAATTCATCCAAGTCGATTTCATTAGTTTGGTATAATAAATTTGAAGCAGCTAAATATTTCCATATTAATGGATCAGTATTTTCTTTTGGTTCAAAAAAAAATTCTGGGTTTGTTTTATGTGCCAAATGAAACTCCAGGATGCTTTTTTCAGAAACAGCTTTATCAATTTCATTTGTATATCCAAAAAGATAATTTAGTTTATTTTCAAAATATTGATCATTAAAACCTAATTCTTTTTTTAAGTCAAAAATTAATTGTGCTTCATCTTTTTTTCCATTGTTTATCAAACAATAGATATTAAATTTTGACAAATAATTATTTTTTATTGGTTCTGAATTGTTTAAAAAAATTTTGCAAGCTTGATCAAGCTTAGACTCGGATAAATATTTATCAACTAAATATTTACTTAGTTTAGGGTGTAAATTTAAAATATCATTCTTGATTAAATAATCCTCTATTAGTTCTAAGTTATTATTTTTTATCAACCAATCTGATTTAATTTTCAAAAAATCCTTCTCACTTATATTTTTTTTGGGATAATAAGCATTAGTCAATAAAACAATTTTCATAAGTTCTGAAGCATCGCTTGATAAATTTATTTTAGCTAAATTAGAGAAAAGGTATTTTAATTGATCACCATTAGAATTTGACCACATATCAATTTTTAAACCAAAATCTTCAGGATCGTAGAGACCTATTATTTTAATTTCTTTGGAATTTAAAGTTTCATCAACTTTAATTGAATCTGATCTTTTTTCAGTTTGCATATTAAACACATCAATTTTTTCAGTTTCAAGTTCACTTTCAGTAATAGAAATTAATTCCTTATTTGCAGAATTTTCTTGAATTTGTTCTTTATCAATATTCCATATATCCACAGGTTCATTTTCTGAGAAAGAATTGGCTATCGAAAAAGAAAAAATAATTAGAATTGATAAAAAAGTTTTATTTAACAATTTTAAAATTTTCATTAGGTATTATTTTTTCAATTGTTTTTTTTGGTGCTGGGAAGTCTAATTTATTTAAAAGAAATATTATTCCAACAAATACAATTGCAATTAAAAATAATTTTATCAATAATCCAATTATACTTTTGCTATAACTTGTTTTTCTAGTAAATTGCATATAGGTTTAATTAATTTCAAATTAAGACATATTTGTGTTTTTTCAATACAGAAACTTATGAAATCAAAAGAAAATTTAGTTTTTATCGGAATGATGGGGTCTGGAAAGAGTTCTATTGGCTCTATGGTATCAAAAAAACTAAATCTCAACTTTTTTGATATTGATCAATTAATTGAAAATGATCAAAAAATGAAAATATCAAAAATCTTTGAAATTAAAGGAGAAAACTTCTTTAGAGATATTGAAAAAAAAATTACTCTTAATATTTTAAAAAGTAAAAAGGGTGTAGTTGCACTAGGTGGAGGTGCGTTCATTAATCGAGCTATTAAAAATGAGGTTCTAGAAAATCACTTATCATTTTGGCTTAATTGGAATATCGATACCTTAGTTAATAGGATAAAAAACAGCAAAAAAAGACCTTTGGCAGTAAATGCAAGTAAAAATGAACTCATAGAAATTATAAAAAAACGTTCAATAATTTACTCTAAAGCACTATATAAAATAGATTGTGAGAATTTTACAAAACAACAAATTGCAAAAAAAATCATAGATATTTATGAGGCCAATTAAACTGATAGTTAAAACTAGTACAGAAAAATATCCTATCATAATTGGGAGAAATTTAATTTCTAATTTATCAAAAATTTTTAAAAAAAATTCTATCAATTTTAAAAAATGCTTATTAGTTTTAGATAAAAATATTCCAAATAGATATGTTAAACAAATTTCAAAATCTCTAAGAAGATATGAGGTTTACAAATTTATTTACAATGCAAATGAGAAAAATAAAAACCAGAGAAATGTTAGTAAAATTTTAGATCTTTTGCTTCGAAAGAATTTTTCAAGAGATGACTGTTTAATATCTATTGGGGGAGGCATTACCGGTGATGTAGCAGGTTTTGCTGCAAGTTTATTCAAAAGAGGTTTGAAATTTGTAAATATTCCAACAACATTGTTATCACAAGTTGATTCATCTGTTGGTGGAAAAACAGGTATTAATACATCTCAAGGCAAGAATTTAATTGGAAGTTTTTATCAACCTAAAATTGTTATTAGTGATGTAGACGTTTTGAGGAGTCTGCCATTTAGAGAAGTAGTTTGTGGTTACGCAGAAATAGTGAAACATGCGTTAATTGCAAATAAAAAGTTTTATAATTTTCTGGATAAAAAAATTAATGACGTATTAAAACTAAAGTCTCCAACTATTGAAAAATCTATCTATGAAAGTTGTAAAGTCAAAAAATCAATTGTTGAAAAGGATGAAAAAGAAAAAAATTTGAGAAAAATTTTGAATTTTGGACATACTTTTGCTCATGCATATGAGGCAAGTTTAAATTTTTCAAAAAAATTAAATCATGGAGAAGCAGTAATTCTGGGTATGAAATCTGCGTTTGAATTTAGTAAAAATAAAAAGTTGATTACCCATAAAGAATTTGATTCTGCGATTAAACATCTAAATAATTATCATTTTCCAGTTTCTATTAAAAATTATTTTACAATTAAAAAAATTAGTCAGATCATATCCTTTATGATGAGGGACAAAAAAAATAATTCTAAAAATATTAAGCTTATGTTAATTAAAAAAATTGGAGGTCCAATAATTGAGAAGGAAATTTCAGATGTTACTATCAAACTTTTTTTAAAAAAGAAATTAATTAATTAAAATTTGTAAAGAGTGAATGTGATTTTTTAATTCCTCGTCTAATATTTTGTAAATTTTTTTATTACTCTGAATTTTATTTAATTTCTTAAGCTCCTCAGATTCTATACTGATTTTTAAATGAAATTTATTACTTTTATGTCCTGGATGATTTCTATGTAAAAACGTTTTATCTTCTATTAAAATATTTTCTATATTTATATTTTTTTTTATTTTTTTTTTTACGTTTGTGATTAATTCATCTATATTCATTTGATATAATTATATCATGAAAAATATCTGTGACTGGAATAATTGCAATGAAATTGGTGAATATAAAGCACCAGTTGAAAAAGATAATAGTAAAAAATTTAGACTACTATGTTTAAATCATGTTAAAGAATTCAATAAAAATTGGAATTATTTTTCGGGTATGAATGATGAGCAAGTAATTGACTTTTTAAAATCAGATATGGTTTGGCATAAACCTACGCAAAGTTTTAGTTCTTCAGATAACTTTTTTAAAGTCTTGTGGAGTAATACTTTAAGAGATGATCTTGATAAAGAAAAGTTAAAAAGCGATTTTAATCATATGGGACAATTTAGATATAATCACAAAGACATTAAAGCATTCGAAATATTAGGTATTTCAGTAGGGTCGAAATGGGAAAAAATTTATAATAAATTTAAAGTACTTGTTAAAAAATTTCACCCTGATATGAATTCCGGTAATAAAAAATTTGAGGAAAAACTTAAGTCGATAACTTTGGCTTATACGCAGTTAAAAAATACTTATAGAGAAAAAAATTGACACCAAATATAAATAACCAACCTGACATAAAACTCTCAATAAAACAGACTTTTGGGATAGATTCTAATATGGAGGTCGATGCATTTTCTAAAAAAAGCGAGTACGTGCCAGAAATAGACAAAAATTATAAATTTGATCGTGATACTACTTTAGCAATCATTTCAGGTTTTGCTTTTAATAAAAGGGTTTTGGTTCAAGGTTATCACGGCACAGGAAAATCTACACACATCGAGCAAATTGCTGCAAGATTAAATTGGCCGTGCATCAGAGTAAACTTAGACAGTCATATAAGTCGTATAGATTTAATAGGTAAGGATGCGATTGTTTTAAAAGATGGTAAGCAAGTTACACAATTTAATGAAGGGATTTTGCCCTGGTCCATACAAAACCCTGTGGCTTTAGTATTTGATGAGTATGATGCAGGAAGACCTGATGTAATGTTTGTCATCCAAAGAGTACTTGAAGCAGAAGGAAATTTTACACTCCTAGATAAAAATAAAGTTATTAAACAAAATAAATTTTTTAGATTATTTGCGACTTCTAATACTGTTGGTTTAGGAGATACAACAGGACTTTACCATGGTACTCAACAAATAAATCAAGGACAAATGGATAGATGGAATATTGTTACAACTTTAAACTATCTTAGCCTTGATAAAGAAATGGAGATTATCTTAGCGAAAAATAAAGAGTTAAATAATACAAAAGGTAAAGAAAAAGTTTCTAATATGATTAAGGTCGCATCATTGACTAGAAAAGGATTTATAGCCGGAGATATATCAACAGTGATGAGTCCGCGAACAGTTTTACACTGGGCTGAAAACGCAGAAATTTTTAAAGATACAGGTTATGCCTTTAGAGTAACGTTTTTAAATAAGTGCGATGAAATCGAAAAGAATATAATTGCAGAGTATTATCAAAGATGTTTTGGTGAGGAGTTACCAGAGTCCTTATTAAATATTCAAATTTAATGAACAACAAAACTGAGAGTTTTAAAGAAAAGCTTAGACAGGCTCTATCGTCTACAGCAAGAGTAATCTCAGATGATTTAGGTATCAATCCAAAAAAAAATATTAAAAACTCTGAAAAACATGATTTAATTGAACTAGAAAATTTAAATTCAAAAAAAGATTATATTAAGGCTAGAGCAGAAACAGACTCCAAAGCTCTTAAAAAGAAATTTTCTGACGAGTCAATATTTAAAAAAAATTTACCCTCTAGCTCGTCTTGTAAATCACTATATACAATCACTGAAAAAATAAGATACGAAAAATTGGGATCAAAAATGTTAAAAGGAATAGAAAAAAATTTGAAAGATAATTATATTCAGATGATCGACCATAAAAGAAAAGATCAAATTAACTCCAAAGATGATGTGCCTGTTGTTGAAGCTTTTGAATTATATATGCTAAAAAATTTCCACAATATCAAACTCAATTCTTTAACATCAAGAATGTTAAACTTTTGGGAAAAAGATTTTGATAAATCAATTTTTGAACATATAGAATTTTTTAAACAAAATTTAGAGGATCAGAATATTTATAGTTCGAAGTTCTCCCAGATACTACAAGAAATGGACATTTTTCAATCAGAGGAAAATGAGGAAAAAAAGGACGAAAACCAAGAGGATGATAAAGAAAATCAGTCAAGTGAAAACGACGATAGTGAGGATGAGGACAAAAAAGATCCTGATAAGCAGGATGAAACAGAAACTAGTTTAGATTCAGATTATAATATTGATGAATATAAATTAGATGAACAACTTGTAGATACAGAGTCAGATGAACAAAACTCTGAACAAGTTATCCAAAAGAAAAATTTAAAAGATTTAAATATAGATTATAAAATTTTTACAACACAATTTGACGAAATTACGAAAGCCGAAAATCTTGAAAACGCAGATGAAGCAAACAAGCTTCGAAAAACTTTAGATCAACAATTGATAGGTTTTCAAGATGTTATAACTAAGCTTGCTAATAAACTTCAAAGACAATTATTAGCAAAACAGAATAGAGCTTGGGAGTTTGATTTAGAGGAAGGATTACTTGATAGCTCTAAGTTACCAAGAATTATAATGGATCCATATAATTCATTATCTTTCAAGAAAGAAAAAGATTTAGACTTTAAAGACACTGTGGTAACACTTCTAATTGATAACTCGGGTTCAATGAGGGGTAGACCAATTACAATTGCAGCTATTTGTGCTGATATTTTATCTAGAACTTTGGAACGTTGCTCAGTGAAAGTAGAAATATTAGGATTCACAACAAAAAATTGGAAAGGTGGGCAAAGTAGGGAACTATGGAATAAAAATAATAAGCCAAAGACACCTGGAAGATTGAATGATTTAAGACATATTATTTATAAAGGAGCTGATACACATTGGAGGCAGGCTAAAGATAACCTTGGTCTTATGTTAAAAGAAGGTTTATTGAAAGAAAATATAGATGGGGAGGCTATAACATGGGCTTTCAATAGAATTAAAAAAAGAAAAGAGGAGAGAAAAATTTTAATGGTAATTTCAGATGGCGCGCCAGTTGATGATTCAACCTTATCAGTAAATTCAGGAGATTTTTTAGAAAAACATTTAAAAAAAATGGTTAAGTTTATTGAGGATAAATCTGAAATAGAAATTTTAGCTATAGGGATTGGTCATGATGTTTCTAGATATTATAAAAGAGCAATTAAGATCACTGATGTAAATGAACTTGGTGATGTAATGATTTCCCAATTAAGCTCATTATTTGATAAAAAAGCTAAATTACATTAAATTTTTTTTAGATCTTCATTTTTCCATCTTATATTCACTTCCGCTCCAGTTCTTGTTTTAGAATTTTGACAATTTAAAGAAGCAAAATTTTTCTCAAGTAAGTTTTTACCTATAAATATTCCTAAACCTAAACCAACTTGATTCTTATTTTTATTTTTAAGTGATCTTAAGTAAGGTTCGCCTATTTTTGACAATATCTCACCAGGATATCCTTCACCATCATCTTCGATAGTAATTTCAGTATATTCATTGTTACTTTTAAGAGTTATAAATATTTTTTCTTTAGCAAATTTATTTGCATTTCCAATAAAATTTCTCAAACCATATATAATCTCTATTGATTTTGGAATTTTTCTAGGACTTGAGTCTTGATCAAAATTTAAGATAAATTTTTTATTACTTGTTTCTTCGAATGAGTTAACAATTTGATTTATATATTTTTTAAAATTTAAGTCCTCATCTATAAAATCATCCTCTTCAATAGGATTTAAAGACAACCTTTTCAAAATTTGATTACATCTTTCAACTTGACTTGATAATAATTGTATGTCCGAGATTAATTCTTTACGATCCTTTAACTGTTGTTTTAACTCTTGTGAGATAATTTTAATCGTGGATAAAGGAGTTCCAAGAGAATGTGCTGCTGCTGCTGCTTGACCTCCTAAAGATAACATCTCATGTTCTTGGGCCATAATTTCCTCCATTTTACTTAAAGCCTCTTTTCTTTTCCTAGACTCTGAGCCAAATACAATTGCGAAGTAATTCAAAAAGATTAGAGCGATTATAAAAGCAATTGGAATAGAATAATAATAATAAGGATCAACATAAAAGTGACTATTTAAAGGTGCAGGTAAATCCTCTGAATAAAATGTCAGAAATGTAATCATTAATATTGTTGTAATAACAAGAAATAAATTAGTTCTAATCCCTAAGTTTGATGATGCAAACACGCTAGGAATTAATAAAAAAATTACAAAAGGGTTTGCGATACCTCCCGTTAAATATATTAGTGAACCTAATTGAAATATGTCAATCATCAAAAAAATTAGTGCTGATCTATCAGAAAGTTGTGTTTTATTGTAAATAAAGATCAAATAAAGATTACTTAAAATTCCAATAAAAATAATTAAATTTGATAGAATAAAATTAAAGTCGAAATTTAGAAAAAAATAAACAATATAAACTGAAATTAATTGGCCTATTATACCAATCCATCTTAAAGAAATATAAGTAGATTTTTTTAAAGTATGAAATTTAGAAGTTTCGAAAAACTTCATTTCTAAATATCTAAATTTTGAGCATTTATTGCGTTAGAAATGATGAAATCTTTTCTTAATGTTACATCATTACCCATCAAAGTATGTATCAATTCCTGGTCTTTTTTTGAGTTTTTTGAATACTGAACCTGAAGCAAATTTCTCGTTTCTGGATTAAGAGTTGTGCTCCAAAGCTCTTCTGGATTCATTTCTCCTAAACCCTTAAATCTTTGGATACTCATTTTAGATTTTTCAATTTCTATTAATTTTTTAAACTCCTTAGAGCCTTTCTTAGATTTTTTAATTTCCTTATTATTAGTCATAATATAATTTTCTAATTCTTCCTCATCTTTTATATAAATTCCTTTAGAGCCTTTATTAATTTTAAATAATGGTGGTTGAGCAAGGTAAACATGTCCATGTTCAATTAATTTATTAAAAGGTTTATTATTAAAGAATGTTAATAATAATGCTCTAATATGTGATCCATCAACATCAGCATCTGTCATTATAATTATTTTTCCATACCTCAAGTCTTTTAAATCAATTTCATGAGCTTTTGGATCCAATCCAAGTGCATTAATTAAAGTAACTATCTCATTTGATGATATCATTTTAGACAATGCTTTTGTTCTTTGATCTGAACCATTTCCATTTCCATTTTTTTTTATATTTAAATCTTCGACATAAGTATTGAGTATTTTTCCTCTTAAAGGTAAAACTGCCTGATTTGATCTGTTCCTACCTTGTTTTGCAGAACCTCCAGCTGAATCTCCCTCAACAATAAATAATTCCGTTCCATCTTGTTTTCCTATTTGACAGTCTGCTAATTTACCGGGGAGACCACTCAATTCAATGGCACCTTTTCTTCTAACATTTTCTCTTGCTTTTCTAGCTACATCTCTGGCCATTGCGGCTTGTATCACTTTAGCCAAAACTATCTTGGCTACTGAAGGGTTTTGATCAAACCATATAGACAACTTTTCATTTATTAATGTTTCAACAATCATCCTCACTTCTGATGAAACTAATTTGTCTTTTGTTTGAGAAGAAAATTTAGGATCAGGAATTTTTGTCGATAGAACACATGTTAAACCTTCTTTAATATCATCACCAGAAATTGTTAGTTTATTTTTTTTAAGAAGATTATTTTCATTTGCATACTTATTTATTATTCTTGTTAAAGCACTTCTAAAACCTAACAAATGCGTTCCACCATCTTTTTGATAAATATTATTTGTATAAGGAAAAATATCCTCAGAATAGCCTGCATTCCATTTTAAAGAACACTCTAATTCTACATTATTTTTTTTTCCTTCAATATAAATTGGTTTTCTAAATAAATCATTTCCATTTTTATTTTGTAACTTTTCTCTTTTATCATCCAAGTAATTTACAAATTCTATTAAACCCCCATCATATTTAAATTCTAATATTTTCCCCTTTTTTTGACTATCATCAATGAAGGTTATTTTTATGCCCTTATTCAAAAAAGCTAATTCTCTCATTCGTTTAATTAGGATATTTGCACTAAATTTGATTGATGAGAAAACTTCTTTTGAGGGTAAAAAAGTTATTTGAGTTCCTGTTTGTTTTGATTTACCTGAAATTTTGAGAGGTGCTTTTGCCTCACCGTTACGAAATTCAATAGAATATTTTTTTCCATCCCTGTTTATCTCTAAGAATAGTTTTTCTGAAAGAGCATTAACAACAGAAACTCCTACGCCATGCAGTCCACCTGAAACCTTATAAGAATCATGGTCAAATTTTCCACCAGCATGAAGTTGGGTCATAATTACCTCTGCCGCAGATTTTTTTTCTCCTTTATGTATATCTGTGGGGATCCCACGACCATCATCGTTAATAGTTACAGTTCCATCAGAATTTAATTTTACATTTATATTTTTACAATACCCCGCTAGAGCTTCATCAATTGAGTTATCCACCACTTCATAAACCATATGATGCAAACCAGTTCCGTCATCGGTATCACCAATATACATACCTGGCCTTTTTCTTACTGCTTCTAAGCCTTTAAGTACTTTAATGGAGTCTGCTTGATATGTATTTTTATTCACCATTTTTTTAAATTTAGGAAAAAAAAATTATATCATTTTTTGATAAAAATAGCTCATTTATAATTTCAAATTTCCAATAAAAATCTCAAATAAGGTAGATATATTAAGGCTTATTTGATGGCGGAGAGAATGGGATTCGAACCCATGAAAGAGTTTCCCCTTTACACGCTTTCCAAGCGTGCGCCTTCAACCACTCGGCCACCTCTCCAATTAATTTCAGCGCTTAAGTATTTTTACTTTAACTCAAAAAAATTCCAATGCCACTCTAAATATTTTGTATTTTTTTTAAACCAAAAAGATAAGTATCTTTCAGCAAGATATGCGTATAATCTTTGCTGATCATAACCTTTTAATTTTCTAAAACCAAACTCTTTTTCACATTTAAAAAGCCACTTGAAAAGACTTTTAAACCAATTATTCATAACTTTTTTTTTCGCAATAAACATTATATGAGGATTAAAACTATAATTTTCATTTACAAATTTTTGAAAATCATTTCTATCCTTTTTCCCAAGATACTTTATAGCTCTGTCTAATATTCCGTAACCATGATGCATATCAAAATGAAGTTTTATATTTTGTTTTTTTTTATTAAAAAAAATTGAAGGATCTTTAATAATATTTTTTAAACCTCTTTTTATTAATTTCATTTTTTTTGGATTATCTAATCTAATTGGCTTACAAATAATACTTTCATAATTTTTCCAACTTTTGTGCGGAGCTTTCAAAATATTTTTCTGTAAGTCATTAAAATTTCTTATTTTAGTATCTGAATTTAGCCAAAATCTTCGTTTCTGGCAAAACCCAATCCAAATATTATTATTAAATTTTTTTAATTGATTTTTCCAAAACCAGTAATGAAAAGTTAATTCAGAATAATGCTTCTCTTTTTTTTGAATATTCTTACCATTCAAACAGGTTATATATTCTTTTTTAAATCTTCTTTTCCCAACACCTGCTAATGAAAGATTTAATTTTTCTAGATATTTAATCTCTTTATTTGTAACGCAAAAAATCCTTAATTTCTCCATTCAAATTTTTAATTAATTATTTTTTTTCCTTCAAGAATTTATTTAAATTTAAAATATTCAAAGAAGAGTTAAACGGAATATTATGATTTGAATTTTTTTTTAGGTAATCTTTTTTAACTCTTTTGTTACTCTTTTTTGCAAAATTATAGATATATTGAGTTTTGCCACCAATGTTTAATATCCCTTTTTTATTTAATAGTTTAAACAAATATTTTCTTACATCTTCATGATAAATAAAACTACTCTTCACATTAGCAAACGCTTTTTTGTGAACGAATGGTTTTTCAGTCATTGAAACTCTTAATATTAAAGAATTTTTATAGAGTTGCACAGCAGACTCGCCACCTAATTTTGACCATGCATAGTTATTGACTGGTAATAATGGGTCTGTTTCCCTATAATTTCCTTTTGTGCCTGGATAAACATAGTTTGTAGAAAAATAAATTAGTTTTATTCGTAATTTTGAACAGACTTTTGTTACATTAGCAGTTCCAATAATATTTAAATCAATACTTTTGATAATATTTTCCTCGTGAACTTTCATTGGTCGAGATAACCCTGCTAAATGAATTAAAATATTAGGTTTATTCTTTTTTAAGTATTTCTCTACACTTCTGAAATTTAAAATGTCTAATTCTTTTTTTGTGGGAAATAATATTTCATGATTAGTCTCAAAATTTTTTAAACATTGACCAAATCTGCCTGAACCACCTGTTACTACAATTTTTTTTTTCATTTCTTTTTAATTATTGCTATCTCGTTATGATTTCCTTTTAAAATAGAAATCTTATCAAAATTTTTTAAAAAATAATCTTTTTGATCTTTAGATATGAGAGGATTTTCAAAATTTTCACCAGATTTAATTGATAATAAAATATCTCTTAATGTCGGTTTTTCATTATTTAAATTCATATCAGCCCTTGTATCTGGGAAATCTAATTCTTCTGTTATAAAAATCCCTCCAGAACTTAATATTGGGAATAACATAAATAAACTAATAATTTGGTCTTTGTAAGCATGGCATGCATCCTCAATTATTATTTCAAATTTTTTATCCTTTTTTAAGATATTTTGAGAGATAGATTTTTCCGAAGAGGAGTCTACATAAAAATTTTTAATTCTATCAGAAGTATAACTAAATAAATCAGGAAATATATCTGCTGAATATATTTTGGCATTCTTAAAATAAAAATATAACGCTGCAGCAGCGTTACCATAAAAGGACCCAATTTCTAAAATATTCAATTCTTTGTTTTTTTTTTCAAAAAAATATTCATCATAAAATTTAGCATAATTGTGACCTTGTATTCTTAAGTTAGAGTCTCGCTTCATTGGTTGATTATATTGATTTACGAACTTCTCGCCCTTATCACTTTCAAAAAACTCAAATAAAAAATTTAAATTTTTTTCAAATAAAAATTTGTTATTTTGTGAGTAATTTTCAAGATTTACTTTTTTTTTTGAATAAGGCAGATTCAAAAAATATTTAATAGGAATTACAAAAAGAAGGTATATTTTTAGTAATAAATTTGCTTTTATGATCCTGTGTTTGTAGTAGATTTTGTAAAAAGTTTGAAGTTTCATAATTTTAAATATTCTTTAAATGATCATTTAATACTTTTAAATCTACAAATAAATCACCATTTATATTTTTTTTACTGAAATACGGAGTAGATAATAAGCTATAATTTAAGTTATTTATTTCAGATATTCTTTCATACACTTTATTTTGAAATCCGTATCCTGGTTCAGAAGATCTAATCTCAATAACTTTTGTTTTTTCTTTTGAGAAACACAAATTAGTAAGTCCAGCTCCATGAGCTCCTATTACAATTTTTGCATTACTAAAAACAAATATCTGCTCATCAAAACTCAAGTTTTCAAGTTTAACAATATCAAAATTTTTTTCTTTTAAGAGATTTTGAGTTTCTTCTAAATTAACTATTTGAGAGTGCTTAAAATTAGATAAAGATCTGTCGATGAATATATTATCTTTAATTTCTATTTTTTTTGATTTTTCTAAAAAACTACCTCTTAGCCATTTTATTATCCAATCAGGTACATACTTTGCTTGATCTAAAATAAAACCTTTAAAATAACTTGGGTGCTGAGTAGCGATTAGTTGATCACACTCTATATGACGATAATAGTCGGAATCAATTATCTTTAAATTCTCAAGGCCCAAAAGTTCCAACGACTTTTTTTGAAAAGAATTGAGTTTATTTAAATATAAGTAATCTAGATCTTCATATTTAAAGACTTCATTATATAACTTAAGTTTTGGTAACATATCTAATAACCAATGAGAAAAATTATTATGTCCGCTGGCACCTTGAGCTAAGTTTAAAACTCTACCTTTAAATTTTTTTTTTATTCTAGGAGTGCCAATTTTAAGACATATGTTATGATCTGCACCTTTTAGATCTCCTTTAATTTGCTGATAGGATGGTCCATTTATAATTTTATTTTTATTAATGATCGCAACATTTTGAACATTATCATTATAAATTCTACCAAAATTAATTAGATAAATTTTATAATCATCGCCAAAAAATGTATTTATATTTTTGTTAACAATATCATAAACTTTAAGATTTTGCATTGAAGAGGAATCATCAATATCAATTTTTCCGTAAATCATCATAAAAATTTTTTGTGCTAATGTTTTGAATAAATTTTGAAAATTTTTTTTTATTTTTAAAAAAAGCATAAGTATGAGTCGTTAAAATTACATTTTTTTTTATACATTTACAGGAATAAATTAACCGAAGATATATAAGCTTGAAAAGAATAATATTAATAATAATATTTTATTTATTTTATGAAAAAAATAGCATTTTTAATTTCTGGCAATATAAGAATTTATGAAAAAAATTTAGTTTTTTTTGAGGAGATTAAAAAAATCTTAAAAGATTTCGAAATTATAATTGTCAGTTCGATTTGGGAAAATCAAGAAGATCTAGAAAATTTTAAGGAAAAATATAAAATTAAATTTATTAACCAAATTAAGCAAAAAAATTGGAATGATAAGATAAACGCAGTCAAATTTGTAACAGGAGAGGAAAATCTTTCATGGAAAATAGAGAATGTTTTTCATATGTGGCACTCAATTGTAGAAAATGTTCATTTTTTAGAAAAAATAAATTCTGAAAATAATCTAAATGTTGATTATGTTTGTCGTTTTAGAACAGACATAATTAATTTAAAAAGTATTGAAAATTTAAAAAATGATTTAATTGACTTAGAAAATGAGGAATTTTTAATATCATCAAATAGACATTTTAAAGGTATTACAGACCTTTTTTTTATTGCAAAATATCAAACATTTTTAAAACTTAAAAATATTTTCTCTTTTTTTGACAAATTTTCCCAGGAAAACAGAGTTTTTAATCCTGAATATATTTTTTATTGTTTTTTATCTGAAAGTAAATTTAGGATTAAAATAGCTCACAAATTTAATCTCGCTTTAATTAGAATGGAAGAGGCCAAACCAACAAAGCATGTCTATGTGCCTTTAAAAGACAAAATTAATATGAAAGTGATAAAAAGAAAAATAAAATTATTAAAATTAATAAACAGTTTGAAATATATTTTTAAATAATTGGTTTAAAAATTTTCTATTTCAATCTTTGAATAAAATTATTTAAATCTTCTGGAGTACCTAGTCCCCACATTTCCTCTACTTTATGAATTTTCACTTTTTTCTTTTTTGATATAAACTCATTATAAACAGGGCACACATAAAACTCATTATTAACGCGGATATTTTTCTTTATCATTTCTTCAGCAGACTTTACGTAATCAGAGCCATGTTTCCAATAATAAACTCCTACTGTTGCGTTTTTAGATATTACTTTTTTCTCTGCAACTTCTAATACAAATCCATCTTTATCACATTTTGCATATGACCACTTAGGGTGTATTGCTTCAAAAGTCAAAATTGCACCATCTAAATTTTTTGAGTTAAAATTATATATGGCTTTTGAGCTATTCCATCTAATATATTGATCAGAGTTTGCTATAATCAAAGGGTTGGAATTATTTATAAATTTTTTGGCTAATAAAGTTGTGCATGCCGCTCCCTCAGTAATGTGATCTAATTCAATTATCTTACAGTTTGGTTTGAGAATTCTTAAGACGCTACTTATATTATATTTTTTTTGATGTTCTTTTTGAATAATGAAAATATAATTTGCATTTAGATTTAAACTCTCTATGACCCACTGTATCATTGGCTTATTGTCCACTTCTATTAGCGGTTTAGGAAATATATAGCCAGCATCAAAAAATCTCTTTCCAGCTCCCGCCATAGGTATTAAAACATTCATTTTATTATCCTCCCAGGAAATATTTTTTTCATTAATAATTTTTTTAGAAATCAAATTTAATTTAATCTTTTTTAAATTTAATTCATTTATTTTTTTTATTGGTAATAATTTTGCTCCAGAGGAAACTGCTGCTTCTCTTCCGTAATGTGAGTCCTCTACTATCAAAGCCTCGGATGGGTAAATACCAAAATGTACAAAAATTCTTAAATAAATTTCTGGGTTAGGTTTTGGATTGATTATATCCTCATTGGATAACTTAAAATCAACATACTTTTCTATTCCTAAGTTTTTTAAACAAATCTTTAGTGTCGATTTAACAGCATTCGTTGCAACTGCTATTTTATGATTTTTGTTTAGGTATTTAAATATCTCTAATAAATGAGTTTTTCTTTTAATTTTTTTCTTTAAAAGACTTGCGGTTATTTTTTGTTTATATTTGTTTATTTTTGAGAAATTTTTAATTGGGAGTTTATCTTTTTTATTTAAAATCTTGAGTTTTTCGTTCGTTGGCAGTCCATCAAAAACTTTTACATGGTCATCAATGGAAATTTCCTCATAACCGTATTTTTTTAATGATAAATTTAAGGCCTCAAAATGTATCATTTTTGTATCTACTAAAACCCCATCTAAATCAAAAATAATTACTTTAATCATTTTTATACTTATCTATAAAATCAGAGCATATTCCTTTACAATTAATATCTTTATAATTTGCATGCTCAGGCAATACACAAATGCTATTAGGAAAAAGTTTTTTTCCTGGATAAGTCCATATAAAACCTCTGCTTGTGATAGTATAATCATCTTCTTGGTGCCAAAAATAATGGGCTTTTATCTTATCTAGTTCAATTAATGCCTCCGTTGTTTTAGCATGACACCAAATCTTATCATTTAACAAAAACTCTTTATCAACTTCGAATTGATCATAATCATGGCCTAGGAAAAATTTATTCTTATTAAATCTAACATCAACCTCAACTTCAAAACCTTTATTTAATGCTTTCTGTATATGATCAATATTATTTTCTTTATCTTTAACAGGGCCATCTACATTACCTCTATGTGAAATATATATCATTAAAGTTTTATATTAAAAATTGTGAAAATTTTTTTTCATTTTCTGTTATGTATTTTGGTAAATCATTCTTATCAAGAATTTTCTGAAATTCAAATTTTCTCCCAAACAAATCTTGTTTCAATTTTATTTTTTTTTCAATATTTTCTACATTTGTAAATTCAGCTGTATTAAACTCAGTATGTGCAAAAGATTTTATCTTTTCACTTATTTCGGTAGGTGTCATTATCATTGAGAAATGCCACCCTCCATTATCTACAATTTGCCACTTTATTTTATCAAGCCTATAAAATGGATACTTTTTAACCTTTTGATCTCTTAGCCATTGAGGACTTTTAAGATCTTTAAATTTACACATTCTTGAACCATGCCAATCTGCTTCAGTTAAATTTAATAAGTTAAATTTATAATAGATCATTTTTTGTCTAAAGGCAGTATATCTTTTATTACTTTTTACTAATCTATCTAGATACTCAAGATTTGGAATTTCATCGATATCTGAAATGATAACAAAATCATCATCATTAGCATCAAGAAGTCCTTTGGTTATAAAATTTCTTTGAAAATTTTCTCTTTGCCAGCTGCTATATTTATCTGGAAAATTTTCAATTTTTAAATATTTAATTTTATCTTTAAATTTTTTAAAATTATTTATCTCAAAATTAAAGCTATCTTTCTTTTTACCTTGATGATTTTGTTTTGCTTCTACAATTACAAATTTATCTATATACTTATCTAAAGAATTTAATCTAACATCGAGAATTAAATCCTCATTGTTATACATGAAACAATCAAAAAATTTCATTTTCAAAATTAATTTTCTTTGTTTATCTTTAATACACCAATGAATGCCTCTTGGGGTATCTCCACTCTTCCGAACTGTTTTGAGCGAGCTTTACCCTTTTTTTGTTTTTCTAATAATTTCCTTTTTCTATCCGTTGCTCCACCTCCATGAATTTTTGTTAAAACATCTTTCTTAAACCCTTTTATTGTTTCACGGGCAATTATTTTTCCTCCAATCGCTGCTTGAACCGGTATCATAAAATTATGTCTTGGAATCAAGTCTTTTAACTTTTCACAAACATCTCTTCCAGTTCTTTGAGCAAAATCTTTATGTATCATCATTGCTAAGGCATCTACTGGCTCGCTGTTAACCAATATACCCAATTTGACTAAATCACCTTCTCTATGAGCAATAATTTCATAATCAAAACTTGCGTAACCACTCGTCATAGATTTAATTCGATCATTAAAATCAAATACTACCTCATTTAAAGGTAGTTCATAGTTTAGTACTGCCCTATTACCAGAATAACTTAGATTAGTTTGTATTCCTCTTTTATCCTGACATAGTTTTATAATTGATCCTAAATACTCATCAGGAGTAATTATTGTTGCTTTGATCCAAGGTTCTTCAATAAATTTTATAAATGTCGGATCTGGAAGACTGGATGGATTCTGCAAGTCAATTACATCACCATTATTTAAATGAACTTTATAAACAACTCCTGGTGTTGTTGTAAGTAAATTAACATCAAATTCTCTCTCGAGTCTTTCGGTAATTATTTCAAGATGTAGTAAACCTAAAAATCCACATCTAAATCCTAAACCTAAGGCAGATGATGATTCAGCCTCAAAGGAAAAACTTGCATCGTTCAACTGTAGTTTTGCCAGGCCATCTTTAAGTTTTTGATATTCCGAACTATCAACGGGAAATAAACCACAAAATACTACAGGTTTACTAGGTTTAAATCCTGGTAGTGCCTGAACTGTTGGTTTTGAAGCATCACAAATAGTGTCCCCAACTTTTGTTTCTGATAAAACTTTTATTCCTGTTGTAATAAAACCAATTTCACCTGCATTTAATTCATTTATATCTTTAGCTTTGGGTGTGAATACACCAACCTTTTCGACAATATAATCTTGATTGGTTGATAACATCTTAATTTTCATATTTTTAATAATTTTTCCATTAATAACTCTTACTAATATTACAACCCCAAGGTATGTATCGTACCAACTGTCTACCAATAAACATTTTAAATCTTGTTCTAAATTCCCTTTTGGTCCTGGTAATTGGGTTATTATTTGTTCCAATATCTCATCAATACCCTCTCCAGTTTTTCCAGAACAAGGAATGGCATTTTCAGTATCAATACCGATTACATCCTCAATTTGTTTACTGGTTCTCTCTAAGTCTGATGCTGGTAAATCAATTTTATTTAAGACTGGAATTATTTCATGATTTATATCTAAAGCTTGATAAACGTTGGCTAATGTTTGTGCTTCAACACCTTGGGTACTGTCAACAATAAGTATGGAGCCCTCACATGCATAAAGTGATCTGCTGACTTCATAGCTAAAATCAACATGTCCTGGGGTATCTATTATATTCAATATGTATTCTTTTCCATTTTTGGCTTTATAATTTAGTTTAACTGTTTGGGCTTTAATTGTAATTCCTCTCTCTCTTTCAATATCCATAGAGTCTAAAACTTGAGCTTTCATTTCTCTTTCTGTTAAACCACCACATTTGTGAATTATCCTGTCTGCAATCGTTGATTTACCATGATCAATGTGCGCAATTATTGAAAAATTTCTTATATTGTCGATAGTGTTCATTTAAATATTAAGATCGAATTTTTGCGCCAGTTTTATCTTCAACAGTCTTGATTATCAAATTATTAATTTTTTCTAAATCATTCTCATTTAAAGTTCTTTCAGATGATTGTATCGTTACACTTATTGCTATCGATTTCTGATTTTCAGGAATATTATCACCCTCATAAACATCAAAAACTTTAATATCTTTTATTAAACTTTCGTCTACATTTGAAATAGTATCTATTAAATCTTGGGCTTTTACCTCTTTGTTTACGATAAATGCGAAATCTCTCTCAGATTTTTGATAATCTGAAAATGAAAATTTTAATTTTAGATCTTTAAGGGTTTTCTTGGGTAATTCTAAATTTTCCATAAAGATCTCAAAACCAACTAAAGACTCTGTTTTAATATCAATTTGTTTTAAAATATTTGGATGAATTTCTCCAAAATATGCAGCTATTTGATTTTTTTTATTATTTAAAAATAATCTTCCTGATTTGCCAGGGTGATAATAATTGGGTGTTTCATTATCGATAAAAAATTTTTCAGAATTATAACCTGCTTCAACTAAAGTTTGAACAACATCTCTTTTCACATCAAATACATCTACGTTTCTATCTTTTTCAATCCAAGATAATCTAGATTTTTTACCTGCTGACAAACCACAAACTACCGTGTTTTGTTCACCGGGATTAGAACCATTAAAAATAGGCCCTATTTCAAATATTGATAAATCTTTAAAACCTCTGTCGAGATTTTTATTAATATATAATATTAAATTTGAAAAAATTGAATTCCTTAAAACTCCTAATTCTGAACTAATAGGATTAATAATTTTTATCTCTTTTTTTATATCTCTAAAATAATCATTATAATGTTTGTCTGTAAACGACCAAGTTATTGCCTCCAAATAACCTTTGGATGCAACTGATCTTTGTAAAAAATGAAATAATTTCTGATATTTATTTAAAGTAGATTTTTTTCTTTGTTTAATTGGCTCTATAAACTTTATCTTTTCATAACCACTTATTCTAACCAACTCCTCAACGATATCTACTCCCTGTGAAATATCTGGTCTCCATGAAGGAACAGTTAATTCGAGTCTTTCCTTATCCTTTTTTACTTCAAAACCAAGATCCACTAAAATTTTAACCATTTCTTTTAAAGAAATTTTAAAACCAGATATTTTTTCAAAAATATTTGGGTCAAATTTAATCTTTTTTGTTTTATAAGTTTCTATTTTTTGAATATCAATTTTGCTAATTTCACCACCACAAATCTCTTTTATTAATTTTGCAGCTTTATTTAAACCATCTTCGATTGATAACGGATCTATACCTCTTTCGAATCTAAACTTTGCATCGGTATCAAGATTTAATTTTTTTGCTGTATTTCTTATTGATCCCGGTTCAAAATAAGCTGACTCAAGCAATATATTTTTTGTATTAAATTCTGTACCAGATCTTGTACCACCAATAATTCCCCCAAGCCCTAAAACACCTTTTTTGTCGCTAATAACACACATGCCACTCTCCAGTTTATAATTTTTATTATCAAGTGCTGTAAACTCTTCTCCAGACTTAGAATTTCGAACAATTATACCCTTTTCAATTTTATCAGCATCATAAGCATGTAATGGTCGATTAATATCGAGCATGACATAGTTTGTAATGTCAACTATTGCTGAGATTGGTTTTTGACCAATAGAAATTAATTTATCCTTAAGCCATTTAGGACTTTCAGAATTTTTCACATTTGTTATCAAACAGCTTCCAAACGCGGTACATCCTTGGCCTCTTTCCTTATTAATTTTTACTTTTAAGGTGTGTCTATTTTTTGAATGAATTTTTTTTTCCCCTAAATCTACTAACTTTCCGAAACCTGATGCAGCTAGATCTCTAGCTATTCCCCTAACTCCAAGACAGTCTGGTCTATTAGGTGTTATGGATAGATCAATAAGATTTGATTTTGATTTTGAAAAATAACTTTTACCAATATTTTTTCTAAATTCCTTAGACAATTCAGTAATCCCATCGCTTTCATCAGACAGATTCAATTCAGACTCTGAACAAAGCATTCCATAAGAAGTAACACCTCTTATTTTAGCGACTACTAATTTTGTCTTGGTTTTAGGGATAATTGCACCTGGAGGAGCATATATAGTAAGCAATCCCTCTTTTGCATTTTCTGCACCACATACAACTTTTTTAATTTCATTCTCTCCAATATTTACGTCACAAACTTTAAGTCGATCTGCATTTGGATGTTTTTCAGTTTTTATAATTTCAGCTACTTTGAATAATTCATTATCACCAGAAAGACTTTTTACACTCTCTACTTCTAGACCAATATTGGTAAGTTGCTCTAAAAGGTTTTTTTCTTTTAGATTCGTCTTTAGATGATCTTTTAACCAATCAAATGTTATTATCATCGACTGAGACCTCTATAATTTGTAGGTACATCCAATGGGTCAAATCCAAAATGATTCAACCATCGATAATCACAATCAAAAAAAGCTCTTAAGTCATTGATTCCATATTTCAGCATAGCAAGTCTATCTATTCCGATACCAAATGCGTATCCCTGAAACTTTGATGGGTCTACTTTAACATTTTTTAAAACATTGGGATGAACCATTCCACACCCTAAAATCTCTAGCCATTGATTTCCTTCTCCTATTATAATTTTTCCATCTTTCATCTCGTATCCAATGTCAACTTCAGCAGATGGTTCTGTAAAAGGGAAATGACTAGGTCTAAATCTCATCTTAATTTTATCTACCTCAAAAAACTCTTTAATAAAATAATTTAAACATCCCTTTAGATGACCCATGTTTATATTCTTGTCTATATGAAGTCCCTCAACTTGATGAAACATTGGTGAATGAGTTTGGTCACTGTCTGATCTGTAAGTTCTTCCAGGAGCAATTATTTTAAATGGTGGCTGATCTTTCAACATAGTTCTAATTTGAACTGGAGAAGTATGTGTTCGCAATAGTTTCTGCTTTTTTTTATCTAGATAAAACGTATCATGCATATCCCTAGCAGGATGATTTTCTGGCGTATTTAGCGCTGTAAAATTATTATATTCATTCTCAACGTCTGGTCCTTCTTCAACGCTAAAACCTATTTCGGAAAAAATTGATGATATTTCATCGATCGTTTGTGAGACTGGATGAATTTTTCCTCGAACAAATGATCTTTCAGGTAATGTAATATCAATTTTTTCTTTTTCTAATTTCTCGTTAATTTCAGCACTTTCAAGTTCATTTGTTTTTGAATTTATTAAATCCTGGAGTTCATCTTTAATTATATTTAAATCAGAGGCAAATTTTTTTCTCTCTGACTCTGCAATTGTTCCAATCTTTTTAAATTGAGTTGAAATTAATCCACTTTTACCAAATAGATCAGATTTAATTTTATTTATTTCTGAAATATCTAATTTTCCACTAAGCTTTGAAAGAAATTCATCTTTTATTTTTTTAAGATCTGACATTTTTACAGATTATTTCTTCAGAGAAATAAAACAATAGCGAAGATTAATTTAAAGCTGATTGAGCTTTTTGAACGATAGTTTTAAAGGCTTCTGGACTATCATAGGCTATCTCAGCTAGAATTTTTCTATCAATTTTTATTCCACATTTATTTAATCCATTAATAAACTTAGAATATGTCAAACCTTCTGCTCTAACCCCAGCATTTATTCTTTGTATCCACAATGATTTAAAATCTCTTTTTTTATTTCTTCGATCTCTGTATGCATATTGCATAGCTTTTTCCATAGCTTGCTTTGCAACTCTAATCGTATTTTTTCTTCTACCCCACTGACCTTTAACAGCTTTTAAAACTTTTTTATGTTTTGCTCTACTAGTTACACCTCTTTTGACTCTTGCCATATTAACCCCTTAGACTGTAAGGCATATATGACTTAACAATTTTACCGTCTTGTTTCGACATAGTTGTGGTGCCTCTTAATTTTCTTATTTGAGAATTAGTTCTTTTTATCATGCCATGTCTTTTACCGGCTTGGGCCATAATCACTTTACCTTTTGCAGATATTTTGAACCTTTTTTTTGCAGAGCTTTTTGTTTTTAGTTTTGGCATAATTTTGCGAGTTTATACAAAGAATGTTATTAATTTACAACTACTATTAAAGCTTATAAAGGCTGAATTACCATTATCATTTGCTTTCCATCGAACTTCGGATGCAATTCTACCTTACCAATTTCCTTCATATCCTCTTTGATCTTTGTCATTAACTCATTGCCTAAATGCGAGTGCTGAAGTTCTCTACCTTTAAATCTTATTGTAAATTTTACTTTATCACCTTTAGCAATAAATTTTTTTGCATTTTTTACTTTAAACTCGTAATCATGTGTCTCAGTTACAGGCCTCATTTTAATTTCTTTTAATGCAATTATTTTTTGTTTTTTTTTAGCAAGGTTTGCTTTTTTTTGCGCATCGTATTTATATTTTCCCATATCCATTATTTTACAAACTGGTGGATTTGCATTTGGAGCTATTTCTATTAAATCTAAACCTTGATTCCTCGCCATCGATATTGCTTCGTTTGTGCCAATGACACCTAAATTTTCTCCGTCACTACCTATAACTTGAACTTCTGGAGATGAAATTCTATTATTAGATCTTGGACCTCGATCTTTAGTTCTTCTCTGAAAATAATTTTGCTTAAAATCTGCCACTTAAATTGAGGATGCTTTATTTAAAGCAGAAAATGTTTTTAAAAATTTATTTAATTCCATATTTTCTTGTTTATTAGAATCCAATCTTCTAATAGTTACGGAGTTACTGTCAACTTCTTTTTTACCACAAATTAACAAAATAGGGACTTTTGCAAGGGAATGTTCTCTTATTTTATAGTTTAAATTATGATTTTTTAAATCAACTATTGAACTCATCCCAGCTTCTTTTATTTTTTTGGAAACTTTACTTGCATATTCCTCAAAATCTTCTGAGATTGGAATTACTACTGTTTGTAACGGAGATATCCAAAATGGAAACTTACCAGCATAATTCTCAATTAAAATTCCAATAAATCTTTCAAGTGATCCAAACAAAGCTCTATGTAACATCACTGGAACTTTTTTTGTTCCATCCTTGTCAACATAAGTAGCATCTAATCTTCCAGGTAAGTTTAAATCTACTTGTACTGTTCCACATTGCCAATCTCTACCAATTGCATCTCTTAAAACAAATTCTATTTTTGGACCATAAAAGGCACCTTCTCCCTTATTTATGCTGTATTCTAATTTAGTTGCTTTTACTGCCTCTAGTAATGAAGCCTCAGCTTTATCCCAAACTTTATCTTCGCCCACTCTTACTTCTGGTCTGTCAGCATATTTCAAAACCACTTTTTCAAAACCTAAATCTTTATAAATATCCAAAATTAAATTAGTTACATTTAAACACTCACTAGTGATTTGATCTTCCGAACAAAAAATATGAGCATCATCTTGTGTAAAAGCCCTTACTCTTAGAAGTCCGTGCAAAGCACCTGAGGGCTCATATCGATGTACTTTGCCAAATTCTGTTATTCTCAATGGTAAGTCTCTATAACTTTTTAAACCTTGATTAAAAACTTGTATATGACCTGGACAATTCATAGGTTTTATCGCAAAAACTTTTTCATCAGGAGTTTCGGATGTATACATGTTTTCTCCATATTTTTCCCAATGTCCCGATTTTTCCCACAATAATCTATCTAATACCTCTGGGGTATTTACTTCCTTGTATCCTGCCGCATCTTGGCGAGCCCGCATGTAGTTAATCAATTTTTGAAATAACGCCCAACCCTTCTCATGCCAAAAAACAGATCCTGGGCTTTCCTCTCTAAAATGAAATAGATCCATTTCTTTACCTAGTTTTCTGTGATCTCTTTTCTCTGCTTCCTCAATTCTTTTTAAATAATCATCTAAATCTTTTTGAGAGGCCCAGCCAGTTCCGTAAATTCTTTGTAACATTTCATTATTTGAATCTCCACGCCAATATGCTCCGGCAACTTTTGTAAGCTTAAAAGCCTTACCAATTTTGCCAGAGGAAACTAAGTGTGGACCTCTACACAAATCATGCCATGTATCACCATGATGATAAACAGTTAGTTCTTCGCCCTCAGGTATACTCTCTATTATCTCTGCTTTATATTTTTCACCAATTTTTTTGAAATGGCTTATTGCTTTATCTCTTTTCCAAACCTCTCTTCTTGTTTTTACATCTTTGTCAATTATTTCTGACATTCTTTTTTCTATTTTTTCTAAATCATTCTTGGTAAAAGGTTCTTTCCGAGCAAAATCATAGTAAAAACCATTCTCAATTACTGGTCCTATAGTTACCTGTGTGCCAGGGTATAATTCTTGAACAGCCATCGCCATAATGTGAGCAGTGTCATGCCTTATAACTTCAAGACCTTCGGGATCTTTTGCAGTAAAAATTTTTACTGAACAATCTTTTTTAATTGAAAAATATAGATCTTTTAGCTCACCGTTCACACTCATTATCAATGCTTGTTTTGATAATGACTTACTTATTTTTTCTGCAATATCTAAACCTGTAACTTCTTTTGGGAATTCAATATTTTTTCCATCTGGTAGTGTAATTATAGGCATTTAGTTTAATAGTCTTTTATACTCTGAATATGTAGAAAAACACATTTTTTCAACATTAAATTTTTTAATTATATTACTCCTTCCTTCTTTGCCCATTAGATTCATAGATGTTTCATCCATTGTTAATCCACGAATTATTTTTTTACTTAAAGACTCTGCGTCTCCTGATTTAAATAAAAAGCCTGTTTTTTCATCATTAATTGTCTCGTTAGATCCTCCAATATTACTAGCTATAATTAATTTTTCCATTGATTGCGCCTCAACTGCTACCCTTCCAAAAGCTTCTGGTTCTATTGAGGCTGATACAATTATATCAGAAACTTTATAGGCTAACGCCATATCCTCACAGTGATCTATAAATTTTATTTGGTTTGTTAAACGATATTGCTCTGTAAGACGAATTAATTTTTTTTTATATAGATCTCTTCCTTGATCATTTCCAAGTATAACCGCGTGAAAAGCTTCATAACCTAATTCAATTTTAACTAAGTTAATTGCCTCAATAAATAATTCTTGTCCTTTCCATGAAGTAAGCCTACCGGGCATTAGAATTATTTTTTTTTCATCATTTATATTCCATTTTTGAAGTAAATTTTTTTCATCATTTTCTAATTTTGTAGAAGAGTCAAAATAATCAACATTTATTCCTCTAAAAATAACTAAAAATTTTTTTTGGCTTGTCAAAAATTCAGAATAGTTTTCTTTAATATGAGAAAAAATAAAATTTGATCCCGCAATTATCAAATCAGATCTTACCATGACAGAATTATAAAATTTTTTAATTTTACCGCTAAAATTGTAAGTTCCATGAAATGTGGTTACAAACTTTCTATTTGTTAACTTTGTTGCAAATAAACAAGACCAAGCTGGTGCTCTACTTCTTGCGTGAACAATTGAGATCTTAAAAAATAAGATTATCCCAATTAATAAAATTGTATTAATTAAAATTAATAATGGGTTTTTACTGTGTACTGGAAGTTTAATTAATTTTACTTTTTTTTTATCCACAAATTTTGTTAATTCCCCTCCACTAGTTACTATAAAAGACTCACAGCCATTTTCTGTTAAATAATGAGCAATATCATAACATCCAGTTTCTGCCCCTCCGTAACCTAGTTTTGGTATTACCTGTAAGACTTTTATATTAGACGACATGCATTAAGATTATATAATAATAGAGATAACTAATAAACTTTTATGAGTAAATTCAATTACTTAAAAATAAATAATTCTAAAAAGATTAGATATTTAAAAAATTACCAAAAAAATACAACTTATATTGTTTTTTTACATGGATTTATGTCTGATTTAGAGGGAAAAAAACCTAAAGCATTTTTAAATTTTGCAAAAAAAAATAAACTTGGTTTTCTCGCACTAGAATATTCTGGTCATGGTAAATCATCTGGTCAATTTACTAATGGAAATATCTCAAAATGGACTAAAGAAACGACTATATTAATAAAAAAAATTGTCAAAAAAAATAAAATCATATTAGTTGGTTCAAGTATGGGTGCTTGGATCTCTTTAAATCAGTTTAAATTTTTTAAAAAACAAATAGTAGGTTTTTTAGGAATTGGTTCTGCGCCTCAATTTTTAGAAGGTTTAATGTGGAATAAATTTTCAAAAGAAATGAAAAAAGAAATAAAAAAAAATGGAATTATTAATATAAAGCATGGAAATTATGAATATCCAATTTCTTTACAATTAATTAAGGACGGCCGAAAAAATAAAGTATTTCATAAAAAAATTTACGATAAATTAAAAGTTACTATGGTTCATGGACAAAAGGATGAGTCTGTCCCTGTTAGTTATTCAAAAAAGATTTTAAAAATTTTCATAAATTCTAAAAAAAAATTAGTTATCATTAAAAAAGGTGATCACAGCTTATCTTCACCTAAATGGTTAAGCATGTTAAAAAAAGAGTTAAAAATTTTAATTAACTAACCTCTTTAATCTTAGACTTAAATGTAATTGGATTTTTGAGTTTATTAATCATCTCTTTTGGACAAACCTGAATGAAATTTTTAATTTCAACTTCAAAGTTCTCAAAAATATCTTTTGATATCAACGATCCTGTCTCCTTTGAATGTTCTAAAATTAATTCTTTTAAATAACTTGTCCAATAATCTGTTTCAACATTTTGCCAAACAACTGAGTCTGGATTAACTTTTTTTTCAAACTCATTAAATTTATCATAGATAAATGCCATGCCTCCAGTCATGCCAGCTGCAAAGTTGTCACCGACATTTCCTAAAATGATCACTGTTCCTCCAGTCATATACTCACAACCATTTGAGTCACAACCCTCAATAACTGTAGTTGCACCAGAATTTCTTACAGCAAATCTATCACCTGCTTGACCTGCAGCAAAAAGTTTGCCTGAAGTAGCTCCATACAGAACTGTATTTCCGATGATTGTATTTTCATTAGAGATTAAATTACTTTCATCCGAAAGTTTTATCGAGATTGTAGCGCCTGATAATCCCTTGCCAACATAATCATTTGCATCACCTTTAAGATTTAATTTTAGTCCTTTTGATGAAAAAGCACCAAATGACTGACCCGCAGAGCCTTTGAAATTTAATGTAAGAAAATTTTCATCAAGTTTTTCGTAACCATACTTTTTGTAAAGATGATGTGAAATTCTTGTACCAACTGCCCTGTTTGTATTTTTAATAATAAATTCTTTCTCAACTTTTTCTGAATTATCTAAAGATTTTTCTATTTCTGGCCAAATTTCCTGGTCTAATGTTTCTGGTACTTTATTGATCTCCAACGACTCGCAGTATCTTTTATTGTTTCCTGGGTCTGCCTGAACAAATAAAGGATTTAAATCCAAATCATCTAAATTTGGTGAAGCTTTATTAACTTGCATTAATAAATCAGTTCTTCCAATAATATCATTTAATGATTTAAAACCTAATTTGGCTAAAATTTCTCTTACTTCAGATGCAATAAAAGTAAATAAATTTACAACCTTGTCTGGAGTACCGGTAAATTTTTCTCTTAATTTTTCATCTTGTGTACAAACACCTACTGGACAAGTATTTGAGTGGCACTGTCTTACCATTATACATCCCATTGCTACTAGAGCTGTTGTAGCAACTCCATATTCTTCTGCTCCCATCATTGCAGCAATAACAACATCTCTTCCAGTTTTAATACCACCATCAGTTCTCAATGTAACTTTGTGTCTTAAATTGTTTAATGTTAAAACCTGATTTGCCTCTGTGAGACCCATCTCCCAAGGTATTCCAACATATTTGACACTTGTTTGAGGAGTTGCGCCTGTTCCTCCATTATGACCCGAAATTAAAATAATATCTGCTTTCGCTTTAGCTACACCTGCAGCGATAGTCCCGATTCCTGATGATGCAACTAACTTAACGCCAACTCGTGCTTTTGGATTTGTTTGCTTCAAATCATAAATCAGTTGTGCCAAATCTTCTATCGAGTAAATATCGTGGTGTGGAGGTGGAGAAATTAGCGTTACTCCTGGTGTGGAATGTCGTAGTCTTGCAATTTCCTTTGTTACTTTAAAGCCAGGTAACTGACCACCTTCTCCTGGTTTAGCGCCTTGTGCCATTTTAATTTCTATTTCATTACAATTATTCAAGTAATTTACAGTCACACCAAATCTTGCAGATGCAATTTGTTTAACTCTAGAATTTGCACTATCACCACTATCCATCACCTTAAATCTTTCTGCATCTTCTCCACCTTCACCACTACAAGAAGCACCTTTAATTCTATTCATTCCAATAGCGAGTGTTTCATGCGCTTCTTTAGATAAAGCACCGTGGGACATGCTTCCACTACCAAATCTTTTTAATATTTTTTCTATTGGTTCAACTTCTGATAAGTTAATTGATGGGCCCAATTTTTTTTTTCTAAAATCAACTAGATCCCTCAAATTTATTGGTGGTAAACTATATATACCATCAGCATATTTTTTATATGCTTCATATGAATTTGAGCCTACAGCACTTTGTAATAAATGAATTAGCTTTCCTTGATATTGATGTGTTTCTCCGTTTTTCCTATATCTATAAATACCTCCAATTGGCAATATAGTTTCTGTACTTTCAAATGCTTCTTTATGAATTTCTCTTATTTTTTTTTCAATTCCAACTAAACCAATACCTGAAATTTTAGAGGTAACTCCAGGAAAGTATTCATTTACAACTGTTCTGCTTAATCCTACTGTTTCAAAATTACATCCACCTCTGTAAGAACTTAAAACTGAAATCCCCATTTTTGACATTATCTTCAATAAACCAGCATTAACTGAATTAATGTAGCGTTGTACACACTCATCAAAACTAAATTGGCCGAAAAGTTTTTTTTCGTATCTTTGATATAAACTATCAAAAGCCAGATATGGATTTACTGTCGTTGCTCCAACTCCAATTAATGTTGCAAACGAATGAGTATCTATAGTCTCTCCAGACTGAACATTTATAGAAACATAACCTCTTAATTTTTTTTGTATCAAAAATGTGTTTATGGCTCCGACACATAATAACATAGGCATTGGCAATCTTTCAGATGAGAGATTTTTGTCACTTAAAATCAGTTGGGTAATACCTTGTCTTACTGCAATTTCAGATTCTTTTTGGATCCTGTTAATAGAATTTTCTAAATTGTCATCTTGTGAAAATGAACAATCAATAGTTACTGAATTTTTACCAAAAAAATTAGTGAACTTATTAAATTGTGAATTTGATAGAATAGGGCTATTTAAAACATAAATATTCTCTTTAGTTAAAGTATCAAAATCAAGAATATTACCTAAGTTTCCAAATCTAGTTTTTAAACTCATCACTTTATTTTCTCTTAAAGAGTCAATTGGCGGATTAGTTACTTGGCTAAAATTTTGTCTAAAAAAATGGTAAAGTGGTCTATACTTATCAGATAACACTGCTAAAGGGGTATCGTCACCCATGGAACCTGTTGCTTCTTTTGCATCTTCTGCCATTGGATGTAAGATAAGTTCTAAATCCTCTAAACTTATTCCGAAAGTATATTGTCTTCTCCTTAAACTTTCGCCATCAAAATTATGTTTTTCATTTGAAATTGATAATTTTTCATCTAAATCAATTATTTGAGAATTGAAGTGTTTAAATTCTTTAGCCAAATAATCTTTTATTTGACTATTAGAAAAAACTTTACCTTTTTCAATTCTAACCCCGATAATTTCACCAGGACCAAGTCTTCCCTTGGTTAAAATTTTTTTTTCATTTAAATCAATCATTCCTGTTTCTGAGCCTGCGAAGATCATTTTGTCTTTTGTAATGGCATATCTCAAAGGCCTAAGGCCATTTCTATCATTTGCAGCTATAACCCATTCATTGTCTGTAGCAGCAATAGCAGCAGGTCCATCCCATGGTTCCATTGTGCTATTTAAAAAATTAAATAATTGCTGATGACTTTTTGATAATGTCTTATTTTTTTTTGACCATGCATCTGGTACTAGCATTAATTTAGCTAATGGTGCGGATTGGCCTGATTTATTTAATAATTCAAATACATTATCTAAAGCTGCAGAGTCAGAGACACCTTTTTGGATTACTGGTTTTAAATTTTCTATGTCTTCGAAAAGTGGGCTGCTCATTTCTTGTTCGTGAACTTTCATCCAGTTTTTATTACCTTTATAAGTATTTATCTCACCATTGTGCGCTATGGCCCTAAATGGTTGAGCTAAGCTCCAGCTCGGTGCGGTGTTTGTCGAAAATCTTTGATGAAAAATTGCATATCTTGAAATAAATCTTGAATCTCTTAGATCTAAATAAAAGTCAGATAAAGACTCTGCTAAATATAGCCCTTTATAAATTATAGATTTTGAACTAATGGAACAAATATAAAAATTATTCAATGAGGCATCAAAAGCTTTATTTTCAATTCTCTTTCTTGTTTCATAAATTTTTCTCTCTAAGTTTTTATCTAATAAATTTGGATCATTAGGTTTAAAAAGAACTTGTATGATTTCTGGCATGGTTTGAAGAGCTTTTTCCCCTAAAACTTTTGAATTTACTGGTACTTGTCGCCAACCATATATACTAAAATTATTTTTAGTTAGTTCACTCTCAACTATTGTTTTGCAACTCTCTTGCGCTGAATAGTCATTTCTAGGTAAAAAAATCATTCCTACACAGATTTCAGAATTATCATAATCGTGTCCGGTAACTTGTATTTTTTCTATAAAAAAGTCTTTCGGAATTTCAACGTGTATTCCGGCTCCATCACCAGTTTTACCATCTGCATCAACGGCACCTCTGTGCCAAACTGCTTTTAAAGCTTCAATTCCATACTCAACTATAGCCCTAGATTTTTTTCCTTCTGTAGATGCGATTAAACCAACTCCACAAGCATCGTGTTCCATTTCTTTTGAATAAACATGATTTTTTGTGAGTAACTCTAAATTTTTTTTATAATTTTCCATCAGGCTACTTTTGTTTTTTTTAATTGCATATTTTCTAAATATGTTTTCATAGAAGAAGCTGCATCTCTCCCATCTTTGATTGCCCATACTACTAACGACGCTCCTCTTACAATATCTCCTGCAGCAAAAACACCTTTTAGATTTGTTTCCATCGTATTGAAATCAGTTTTAATTGTTCCCCATTTTGTTACTTGTAACTCTTGTGCATCAAATAATAATGGTAAATTTTCTGGATCAAATCCAAGAGCTTTGATTACCATATCGGCTTTCACCATAAATTCTGAACCTTCTTTAATTTCTGGTTTTCGTCTTCCTGACTCATCTGGCTCACCTAATTCAATTTGATTAACAACTAAATTTTCGATTTTATTTTTTCCCTTAAATTCTTTTGGACTAGAAAGCCAAACAAATTCTACACCCTCTTCCTCAGCATTTGCAACTTCTCTAGCAGATCCAGGCATATTTTCTTTATCTCTTCTATATAAACATTTTACCGACTTTGCTTTTTGTCTTACTGAAGTTCTTACACAATCCATTGCTGTGTCACCACCACCTATCACGACAACATCTTTTCCCTCAGCGTTTAAAATTCCTTTATCAAATAACTCTACTTTATCTCCTAGGCCTTTTTTATTTGACGCTGTCAAAAACTCCATAGCGGGAAAAATATTACCTAAATCATTACCAGGTAATTCAACTTCTCTTGGTTTATATACACCCGTCGCTATTAAAATTGCATCATGTTTTTTTCGCAACTGTTCTAGAGTTGCATCTTTACCAACTTCAAAATTTTGAATAAATTTTATCCCACCATCCTTTAACAACTTTGTTCTTCGCTCAACTACATGTTTTTCAAGTTTAAAATTTGGAATTCCATAAATTAATAATCCACCTGCGCGATCATATCGATCATAAACAGTAATTTTATATCCATTTTTCCTTAGCTGCTCAGCGGCTGCCAATCCTGCGGGACCGGCACCAATTATTCCAACGCTTTGGTCTTTTTCATATTTTAGAGAAATTGGTTTAACCCAGCCTTGTTCCCATGCTTTATCATTAATATATTTCTCAACTGAACCAATAGTAACTGTTCCATGTCCTGATTGCTCAATAACGCAGTTACCCTCACACAATCTGTCCTGAGGACAAATTCTTCCACACACCTCTGGCATATTGTTAGTGCTTTGAGATAATTCGTAGGCCTCTTTTAATCTTCCCTCAGCTGTAAGTTTTAACCAATCTGGAATATTGTTACTTAAGGGACAATGTACTTGGCAAAATGGAACTCCACATTGAGAACATCTGCTTGATTGTTCTTCAGCTTTTTTAGTTACAAACTCGTCATAGATCTCATTAAAATCCTCTTTTCGTGTACCAATCTTTCTTTTAGGTGGAGTTTGTTGACCTATTTTCACAAATTTTAACATTTTATCAGTCATAGAATCTATAAATTTTGGGCAAATTATACATTGTTTTTATTAATAAAAGTATTATTTAGGTCAATAATTATGACCTATAATTAACGCTATTTAGCATAAAATGTAAGAAATTTATTTTTTGCATACCTATTATGATTAAATCGAATTGTTTAAAATGAATATTTTTTAAGTTACGACATCTTTATGCTTCAAGATTTTATAGAAATACTAATTCTTTCTGCAGTCCAAGGAATTTCTGAATTTTTACCTATTAGCTCTTCGGCCCATCTGATCTTAATATCAAATTTTTATGATTTTAGCTCAAGCTCTTTATTCATTGATATTGGTCTGCACTTGGGTTCTTTATTTGCAATAATCTATTACTTTAAAAAAGATTTACTAAATTTAAGAAAAAATCAAAAACTATTGGTTTTGATTTTAGTCGGATCAATACCTCTTATAATTTTTGGATATATAATATATTCGATCGAAATAATTAATCTTCTAAGAAATATAAAAATTATTGCATGGACAACACTATTTTTTGGTTTAATCTTATTTTTATCAGATAAAAGAGATACTGATCAAAATATATCAACCAACTTAAATATAAAATCAATATTATTCATAGGTTTATTTCAAATTTTAGCACTCATACCTGGTGTGAGTAGAGCAGGAATAACTTTAACAGCAGCTCGATTTCTAAAATTTAACAGAGTTGACTCAAGCAAAATCGCCTTTTTATTATCTATACCCGCGTTAGCAGGGGCAAGTTTTTTAGGTCTTCAAGATGCTGTACAACAGTCTACTGAATTTAATTATTTATTATTAATTGCAGTTACTCTTTCTTTTATTTTCTCATTTATCACAGTCAAATATTTTATAAGATATGTTAGGAATTTTTCTTTAACGGTGTTCGTAATTTATAGAATTATTATTGCTTTAGTTTTATTATTGATAATTTATTTTCCTCATCAAGGGTAATAATTGAGAAATTAAAACACCACACAATATGAACAAGCACCCTAATATATTATTAAAATCTAAAATTTGACTTAATAAAACCCATGCTGCGATAGTTGCAAATACACCTTCTAATGAAAAAATTATGGCTGCTGGTGCAGGTGTTATGTTTTTTTGAGCGTAAATTTGTAAAACGAATGCAAATCCACCTGATAAAATTCCTGCATAGAGTATAGAGTCTATCTCGTTGAGAATATTTTCAATTACAAATTCTTCATAAATCAAACCAATAATAAAAGAAAATAAAGCCACTAATAAAGTTTGGATTGCACCTAATGTTAAAGGTAAGTTATATGTTTTAACAATCATTCCAGTAAATATGATATGTGTGCTCCAGAATAATGCTCCAAGGATGACCAATGTGTCTCCAAGTCTAACTGTAGCATCATAAAAATTAGTTAAAAGATATCCGCCAATTAAACATAAAATAACTGAAGGCCATACACTCCAATGCAATGAGTCTCTCTTAAATATAAAAATAATAATTGGTACCATCGGAACATAAAAAATCGTAAAGAAAGCAGCATTAGCTACATCTGTGTAAAGCAGAGCTACTTGCTGCAATGCCGATCCTAAAAATAATGATAATCCTATTAAAAAAGATAGAATAGCAAAGTATCTAAAACCAGTTTTAAATTCTAATTTAAATTTTTTAGTCTCAAATAATAATGCTAAAGGTAGAATTGCCAAAAAACCCACAAAAAATCTTACTGCATTAAATGTAAACGGACCAATATCATCCATGCCAGTGTCTTGAGCAATAAACGTAGTTCCCCAAATAAATGTACACAACAAAGCACTTAACAATGAAACGCTTTTAGACATAATTTTTATCAAACAGCTAACTTATAAGCAAAATTTTTACCAAGATTTTCTTTTAAATCATTATTAAATCGAGCTGCCTCCGCACCATCAATAATTCTATGATCATAAGATAGTGAAAGTGGCAACATAGTGCGCGTTACAAATTTTCCATCCATGAATACTTGTTTTTTTTCAGCTCTTCCTACTCCTAAAATAGCAACTTCAGGATAATTTATAATTGGGGTAAAAAAAGATCCCCCGATTCCCCCTAGGCTTGTTATCGTCATAGAACCTCCAAATAACTCTTTTTTATCAATTTTAAGATCTCTACATTGCTGACTGATTTTTTTTAATTCTGTGCTTATTAAAGAAATATTTTTATTATCTGCGTTTCTTAATTTAGGAACCATCAAACCATGTGGTGTATCCACTGCTATGCCAACATGATAATACTTTTTAACAGTCATTTTACCGTTTTCAATTTGATCGATTGAGGTATTAAAATTTGGGAATTTTTTTAATGATGTTGTTAATGCTTTTACGATGAAAGCTAATGGTGTAATTTTTTTTTTTTCACCAGTATATACGTCTGTAAGAGAAGTTCTAAATTCCTCTAATTCGGTTATATCAGCTTCATCATGATTGGTTACGTGAGGAATTTTTGTCCAAGAGTTCATTAAATATTTAGACGACAACTTTTTCACTCTGGGAATGTCTTTAATATCTACTTCTCCAAAATCTGAATGGGAATACTCTAGTTCAATTTTTTGTTCAGTTGTATTTTGATCTTTGAAACTTTTATCAGATTTAGTTGCAACAAATAACTTTACATCACTCTCGGTAACCCTACCTTGTCTTTCACTACCTGGGACTTTGTTGATATTAACCCCAAGTTCTCTCGCAAATTTTCTAACTTTTGGTGAAGCAGAAGCTTTTGTAGAAAAATCTTTAACTATTATATTTTCAGACTCATTGGTTTTTTTTACATCATTTTTTTTTATTTCTTTTGGTAATTGACTTTTTGGTAATTCTTGAGCACTTATTTCTTTTATTTCTTTCTCACTTTCAATTTCAATAATTTTATCACCTTCCGATACCTTGTCTCCAACTTTAACATTCAAAGAAATTATGGTTCCATCATCAGAAGATGGTATTTCCACACTTGATTTATCACTTTCTATGGTTATCAGTGGATCATTCTTTTTTATTTTTTGACCTTTTTTAATTAAAACTTCGATGACTTCCACATCTTTGAATTCACCAATATTTGGAACTTTTATATCTTTCTTTGACATTATAATTTTGTCGGCATTGGTTTATCTTTATCAATTTGATACTTCTTTATTGCCTCTTGAGCATATTTAGATGCAATTAATTGTTCTTTAGCTAAAACACTTAGTCCATATGCAACGACATGTTCTTTATCAACCTCAAAGAACTTCCTCAAATTTTTTCTGGTATCACTTCGACCAAATCCATCTGTTCCTAACGAATAAAAGCTCTTATTAATATAAGGTCTAATTTGGTCTGAATTCATCCTCATATAATCTGATGCAGCCAAAATTGGACCTTCAGTTTTACCTAAACAGCTTTCAACATATGATTTTTTTGGTTCTTTTTCAGGATTTAATAAATTATACCTTTCAACCTCTAAGCCATCTCTTCTTAATTCATTAAAACTAGTTACGCTCCAAACTTCACTATCAATTTGATATTCCTTTTGTAGAATCTCAGCACCAGCTATCATTTCTCTTAAAATTGTGCCTGATCCTAGAAATTGAATTTTAGTTTTTTTATATTTGTTAAATTCTTTAATTTTGTACATTCCTTTTAAAATGCCTTCTTCACATGATTTTTCAGTTGGCATAGCAGGATGAGGATAATTTTCGTTCATTGTTGTAATGTAATAAAAAATATTTTCTTTTTTCTCATGCATTCTTTTCAATCCTTCTCTAAAGATTGTTGCAAGTTCATAATGAAATGTTGGATCATAAGACTTACAGTTTGGAATAGTTGATGCCATTAAATGACTGTGTCCGTCTTGATGTTGTAAACCTTCTCCTGCCAAAGTTGTTCTCCCAGCAGTAGCACCAATTAAAAATCCTCTTGATTGACTGTCTGCCCCTGCCCAAGCAAAGTCGCCTATCCTCTGAAAACCAAACATTGAGTAAAAAAGATAGATAGGGATCATTTCAATATCATGATTTGTGTAAGAAGTACCTGCAGCAATCCATGAAGACATTGCCCCTGCCTCGTTAATTCCTTCCTCTAAAACTTGTCCACTTTTTTCTTCTCTATATGAACTTAATTGCGCCGAGTCCTCAGGTTCATATTTTTGTCCCTCATGAGCATAAATACCGATTTTTTGAAAAAAACCCTCCATACCAAATGTTCTCGCCTCATCAGGAATAATTGGTACTAATCTTGAAGCAACATTTTTATCTCTAAGAAGATTGGTAAGCATTCTTACTAATGCCATCGTAGTAGACATTTCTTTTTGACCTGTTGATTCTTTCATATTGTCAAAAATAGTTTTTGGGGGAGCTTTAATAGGTTTTGCATACGTAGTTCTTTCTGGGATAAATCCTCCCAACTGAAGTCTTCTTTCTTTAATATATTTTATTTCAGGTGAGTTTTGGTCTGGCTTATAATACTCAATATTTTGTACCTGTTTATCAGTTAGAGGAACATCAAACCTGTCTCTGTAATACATCAAATCGTCTATATCTAATTTTTTAGTTTGATGTGTTGTATTTACACTCTCACCACTTTTGCCCATTCCATAACCCTTAATAGTTTTAGCAATTACAACTGTTGGGCTTCCAATATTTTTTGAGGCTTTATCGTAAGCTGCAAAAACTTTGTGAGGATCATGTCCACCTCTATTTAATCTCCATATATCTTTGTCTGAAAGGCTTGAGATTAACTCTTTAGTCTCAGGATACTTACCAAAAAACTTTTCTCGCACATAAGCTCCATCTCTTGCTTTCATTGCTTGATATTCACCATCAACAGTTTCATTCATAACTTTAATTAAATGACCAGTTTTATCGTTAGCCAATAGCGGATCCCAATAAGAACCCCAAATTACTTTAATAACATTCCATCCAGCTCCTCTAAAAATACCCTCTAATTCTTGTATGATTTTTCCATTACCCCTCACAGGTCCGTCCAATCTTTGAAGGTTACAATTGATCACGAATATTAGATTATCTAATTTTTCTCTTGCTGCTAAACCAATTGCCCCTAAAGACTCTGGCTCGTCCATTTCCCCATCTCCTAAGAAAGCCCAAACTTTTCGTCCCTCATCTTTGATTAAACCCCTGTTAATTAAATATTTCATATATCTTGCTTGATATATAGCTAACATTGGTCCTAAACCCATTGAGACTGTTGGAAATTGCCAAAAGTTTGGCATCAACCAAGGATGTGGATAAGATGATAAACCTCCTGGATTAACTTCTTGTCTAAAACTATCTAATTGTTTTTCATTTAATCTCCCCTCAAGAAATGCTCTTGCGTACATACCTGGAGCGCTATGTCCTTGAAAATAAATTAAGTCTCCTCCAAATTTATTATTTTTTGCTCTCCAAAAATGATTCATTCCTACATCATAAAGTGTAGCCGCGGATGCAAATGTTCCAATATGTCCTCCAAGTTCAGGAAATTTTTTATTTGCACGAACTACCATTGCTGCAGAATTCCATCTTATCAATGACCGAATTCTTCTTTCAATATTTTGATCACCATTTGATTTTTTCTCCTCATTTACTGGAATTGTATTTATATAGGGTGTGTTTTGTGTGTAGGGAATATTTGCACCCTCCATATAAGCTTTATTAATTAATTCCTTTATTAAATAATGGGCTCTTTGATTTCCATCTTTTTCAATTACTGCAGTAAGTGATTCTAACCATTCACTAGTTTCTAATGGATCAATATCGCTGTCATTAACTACTTGAATTATTTCTGATTTTTTTCTCTCAATATTATTTGTATGGATGATTTGCTCTTGTTTTTTTTCTAATGATTTTTCTGCTTCTTTAATCAAATTTTCTGTGTCTTTTGGAATAGTTTTTGTTGTAGAATGTTCTTCATTTGACCCTAAAATATTCAAAATTAAATCACCTTTTGAAACTTTATCACCTACTTTAACTTTTATTGTCTCAATTATGCCTGATAACGTTGAAGGTATTTCAACACTCGATTTATCACTTTCTATAGTAACTACTGGATCGTTCTTAGCAATTTTTTGCCCCTCTTTGACAAGCAATTCAATGACCTCTACATTTTCAAAGTCGCCTATATCAGGAACTAATAGTTTTTCGCTCATTTAGTATTTAGATCTTATACACTATATAATTTTACTTAATTGCTAATTTTAACACATTCTGCTCAATTTTTTGACACTCTTCTGAAGTATCCTTTAAAAATGATTAAAAAGTTATTAAATATAGTCTTGCAACCAAAAGAAAGTACTTACATTGATGCTAAAATTTGGATACAAAAAATTCTACTTGAAGAGAAATTTAAAAAAATTAATTCTTAAATTCTCTCAACACATATGGCTATACCCATTCCACCACCTATGCATAGTGTGGCGCAACCTTTATTCTTTTTCTGTTTTATCATTTCATGAATGAGAGTAACTAATATTCTGGCACCTGATGCTCCTATAGGATGACCTAAAGCTATAGCTCCTCCATTAACATTGACTTTATTCTCATCAATATTTAACTCACGTATTACTGCAATGCTTTGAGCGGCAAAAGCCTCATTAATTTCAAAAAGGTCTACATCATTTAAATTCCATTTTGCTTTTTTAACTGCCTCACGTACAGCTTCAATTGGTCCAAGACCCATCAAAGTTGGATCAACTCCAACCGAGGCCCATGAGATTATCTTTACTAAAGGTTGAATTGATCTTTTTTTTGCCTCTTCAAAGGTTGTTAATAATAAAGCGGCAGCACCATCATTAATTCCTGATGAGTTTCCAGGTGTCACGGTCCCATCTTTTAAAAATACTGCTTTTAGCCCGCCTAAATCTGATTTATTAAGATCTTTTCTTGGATGTTCATCTTTCTCAAGATTAATACCAGATTGATTTATTTTAATTAGTTCTTCCTTAAATCTATTAGTATTAATTGCAGTTTCTGTTTTTTTTTGAGAATTTAATGCAAAGTCATCTTGTTCAACTCGTGAAATATTAAATTTCTTTGCAACATTTTCAGCAGTTACACCCATATGATAATTATTAAATGCATCTATCAATCCGTCATTTATCATTGTATCTATCAAATGTTCCTCTGAAATTTTTTTACTGTCCCGGTAAAAAATTGAATGTGGGGCTAATGACATGTTTTCTTGTCCACCAGAAATTACATTTTTTACCTCTCCTAATTTAATTGATTGATAACCTGAGATTACAGCTCTAAGTCCAGAGCCACAAACTTGATTTACTATGTAGGCCGGTTTAGAAATATTTATACCTGCATTTATCGCAGCCTGTCTTGCAGGATTTTGGCCTCCACCAGCTGTGAGCACTTGGCCCATAATTACCTCATCAATATCATTTTTACCTAATTTACTTTTTCTTAAAATTTCCCTAATAACAATTGATCCCAGCTTATCAGCGCTTAATTCTTTAAGAGATCCTTTATAAGCTCCAATTGGAGTTCTGATAGCTTCTACAATCACAACTTCATTCATTGAATTATTCATAATAATTTAAATTTGTCTTAGCATTAAAATACACTAAAAAATGATATACAATAATAAATAAAATTTAAAAATGCGCCTGTAGCTCAACTGGATAGAGCGCTTGGCTACGGACCAGGAGGTTCTGGGTTCGACTCCTAGCAGGCGCACCATTAATGAGATGAATTATGATGAAATGGCTGATTAAATCCTCTCTTCAGATGTCTGTGATTTATTTTTTTATAATTATTCTTATAGTTTTAATTATTTTAACTTTTATACTTTAACAAATTATGTCTAATTCATTTGAACAAATAAGTTTAAAACATGGTTTTATGAGACATAACGGTGGTGTTATGTTTAGAAATATCTCTGAAAGCGAATATGAATTCAAATCGATTATAAATGAAAATCATCTGAACACGGCAGGTATAACTCATGGAGGATACTTAGCAGCTTTGATAGATGCCGGAGCAGGAACAGCAGCACACCGTAGTGCTCAAAATGCACCATGTGTAACAATTTCTCTAGATCTTAAATATATCGGTGCTTCAAAAATTGGTGATGAGATCATAGGGCATGTAAAAATTTTAAAAAAAACAAAAACTTTAGTATTTTTATTTTGTGAATTAAAATGTAATGACAAAATAATCACATCTGCTTCTGGAGTTTGGAAAATTCTTAAGATAAAGTCTTAAGACTTTATAATTGATAGTAATTTGGACAATAAATCATATTATGTTAAGTTAAATCTTTTAAGAATTTAAAATGAGAACTTTTTATAGAACGATTCGGTCATGTTTTAGTCTATTTTTGTTCTTTACTAGTAACTACATCTTGTAGGTAAAATATTAAACATACCAAAGATAGAAATGAATAAAAATAGAATCACGGCAGTGCTTGGTCCAACAAATACCGGTAAAACCCATTTGGCAATAGAAACAATGCTCTCTTTTGATACTGGAATGATTGGTTTTCCATTAAGACTTTTAGCTAGAGAAGTCTATGACAAAGTAATTAAAAAAACTAGATATGATGAAGTTGCCTTAATAACTGGTGAAGAAAAAATTATACCTTCAAATGCAAAATATTTTTTGTGTACAGTAGAGTCAATGCCAATAGATAAAGATTTAGAATTTGTAGGTGTTGATGAAATTCAAATGTGTGCAGACCATGAACGAGGTCATATTTTTACAGACAGATTGCTCAATATGAGAGGAAGTAAACTTACAATGTTTATGGGTTCGAACACAATTAAAGGAATAGTTTCAAAATTAAATGACGATATTGAATTCATTGATAGAAAAAGATTATCTAAACTCACTTACTCGGGTCACAAAAAAATTTCACGTATAAATAGAAAAACAGCGATTATAGCTTTTTCAACAGAGGAAGTTTATGCAATAGCAGAATTAATACGAAGACAAAAAGGCGGAGCTGCAATTGTTATGGGATCTTTAAGTCCAAAAACAAGGAATGCACAAGTAGACTTATACCAATCAGGGGATGTTGATTTTTTAGTAGCAACTGATGCGATTGGAATGGGTATAAATATGGATTTAGATCAAGTGTATTTTTCAAATCTTAAAAAGTTTGATGGAAAAAAATTAAGAAAACTTAGTCTATCTGAAATAGGTCAAATTGCTGGAAGAGCAGGTAGATATCTCAATGATGGTAATTTCGGCATCACGGGAGATTGCAAAGAAATTACAGCTGAAGAAGTTGAACTTTTAGAAAATCATAAATTTGAAAATATTAGAACTTTATTTTGGAGAAATTCAGATTTAAATTTTAACAATCCCGCCTCATTATTAAAATCACTTGAAGAGAAGCCAAATAAAGATTGGCTTAGAAAGATCCATGAGTGTGAAGATGAGAAAGTTTTAAAATATTTCTTAAAGAAGTTGGGCCTATATAATTTGCCTACTGTAAAAGATACACTGACACTACTATGGGAATGCTGTCAAATTCCTGACTTTGTAAAGAAAACCTACGGTAATCACATCGATGTTGTTGAAAAAGTATTCAATTTTTTAAACAGTGACAAAGGCAAAATATCGGATAATTTTATGCATTTACAGCTTATGAAGCTAGATAAATTGGATGGAAATGTAGATTCTTTAGCAAATAGAATTGCAAATGTGAGAACTTGGTCATATGTTTCAAATAAAAACAATTGGGTTGAAAATCAAAATTACTGGATTGAAAAAACTAAATTCTTAGAGGATAAACTTTCAGATAGACTTCATGAAGAACTCACAAAAACTTTTATTGATAAAAGGGCAAGCGTACTTGCAAGAGGTTTAAAACAAGATATGGAATTTGATACCAAAATTTTAGAAAATAATAATGTTATGATCGATGATCAATTTATAGGTAAAATAAATGGACTTAAATTAGAACTTGATCTTAAGAAAGGAGCTTTGGAGACTGATATTAAATCTTTAAAAAAGGCTGCGAGAAAGACGATAGGGCCGGAACTTGAAAAGAGAGTTCAAATTATAATAGATACAGGTTTAGTTGAGTTAAAAAATGACTCTAAAATATATTGGAATAATGCAACAATTGGTAAACTAATTCCTGGTAAAGATTATTTGAACCCTAACATAGAATTATTAGTGGATGAAATGTTAGAGCAAAATCAAAAAAGTAAATTGATTACTTTTTTAGAAAAATGGCTAAAGAATAAAATTTCAACAGTTTTAAAGAGTCTCTATGATTTAAAGGATCTAAAGGATAAAAACTCATCTATAAAAGCATTAGCTTATCAACTTTACGAAAATAATGGTGTTATTAAGAGAGATATGGTCTCTGAATACTTAAATAAATTAGACCAAGATGATAGAAAAATTTTAAGAGACCTGGGCGTAAAATTTGGTAGATATCATGTCTTTTTATTTAAATTGATAAAACCAGAACCAGTCTCATTAAGAACCCTTTTGTGGAAAAATCATAATCAAAAATACTTTAATTTAGAACCTCCTACTTTTGGTTTAAATTTTTTAAATGATAACAAAATTCAAAATAAAAACTTTATGTTACTTTGCGGATTTGAAAAATTTAATAATTTCTATATTAGAATAGACATTTTGGAGAGATTATTTGTACAAATAATAAACTCAGATACAAAGAATATGAATGAAATAAAAATGATACCAGAGATGTTAAATTTATTGGGATGTAACAAAGAGGACTTTAAAAAATTACTCAAAGCTATGAGTTATAAAATTTTAGAAAAAAATAATGAAGTTTTCTTTAAATATATTCCAAAAAAGAAGGTAAAGTTTCAAAATAAAGATAATATTAAAGAAAATCCTTTTGGTGTTCTAAAAAATTTAAATCTTAATTAAAATTATGTTTTTTAAAAAGAATAAGAATGAAAATAATAATCTATCTAAAATAGCTGCACTTTTAATTCACGCAGCTAAAATTGATGAAAACTTTTCAAAAAGTGAAGAAACAATAATAAAACAATCTCTTTTACAAATAGGTGCAAACAATGAAAATTTAGAAAAAATATTTTTTGATGGTAAAAAAATTGAAGAAAACTCAAATCAAATTTTAGAGTTTACAAAAGAGGTTAAAAATATGGAAGAAAATGATAAAATTAAAATAGTTGAAACACTTTGGAGAATAATTTACTCGAATAATGAGGCAGACATTTATGAGACAAGTTTAATGAGAAGACTAGGTGGACTATTATATATTGACAGTAAATTAATGGGCGATATTAAAGAAAGAATTAAAAATAAAATCCAATCATGACTTACATAGTAAATGATAAATGTATCAAGTGTAAATTAATGGACTGTGTTGAAGTTTGTCCTGTAGATTGTTTCTATGAAGGGAAAAATATGCTTGTAATTAAACCTGATGAGTGTATAGATTGTGGCGTTTGTGAGCCTGAATGTCCTGTTGATGCAATTAAAGCAGATATAGAGCCAGGCAGTGAAAAGTGGTTAGAAATCAATAAAAAATATTCTGAGATCTGGCCCAACATAAGTGAGAAAAAAGATCCACCTTCGGATCACGAAAAATATAAAAATGAGCAAAATAAGTTTGAAAAGTATTTTAAAGAAAACCTTTAAAAAGAAAACTAAGGTAAAAGTCAAAAAAAAACCAATTACAAAAGTTAAGAAAGCAAAAATTATAAAATTAAAAAAAGTAAAGAAAATTTCAAAAATTCCGAAGAAGGTTCAGAAAAAGATAAAGCCGAAAACTGAAGTTCAAAATGAAAATCTAAGAATTTCTAAGAGCAATGAACTTAAACCTGAAATCAAAAAAGTAAAAAAACAAAATACTGAAAAGAGAGAATATAAAATTAAAGATTATGTTGTATATCCTAAACATGGAGTAGGTCAAATTACGGAATTCAAGAAAATCAATATTGGTGGGATTGATGTTGAAACCTATATTATAAAGTTCGAAAAAGACAAAGCTAACGGTATGGTGCCAGTCAATAAACAATCTCATTTACGTCCACTTTCTACAATTAATCAAGTAAACAAAAGTGTTTCAATTTTGAAAAGTAAACCAAAAATTAAAAGGTCTATGTGGAGTAGAAGAGCTCAAGAATATGAAGCAAAAATTTCTTCTGGTAAAATTTATGAATTAGCTGAGGTAGTAAGAGATCTAAATAAAGGTGATGATCTAATGATTGATCAATCTTACAGTGAAAGACAACTGTTTGAGAAAGCCTATGATCGAATTCTTTCAGAATTTCAAATTGTTTTAAATGTATCACGAGAAGATACACAAAAAAAACTTGATAAAGCTCTTAAAAGAAATCTTAATAAAGAGGTAAAGGAAGAGGATAAAAGTACTAAAACTTCAAGTTCAACAACGAGTACAAATGAATTAACTGTTGAAGAGCCAATTTCAGAGGATGATGAACAAATAGAAGAATAAAAAAAAACGCCTCTCACACAAAAAGTTATGAGAAGCGTTTTTTATAAAGAATACTAAGTTATTATCTTCTTCTTCTTTTTTTAGCTTTTTTCTTAGCTTTTTTCTTAGCCTTCTTTGCTTTTTTTCTTCTCTTAGGCATCTTTAGCTCCCTTTTTAGTTAAACGAATCAAATTGATTCGTGATTAACTTATTTTTATTTTTTTATATACGTTATGTCAATTCTTTAATTAAAGTTAAAAATTTTAAAAAAAAATTTTATAAAAATATTATTTTTATATTTTTAAAAGTGTAAAAAAGTTAATGTTTATGCGCTTTATAATCAAATATTTTAAATAAATTAATAAAGTTTTTCTAAATCTTCTTTATATTTATCTAAAATTCTTTTTCTTTTTAGTTTTAATGTTGGTGTTAACATTCCATTTTCAATTGAAAATTCTTCTTCAACTAATTTAAATTTTTTAACTTTTTCGACTAAAGATAAAGTTTTATTTAAACTTTCTAAAAAAATCTCAATTTTTTTTCTATTTTCAGTGCTTTCAGTTACAATTAACGCAACTAAATAAGTTTTTTTATCTCCATAAACAAAACTTTGTTTAATTTGCTCATTTAAACATAATAAATTTTCAATTTTAGATGGTGAAATGTTATCTCCACCAAGACTAACTATTATTTCTTTCTTTCTATCAGTAATTTTTAAATTTCCATCTTCTGTAATCTCTCCAATATCACCAGTGTGTAACCAACCATTCCTTATGACATCAGCTGTTTCTTTTTTCATGTTCCAATAACCAAGCATGACATTTTCACCTTTGACCAAAATTTCACCATCTTCGGCTATATTCACTTGGTTTGTTTTAAAAGGAGGTCCAACTGTATCAATTTTGATTTTTCCAGGAATATTACAACTTACTACAGGTGAGGCCTCGGTAAGACCATAGCCTTGGAGAGTGGGTAATCCTATAGCGTTTAAAAATTCTCCAATTTTTTGATCTAAAGCACCACCCCCAGATACAAAAGCCCTAAGTTTTCCACCAAATTGATTTTTAATCTTTTTTCTTACAAGTTTTTCGCATAAGAAATTAATTAATTTTTCTTTCAATGTTAAATTCTCATTATTAAGTTTTTTAGTTCCAAGTGAGATAGTTGATGATATCAATTTTTTCTTAAAACCTTTTTGCTTTGAAAAATTCATTGAAATCTTACTGTACAAATTTTGATAAAATCTCGGAACGGCTGTCATGATTGTAGGTTTTGCAATAGACATATTTGATAATAACTTCTCCAGACTTTCAGCATAATAAATTTTTGCACCAAGCGAAATTTGAACGAATTGAACTGCATGCTCATACGAATGAGATAACGGTAGCCATGTTAAAAAGGTAGGTTCACTATTTAGAACTAATTGATTTAATATCTCTTGAGCTCCCTCACAATTTGATAAAATTCCTCCATGACTAAGCATTACTCCTTTTGGATTACCAGTTGTTCCAGATGTGTAAATTATACAAGCAAGATCTTTTCTCTCAAGATTTGGATTAAAACTTATAAGAAGATCTGATTTATTTTTTTTTAGATATTCTTCGAATATATTCTCTATACTTTCAACTCTTTCATTTATATATTCAATAGATAAAACTTTTATTTCATCTGATATAAATTTTTCAATTTTTTTTAATTGGACTTCATTAGAGACGACACAAATTTTTGGCTTACAATCATTAATTATGTATTCATAGTCTTTCTCTGAATAAGTTGTAAATAATGGTACTGTGACACCACCTGCATTCATAATTGATATATCAGAGATAAGCCATTCCGGTCTATTTTCAGATAATAGGATGCACCGGTCTCCCTTAGTTAAATTTGCTCTTAAGTATTCAGATAAAATTTGAATGTTTGACGCGACTTGTTTCCAAGTCAAAAAATCTTTTTCATTTTCTTTTAACCATTTTAAAAATGGCTTATCAGCAACTGAATTTATTTCTTTGTACTTTGTAAAAAAAAGTTCTACTAAACTGTTTATTCTACTTAATTGCATAATTTGGTGGGCGAAGAGAGAATCGAACTCTCACTTCTTGCGAAACACGATTTTGAGTCGTGCGCGTCTACCAGTTCCGCCATTCGCCCCGATTGTTAAATAATTTATTAAATAGTATAAGAACTAAAATTATATTAAAACCAAAAAATGTTTAAAAATCTTTACAAAAAATGTTTAGATTTAGCGGGTCATAAAAGTTCTAAATATTACTTGGCGATTGTTTCATTTATTGAGAGTTCATTTTTTCCTATTCCCCCAGACGTTATGATTATTCCTATGGTAATCTCCAAAAAAACTGAATTTAAAAAAATTTTTCTTATTACAACAGTATTTTCAGTTTTAGGTGGTATGCTCGGTTATGTAATTGGCGCGTTCTTTTTTGAATTTGGAACACAAATTATGAATTTTTATGGTTATGAGAATAAACTATATAATATAAAAGAGAGTTTGATTAGAAATGATGGTTTTTATGCCTGGCTCGGAATACTTTTTTTAGCGGGTTTTACGCCTCTTCCTTATAAAGTTTTTACGATTGCAAGCGGTCTTATAGGTTTTAACTTTTTAATTTTTGTTTTGATTAGCTTAATTTCTAGAGGATTAAGATTTTTTTTAGTGTCATATCTCTCTTACAGGTTTGGAAACTTATTTACTGACTTTATGGATAAACATGGGTCAAAATGGTTTACGATAATTGGAATATTAATTGTTATTGTAGGATTAGTAGTTTATCTAATTTTTAAATATAATGTTTAATTTCAAAGCTGAATTTTATTTAAAAATAATTTTTCTATTTAGCTTTATTGCTTTAATTTCTGCATTTTTTATAGAATATGTTCTTGGTCACCAGCCTTGTAATTTATGTTTAATAGAGAGAATCCCTTATGGATTAAGTATGATGATAATAATGGTGTTTTTTTTAATCCAAAAAAATCAAAAATTCTTAGTTTTGTTATTAATTCTGACTTTTATATTCTCTTTTGCAATTTCATTTTATCATTATGGAATTGAACAAGGTTTTTTTAAGGAGTCCACTGTTTGTGGGGTGAAGAATTTAACTGAAAGTATCACCAAAGAAGATTTACTAAAACAATTTAATGAAAAAATAATAAGCTGTAGAGATGTGACATTTAGGATTTTTGGATTATCATTAACAAGTATTAATATTGTAATTAGTTTATTGTTTATTATAACACTTCTAAAAATTTTTGAGAGATATGAAAAAAACAAATAAAAGAGTACAGGAATTTATCAGAGTTGATCATGCTGGAGAGAGAGGTGCTGTTAAAATCTATGAAGGTCAATTATTAGCTTTAAACACTATTGTAAGAAATGAAAGTTTAAAAAAAACAATTGAAGATATGAAAGAACATGAAATAGAACATTGTCAATTTTTTGAAAACGAAATAAAGAAAAGAAATATTGAACCAACAAAATTTTTACCTTTATGGGATTTATTAGGTGTTGGATTGGGATTTGGATCTACATTATTAGGTAAAAAAGCTGCGATGCTATGTACGGCATCCGTTGAAGAAGTTATTGATAAACATTATTTAGATCAAATTAATCAGCTTGGTCCTGAAGAAGAAGAATTAAAAAAGAAAATTACAAAATTTAGACAAGATGAATTAGATCATAAGGATATTGCTTATGAAGAGGGTGCAACAAAAAAAGGCTTATACGCTATAATGGATAGAATTATTAAAACTGGATCTAAATTAGCAATAAATATTTCTGAGAAAATTTAATTTTATGCTTCCAGCTCAACATCCCAATATAAATAGTCCATCCAACTTTTATGTAAATAATTAGGGGGAAAATTCTTTCCATTTCTATGTAAATCTTCAGTTGATGGTTGATAAGGATATTGATTGAGTTTCATTCCTGAGGATTTTAATAATTTTCCACCTTTTTTAACATTACATGCTGAACATGCTGTTACAACATTATCCCAGTGTGTTTCTCCACCTTTTGATCTTGGTAACAAATGATCAAAAGTTAATTCCTCTCCACTTCCACAATATTGACAAGAAAATTTATCCCTTAAAAAAACATTAAATCTTGTAAAACTTGGTTTAGATTGTGGAACTATGTAATCTTTAAGAGCAATAACGCTTGGAAGCTGCATTTTGAATGATGGACTTCTTACAATTCTATCATAACTACTTACTATAATTACTCTATCTAAAAAAACTGACTTTACTGTATCTTGCCAAGACCATAATGATAATGGGTAATAGCTTAAAGGTCTATAATCAGCATTTAAAACTAATGCAGGACATTTTTCTAATGATACATCTTGTTCAATAAAGTTGTTCATAAATTAATTTTAGCTTAAATAAAAAATGATTTCAATATTAAGAACTCATTTTATTTTTTTTAAAATATAATTCAATGCTATGCTGGAAGCTTCGATGGGAATATGATGGTCGCAATCCTTAATTAAATGTGTCTCTATTTCAATATTAGATCTAATAAAGAAATCTTTTGCCTCTAACATATAATTGGGTGAGACAACTTGATCAGAATCACCATGAATTAAAAGAATATTTGCTGATGTTCTCTTTCTTTGCTCGAGATCCTCTTGATTAATAATCTTGCCAGAAAAACCTACAACACAACTAAATTTATTTTTAGATGTAAGCCCTAAATTAATTGACATCATACATCCTTGACTAAAACCAGACAAACAAATTTTATCATTTTCTAAATTATATCTAATTTTTACCTGATCTATGAATTCATTGAGTTTTTTTTCAGCCTTGATTGTTTCATTTAAAATGTATTTTGGATCATCTTTTGTAAGATCAAACCATTGATATCCAGATGGGTTTATTGGACAAGGTTCATGACCATTCGGGCAGAGAAAAATTGTATTTGTAAGGTGTCTTTTCCAATTTAATGAAAGCATACTTATATCATTACCATCACCTCCGTAGCCATGTAGTAAAATGACTGCGTTTTCAATTTTCACATCTTTTTCTGGTTTTATAATGGTCGTATCAAGGCAAAATGTCATAGTAATTGATTTATGTTTTTTTATCTATAAAACAACCTACTATAATTTTATGATTTCTGGAATATTAGTAAAAATTTTATCTATAATCTTACTAGTGGCTGTTGGTTTAGTTCTAATTCTTGGTATTGGAACTTTATTTAAAGGTGGAGAAACAAGTAAGAAATACTCTAATAAATTAATGCAATTAAGAGTCTTACTACAATTTATAGCAATTATAGCTTTAGTTGCTTTTGCATATTTTTTTAAAAATTAATTAAAATTAATTAACCACTCAATAAATTTTTCATCAATAAAGTCGATTGATCCAATTATTCTCGCAAACTCAAGTCCATCTTTGTTAAAAAGTATAGTTGTAGGAAGACCTCTTAATTTAAATTTCTTTGCCAATGTATTGGGTGAGTCAAAATATATTTCTAAATTTTTAATCTTCAAATCATTAAAGAAAGTTAAAGATTTTTGGCTAGTATCTTTACCAATATTTATAGGAAATATCTTTAGATTATCTAAATTTGGATTTTCAGCTAACAAATCTAAAGATGGCATTTCATCTTTACATGGAGCACACCAAGTTGCCCAAAAATTCAATAAAACTAGATTTCCTTTATAATCATTTAAATTTAATTCTTTATTTTTAATGTTCAAAAACGTTATATCACTGTAATTTTTTAACTCTTTATTAATGACTAAATTTTTTATATCGGAAGCTTCGCTAGCAAAAGAATTTGATAGCATTAAAATAAATATTATTAATAATCTCATATTAAATAGGTATAATTAATTATCATGGTAAAAAATAAAAACAACCAGACAATATGGAATACAAGAATTAAAAATAATTCGTCTAATCTCTCACAAAAAATAGGTAGCTCTATTGATGTAGATAAAAGACTTTATAAGGAGGATATAAATGGTTCTATTGCTCATGTAGAAATGTTATTTAAACAAAAAATAATTTCTTTTAGAACAAAAAATAAAATTATTTATGGACTAAATAAAATTGAAAAAGAAATATCTAATAAAAAATTTGAATTTAATAAAAAATACGAGGACATTCATATAAATATTGAAAAACGACTGTTTCAAATAATTGGTGAAGAAGCGGGATATGTTCATACAGCAAGATCAAGAAACGACCAGATAATAACCGACTTTAAGATCTGGATTAAATCTGCAAATCAGAAAATTAGTGTGATGTTAAATAACGTAATTAAAAATTCAATTAATTTAGCTGAAAAAAATATAGATACTATTATGCCAGGTTTTACTCATTTGAAAAATGCACAAGCAGTTTCATTTGCACACTATCTAATGGCATACGTAGAGATGTTTAAAAGAGACAAAGACAGATTTAAGAATAATTTAGACAGTTTAAATGAAAATCCATTAGGCGTTGCTGCATTAACTGGAACTTCATTTGACATTGACAGGGAATATACGACAAAAAAACTTGGTTTTGAAAAGCCTACAAATAATTCAATCGACACTGTAGCGGATAGAGATTTCGTTTTAGATTTTCTTTATAGTGTTTCTGTTTGTTCGTTGCATTTATCGAGAATTTCCGAAGAATTAATTATTTGGAATTCTGATGGTTTTAATCTGATTAAGCTCTCAGATAAAATAGTAACTGGTTCATCAATAATGCCACAGAAAAAAAATCCTGATCTTTTAGAGTACTTAAGAGGTAAATCTGGAATAACTTTTGGTAATTTATTTTCAATGTTTACCATATTAAAAGGATTGCCTCTTTCATATTTCAAAGATCTTCAAGATGATAAAGAGATTATTTTTAAATCATATGATGTTCTCTTTGAAAGTTTAAAAATATTTAATGAAATTCTTAAGAATGTAAGTCCTAATAAAAAAAGAATGCTTGAATTAGCATACTCAGGTTACATTACTGCAACAGATTTAGCAGACTATCTTGTTAAGAATAATTCAATGTCTTTTAGAAAAGCCTACCAAAAAACAGCTTTAGTAGTGAATTCAGCTGAAAAGAAAAAGAAAAAACTTAATGAATTATCCTTAGAAGACTTAAAAAAGGTAGAACCAACATTAACAAAAGATGTGCTAAAAGTGTTTGATTTAAAGAATTCTGTCAATTCCAAAAAATCTTATGGTGGAACATCTTTTGATAATATCAAAAAGATGATAAGGAAATATAAAAAATTTAGATGATTAAAAAAATTACATTTGTTATTTCAGTTTGTTGTATTTTAGTTTCTTGTGGAAAGAAAGGTGATCCTGAATATAAAGTTTTAAATAAAGAAATTAAAATACCAACGATTATAATTAACAAAATTTCATGAAATACATTAATAAAAGACTCACAATGGAAAAAGTCAATTTCCAGAGAATTGCTAAAAAATTTGGAACACCTTTTTATTGTTATTCATATTCAAAATTAAAAGAAAATATAGATAGATTTAAAAAAAATTTTAAGTCTTTTTCACCATTAATTTGTTTTGCAGTAAAATCTAATGCCAATGTTAATTTAATTAGGGAAATTAAAAAATTTGGTTTAGGAGCTGATGTAGTTTCTTTGGGTGAACTTATGATGGCCTTAAAGGCAGGAATAAAACCAAATAAGATAGTATTTTCTGGAGTCGGAAAAACTTCTAGTGAACTGAATTTTGCAATAAATAAACAAATACTACTCATTAACGCTGAGTCATTGAGTGAAATAATGGAAATAAATAGACTTGCAAAATTAAGAAACAAAAAAGTTAGAGTAGGGGTTAGACTTAATCCTAATACAGATGCAAAAACACTAAATCAAATTTCTACTGGGAAAAAAGAGAATAAATTTGGAGTAAATAAAAATACACTTCATAAAATTGTTAATTTTTGTAAAAGTTCAAAAAATATAGACTTAAAATGTTTGAGTGTTCATATAGGTAGCCAAATTTTAGATCACAAGCCCTATAGAAAAATGCTTAAAGCTGTCAGTCATATCTTAGACAAGACTAATCACCAATTCGAATTTATTGATTTAGGTGGAGGTATGGGAATTAATTATTCTGATAAAAACAAAGCACTTAATTATAAAAAGTATAACACTGCAATTAATAATTTTCTCAAAAGGCACAAAGTAAAAATTATTTTTGAACCTGGTAGATCTATAATTGGCAATACCGGTATGTTAATTAGTAAAGTCATTTATATTAAAGATATTGGTAGGAAAAAATTTATAATTTTAGATGTTGCTATGAATGATCTTATGAGACCCGCATTATACGGTGCTTTTCATAGAACATTGCCAGTAATAAGATCAAATAAAATATCAAATAAACCTTATGAATTCGTTGGTCCAATTTGCGAAAGCACTGATAGATTTATAACTTTAAAAAAATTCCAAAAATTAAAGGAAAAAGATTTAATAGCTATATGCGATGTTGGCGCTTATGGTATGTCATTGAGCTCTAATTATAATCTAAGGCTTAAGCCAACAGAATTATTAATTAAAGGTTCAAAGATTAATGTAATTAGAAAAAGACAAAAGTACACGGAAATAATCTAGCTTTTAACAGAATGTTTAGAAACTCTATATTTTCATTATTTTTTTTTACTGGAATTATTATTATTTCAATAATTTTTTTGCCCTCATTTTTCTTACCTAAACAAGTAGTGTTATTTGGTGGTAAGTTAATGGGTCACTGGACGAGTTTTTGCTTAAGATTTTTTCTTTCAACAAAAATAATAATTAAAGGGACTGAAAATATTATTAGAGATGAAAAATTTTTTATAGCAGCCTCACATCAATCAATGTTTGAAACTTTCTTTCTTCAAACTATATTCAACTCACCAGTATTCGTTCTTAAGAAAGAATTATTACTCATACCTATCTTTGGATGGTATCTGAAAAAAATTGGATCCATATCAGTTAAAAGAGATCAAATTACAAAAGATAATCTCAGTTTTTATGATGAAATTTTAAGTGTAGTTTCAAATTCAGACAGGCCTCTAATAATTTTTCCTCAAGGAACCAGAGTTTTGCCTAATGAAAGACCACCTTTTAAAAAAGGCGCTTCTAGAATTTATGAGAAACTTAAAATTACTTGTCAGCCAGTTGCCATTAATTCTGGATATGTCTGGCCTAAATCAGGTAAAAAAATAAGTAATAGAACTATAACTATCTCCATCCTGCAACGAATAAATAATGACTTAGACAAAGATATATTTCTTAAGACTTTAGAGGACAAAATTTATTCAGAATTAAATCTGATCAATTAGCCTTTCATAGGCATCACAACGTAGATACTATCAAAATCACTAGGATCTTTTATTAAAGCTGGAGATCCAGTATCATTTAAAAAAAGCTCTATTTTTTCTCCATCCAACTGTGAAGCAACATCTATTAAGTATCTTGAATTAAAACTAATTTCTAAATCATCATTAAACTGAACATTCAAAGTTTCATTCCCATCTCCACTGGTAGTATTATTGACTGAAAGACTCAATGTATCCTTTGATAATTTAAATTTAACTCCATCTTTTTTATCTAGTGATACTGATGCAACTCTATCAATAGATCCTAAAAATAATTTTAGATCAGTTTCTAATTTTTTTTGATTATTTTTAGGAATAACTTGTACATAATTTGGAAATTTTCCATCAATTAATTTAGAAATTAAAGTGCTGTTAGCTAATTCAAACTTAATTTTCGATTTTAAATTTGATATTTTAAGATCTCCATCATAATTATCTAATAAAGAACAAAGTTGAAAAATAGTTTTTTTGGGAAGAATAATTGGATTAAAATTTATTTTTTCACTTAACCTTATTTTCGAAATTGACATTCTATGACTATCTGTAGCTACAGCAGTTAAATAAATCTTATCTTCAACTTCCGTTTGGTGAAAATATATACCACTCAAATAATGTCGTGTCTCATCATTTGAAATTGAAAATTTACATTTATTCAATAGCTTCAAAAATTTTTTAGATTCTAAAGTAAAAACATTTTCATTAAAATTTTCATCAGTAAGTGGAAACTCTGAGGGGCTAATACAATTTAAATTAAATATTGACTTTTCAGACTCTAACTGAAGTTTACTTCCATTTTTCATTGATAAATTCAATTTTTTATCTGAAGAAAATTTTCTCACAATATCAAACATGATTGACGAAGTTGTTGTTGTTTTTCCCTCCTCTAAAATTTCTACATTTTTTATCTGATGAATAAAAATTAAATCTAGATCTGTGGCTGTAATGGTTAGTTTTGAATTACTAGCATCTAGTAAAATATTGGAAAGTATCTGTAAGGTGCTCCTTTTCTCTATTACACCCTGACAGTAGCTTAGAGCTTCCTGAAGCTCTTTTTGATTAATGTTAAGTTTCATTCTCCCTTATTATATAGAATAATATTTTTTAATTTATTTATGTTATCATTCATATCTGAATTTTTTTCTTTTAATTTTTCAATGGTTTTTACAGAATGAATTATAGTCGTATGATCCCGATTTGAAAATTCTCTTCCTATTTCTGGTAACGATTTTGTAGTTAAAATTTTTGTTAAATATATAGCAGTCTGTCTTGGTCTTACTAAATATCTTGATCTCCTTGAGGATAACATTTCATTTTTACTAATTTTAAAAAACTTACAAACAATTGTTTGTATTGAGTCTATGGACACATTATTTTCTGTTAAATTTAATAAATCTTTTAAAATAACTTTTGTTTCTGATAAACTTGGCACCTTGTTGTAAATTCTTGTAAATGAAATTATTCGATTTATTGCTCCTACTAATTCCCTAACATTGGTTGTAATTTTGTTGCTTATAAAATCTTGAATTTCATCTGTGATGTTTAATTTATCATTGTATAGTGTTGTTAACTCATTAATCTTGTGGTTTATTATTTTTCTTCTCAAATCGTATTCAGGTTTTTGAATATCTACTACCAAACCCCCAGAAAATCTTGATTTAATTCTCTCTTGAATTCTGGATAACTTACTAGGAGGCCTATCCGCAGAAACAATTATTTGAGATCCTTTTTCCAAAAGTGCATTAAAAGTGTGAAAAAACTCCTCTTGCATAGCCTCTTTACCATTCATAAACTGAATATCATCAATTAATAAAACATCTGTATTTCTAAAATGCTCTTTAAATTTGACCATATCATTAGATTTTATTGACTTTACAAATTGATACATAAAACGTTCAGCAGAAATAAACATTACTTTTTTGTTTTTGCTCATTTCATGGCCTATCGAATTTAAAAGGTGAGTTTTGCCTAAACCAACGCCACCATAAATGTAAAGTGGATTATAATAAGAAATATTCTCAGATACTTTTAGGGAAGCCTCAAACGCTATTTTATTACTTGAGCCAATTAAAAAATTTTCAAATCTTTTATTGAGATCTATTCGACTATATTGGAGATGAGAGTCTTTTATAAATGAGACTTTTTCAGTATTGTTTGTTTGGTTAAGATCATTAAACTTTTCACTTTTATTATCCCTTTTTTCTATAATCTTAAATTCTATTCTTATAATTTGTTTGTTATGTTTTTTGATAGTTTGTAAAATTTGATCTAAATATCTTGATGTAATCCAATCACGAATAAACCTGGTAGGAACAGTTAATAATATATAATTATTAAACTCTTCATGTAAATTGATTTTTTTTATCCAACTTTCGTAAACTTCTATTCCCAATTTAAGTTTTAATTCAGACTGAATAAGTTTCCAATCAAGATTAATCTTATCAAAACTTTTATTTATATACGTATTGTTCATTTTTTTGGAGAGACTCCAGTTACATCAATAATGATGGTTATTGCAACAAATTATTTTAATAAACCAAAAATAAATAAAATCTGGGATTGTGTAAAAATTTTTTTAAAAATTTCTTTGACAAATTTTTTTTTTATGTATTTAAAAAATAAATAAAATTTATGATTGAATTAAATATAATATTTTTTTACTAATTCTAAATATTGTAATCTAAGATTAAAGCATCATATATAAAGCGTATTCTTAAAGTTGAATCAACTTGAGGTATAGAAAATTATAGGGAACTTATTTTTTTTGTAATTCTTGATACATTCCTGGATGCATTTTGTTTTTTTATAATTCCAGTTTTAGCAATCTTCATTAACTCAGAATTCAACTTGGGTAAGAACTTTAAAGCTTCTGATTTTTTTTTATTTTCAATCAGAACGTTCATCTTTTTTAATGCAATTTTGTATCTACTTTTTCTCACTTTGTTAACCGCAGTTTGTTTAGATACTCGTCTAATTCTTTTAATTGCTGATTTTGTATTAGCCATAATTTTGCAGGGGTATAACCGCTTAAATAGGTCTGGTCAATAATATATTTATTGTTTTTGGCATATTTCACAAAAAAATGTTGATCTATTTGATTGAGTTATTTTATTAATTGTTCCCAAACAACTAAATCTTTTACATTTTTGTTTGTCTCTACCATAGACCTTAAACTCTTTTTGAAAATTACCTTGATCGCCTCTCGTATTTTTAAAATCCCTTATGGTTGATCCACCTTTTCTTATAGCATTTTGCAAAATTTTTCTTGAATTTATAACTATATTTTTGCATTGATTTTTTTTCAAATATTTAGCTGGTAATAGGGGATTAATTTTTGATAAATATAAAATTTCACTCGCATAAATATTTCCGATTCCAGATACAAAATTTTGATCTAATAAAAAATTTTTAATATTCTTGTCTTTTTTTTTGAAATAACTAATCAAATACTTTGAATTAAATTTTTTATTAAAAGGTTCTGGCCCATAACTTTTAAACTTTTGTTTTAAACTGTTAAAATCACTAAAAAATTGAAAATAGCCAAATCTTCTAGGGTCATTATAAATTAACTTGATATTCTTAAAGAAAAATTCAACATGATTGTGATTTTTGGGTAAATTTGGTGAATTATAAAAACTAGTATTGGTGAATACTTTATCTTTTTTATTTTTAATAATATGAATTGTCCCTGACATACCTAAATGAATTATACAAAAACTTTTATTTTCCAGCTCAATAATCAAATATTTTGAGAATCTTTTGATATTTAAAATAAATTGATTTTTTAGTTTTTTTTCAAAGGAAGTTTCCAATTTAAATCTTAAGTTTCTGTTTCTAACCAAAACTTTATTGATTTTTTTACCTTTTATATTTTTTAATAAAGATTGTCTGACTATTTCTACTTCTGGTAATTCTGGCATTTACTATTATATTAAATGAATAATTAATTAAAAATGCAACAACATCTTCAAAATAAAAAAGGGTTAGTTCAGGGCGTATTTAATCAAGTTTTTGATAGATATGATTTAATGAATGATTTTATGTCATTTGGAATACATAGGTTGTGGAAAAAAAACTTAATCAATATGATGGGACCATCAAAAAATAAAAGCTTAGTTGATGTTGCTTGTGGTACTGGAGATATAGGAAGACTTTATTTAGATAACACAGATATTAATAATTATATCACTTGTATTGATCCAAATAAAAGAATGGTGGACAAAGGAAAAGAAAAGTTAAAAAATTATAAAAATATAAAATGGATAATTTCCAGTGCAGAAAAACTCCCTCTCAAAAGTAATTCATTTGATTTTTATACGATTAGTTTTGGTTTAAGAAATACAAAAAATTTAGATAAATCCTTATCAGAGGCATATAGAGTTTTAAAAAAAGGTGGACGATTTTTTTGTTTAGAGTTTTCTAAAATACAAAATAAGAACTTAGAACTTATCTATAAAAATTATTCAAAGTTAATTCCTTTAGTTGGTAAATACGTTGTTGGGCAAAGAGAGCCTTATGATTATCTTATTGAAAGTATTGATAATTTTGTCAATCAAGAGGAACTTTTACAATGTATGAAAGTGAATAAATTTCAAAAGTGTAATTACAGGAACATCTCTAATGGAATAGTGTCTATACATAGTGGTTGGAAAGTTTAATGATAAAAAAAATTATAACTTTATTTAAACTTGGACGAAAAATAGCCAGTTCAGATATATTAGAGATAATCTCAAAATTTCAAAAGCCACCACTATCAATCACATTGCTATTTAAATTTTTATCAATATCTTTTTCACCTAAAAAAAAAGGTTCAATTAAAAGTGGAGGTGAGCGCTTATCGGATTCCTTAGAGTCTATGGGTACAACCTTTATAAAACTTGGACAATTCTTAGCTACACGGCCAGATATAATTGGGGAGAGTCTCTCAAAACAACTAGAAAATCTTCAAGATAAGTTGCCACCATTTCCACTAATACAAGCTAAAGAAATCATAAAAAACGATTTAGGACAGGAAACATATGACTCAATTATAAATTTAAGTGAGCCAGTTGCAGCAGCTTCAATAGCTCAAGTTCATAAAGCTCAAATCAACGACAATGGAACTATCAAGGATGTTGCTATAAAAATTTTACGTCCAAACATAAAGAAAATTTTTAATGATGAGATTGATGCAATTATGCTTTTTGCTTTTTTAGTAGAGTCATTTATTAAAAAGACAAAAAGATTAAAATTGGTTGAAGTAGTTTTTTTACTTAAAGAAATAACAAATTTAGAAATGGATTTAAGATTTGAGGCAGCTGCAGCTAATGAATATGCAGAAAACACTAAAAATGATGCTGGATTTAGAGTTCCTGAAATTTATTGGAATTTTACAAGTGAGAATGTAATGACATTAGATTGGGTTGATGGAATTTCTATTAGGGAAACTGAGGAGCTAAAAAAAAGAAATTTAAATACTGAAAAAATTGCAAACGACATTATTCAAAATTTTCTAAGACATGCGGTGCGCGATGGTTTTTTTCACGCTGATATGCATCAAGGAAATATATTTATAGATAATAATGGTCATATAGTTCCAATAGATTTTGGAATAATGGGTAGACTTGATAAAATAAGTAAAAGATTTTTAGCAGAAATACTATTTGGTTTCATCCAAAGAGATTATCGTAAAGTAGCAGAAGTACATTTAGCTGCTGGACTGGTTCCTAAAGAGGTTCCAATAGATGACCTCGCTCAAGCTTTGAGATCAATTGGTGAACCAATTTTTGGCCAAACAGTCAAAGATATTTCAGGCGGAAAATTATTGAAACAATTATTTGATGTTACAGAAAAATTTAATATGCAAACACAACCTCAACTTTTAATGCTGCAAAAAACAATGGTTGTTGTGGAAGGGGTAGCTAGAAAATTAAACCCAAACACAAACATTTGGACTACATCTAAACCTGTTCTAGAAAATTGGTTGAGAGAAACAAAAGATCCTATGACCACAATTAATGAGACAATTCAAAGTACCTCAGAAGTCATTAAAAGATTACCAGAATTCCCTGAAATAATGGATAAAGCTAATCAAGCTCTAACATATTTAGCTAGTGGTCAAATTCCACAAAATTCAAACTCTTATACCGCTTTGAATACAAAAAAATCAGAAATGACTGCTTTTAGAAATCAATCTATTATTGGCTTTTTAGTCCTTGTAATTTTTGGTCTATTGGTATTTTAATTTACACGATGAATAATTTGAATAACAAAAAAATTTTATTAATAATTTGTGGAGGTATAGCTGCTTATAAAAGTCTTGAATTAATCAGGCTTTTAAAAAAAGATGGCGTGATTATAAAAACAATTCTTACTAAGAGTGGTGCTGAATTTGTAACTCCTCTTTCAATTACTTCGTTATCTCAATCTAAAGTTTATCAGGATCTTTTTAGTATAGAAAATGAAACAGAAATGGATCACATTAGTCTTTCAAGATGGGCAGACCTCATCTTAATTGCACCTGCAACAGCTAATACAATATCTAAACTTGCTAATGGAATTTCAGATGATTTAGCTTCAACTGTTACTCTCGCGTCAAATAAAAAAATTTTTATTACTCCTGCTATGAATGTAAGAATGTGGGAGCATCAATCTACTAAGCAAAATATAGGAAAACTTAAGGACTATAATTATGAAATAATTGGTCCTGAAATCGGAGATATGGCATGTGGAGAATATGGAGAAGGAAAAATGTCAGAACCGAAAGAGATAATAAATAAACTAAAAATTTATTTCAAAAATTTAAAAATAAAAAATAAATTAAAAGCAATTGTTACTGCAGGACCAACTAAGGAATACATTGATCCAGTGAGATTTATATCTAATAAATCCAGTGGTAAACAAGGATATGAAATTGCTAAATCGTTGGTAAAAAAAGGTTTTGATACAACTTTGATTTCAGGCCCAACAAATTTAGAAATTAATAATGATATTAATTTGATAAAGGTTGAAACTGCTGAAGAAATGTTTCAATCAACACTTAAAAGTTTACCAGCTGATATTGCAATATTTTCAGCGGCAGTGTGTGACTATAAAGTGAAAAAAATTTCTAGAATAAAAATAAAGAAACAGGATGAAATTAGTTTAAATTTGGAAAAAAATGTCGATATTCTTAATTATGTCTCTAAACATAACTCCTTGAGGCCAAAACTCGTAATAGGCTTTGCAGCTGAAACGAATAATTTAGAAAACTATGCTAATAAAAAACTAAGTGAAAAAAAATGTGACTGGATAGTTGCAAATGACGTATCAAATAAATCTATTGGTTTTGAATCAGATTTTAATGAAGTATCAATTCTTTATAAAAATAAAAAAATAGAGAGACTTAAATATAAATCTAAATCAGAAATTTCAGATGAATTAGTTGAAAAAATCATTGATCATTTAAACTAATGGTTAAAATTTTAGTAAAAAAATTAAAACCCTCTGTAAAATTACCATCATATAAAACCAATGGTGCATCTGGCATGGACTTAATGGCATGTATAGATAAATCAATTGAATTAAAGCCAGGAGAATCGTGCCTAGTACCAACTGGATTATCAGTTGCCTTTCCTAAAGAATATGAAATTCAAATTAGACCAAGGTCTGGATTAGCGGCAAAAAGCAATATAAGTGTTTTAAATACACCTGGTACAATTGATAGTGATTATAGAGGAGAAATAAAAGTTATTTTATTTAATCATGGTAACAAAAGATTTAAGATCAATAACAATGATAGAATTGCTCAAATGATTTTAACTCCTGTTATAAAAATGGATCTAGAAGAAACAAATGAACTTCCAGAGTCAATAAGAGGAGCAGGTGGTTTTGGTTCAACTGGTAAATGAGAGAAAGTCTTAACAAATCTCAAATTGAAAGATTCTCAAGACAATTGGTTTTAAAAAATATAGGTGCGAGAGGTCAAAAAAAAATTTTATCCTCTAAAATTTTAATCGTTGGTATTGGAGGATTAGGTTGTCCTGCTGCAGAAAATCTAGTAAGAGCTGGTATTGGGACTATTGGTCTTGTTGATAATGATATCGTAAATCTTTCTAACATACATAGACAAAGCCTTTTTACCTCTAAAGATATAAAAAAATCAAAAGTAAGTGTGGCTGCAAAAAAACTGAGGGAAATAAATCCATCTACTAAAATTAAAACTTACAAATCAAGACTCAATAAGAATAATATCAAAAATATAATTAAAGATTATGAAATAATTATTGATGGCTCAGATAATTTTAAGACAAAATTTTTAATTAATGATTTCTGTGTAAAGTTGAAAAAAAAATTGGTAACAGGCGCAATCAGTAAATTCGATGGTCATGTATTTACATTTGATTTTAACGATAAAAAAACAGCTTCTTTAAAAAGTTTCTACCAAGAAAATGAAATTTCAGACAATGACCTAAATTGCGAATTTGAGGGAGTTCTTGGCACAACTGCATCAATTGTAGGAACAACTCAAGCAAATGAAGCCTTAAAAATGATTATGAAAATTGGTCAAACTTTAAAAAATCAAATATTAATTATTGATCTTTTAAATCTTAATTTTAGAAAAGTTAAATTTAATAGAAAATACGTATAAATTAATAATGAAAAAGTTGTTTTTTTTAATTTTGCTCTGGATTTTTTTTCCATTTAATGTTTTTGCAAATGATACTTTTCTCTCATTAAAAAAAAATAAAGTAAATGTAAGATATGGTCCAGGGTTTGAGTATCCTATAAAATATATCTATAAAAAAATTAATTTACCTATTAAGCAGATTGATAAAAAGGAAAATTTTAGGAGGATTATTGATCTCAAAAATAATAGTGGATGGATACATGTCTCTCAACTTAAAAAGGTAAATTCTTTAATACCAAAGATCGATAAAATTTTGTTTAGCAGACCAACAAATCTTTCAAAACCTTTAGCAAAAATAGAAAAGGGTAGAGTTTTGTTAATACAGAATTGTAATGATGATTGGTGTAAGGTAAAAACCGGGAACTTTAAGGGTTGGGTAAAAATAGAAAATTCCTGGGGTGTGAATTAATCTTAATCTACTCAACTTATATTTTTAATGTTAGACTACTTTTGTTGCTCACAAACATCCTTGATTACAGGAGTATTTGCACAATCTAAACATTTTGTTTTCTGAACAATACAACCATCATCAAGAACTTCAACATCAACAATTTTATCACACTTGGAACAGGTTGAAGAAATTGTTAGTCCACATTTTTTACAGTTATAATTTTCTGTTTGCATGGTGAAAAATTAATCATAAACAAATTTATTTCAATAACTATCCATGCGAATGATTATTATTATCGAAACTTTTTTGCGAATGATTACTATTTGCTTTTTTTTTGGGGAATTCGATAAAATTACTTTTTAGATTTGCTTGCCCACCATTTATCTAAAATAAAATACCAAATAGAGTTTGCAATTGGTTCAACAATTGCATCGGTCAGTGCAATTTTAAAAGAAACATCTGCTACTATCATTAAAACCGTAATCGCAATTGCAAAGTGTCCAATTGTATAAATTACAGTTCTAAGCAAAGATCCTTTATTATTTTGATAAATATTTAGGGATGCTTGAAATATGCCTTTAGTAATTTCCATCAGTTTTTAAAAGGACTCTCAAGAACACAAGCCACAAGGTGTATTCTAGCCTGTTCACCTCCATTAAAAAAATTATGATATTTAGTGTTATTTGTAATCCAAACTTTCCCATCTGCGGGTAAATGTTTAGCAACATTCTCTATAACCATTGAGCACCCTTTGTTTGTGATTATAGGCACATGAAGCCTACATTCTGGATCTTTGTGCCAACTCAAAGTTGATCTAGGCTCTTTTAATAAGAGCCTAACCCTTCCCAATTTAAATCTCTTGCTTAAAACTTTGTAAACTTCTGCAAAGTATGTATTTTCAAATTCAGGTATTAATTGTGTATATTTAGACTCATCAATATCAACATCTCTTGAAACCTCTTTTCCAGTTTCATCTGCAATTGTCCAATATTTTCCTCTTATATTGCTCCCTTCAATCGAACTCTTATCGTTTGGTATTTGGTTTAGTGGAATTGCACCAAAATGTGTAACACCTGGTGTATTAAATTTTTTCATTTTCAAAATTCTATCTAGGTCATCTTTTAACTTTGAAATATCAAATTTTAGATTTGGAACCTCGTAAAAATCCTCAAAATTTGCCGTTGCCATATAACTTTATCTTTTTTCCAAATTTAATTTAATTTTAAATCAAATCGATCAGAGTTCATAACTTTTACCCATGCAGCTATAAAATCTTTAACAAATTTTTCACTTGAGTCCTCACAGGCATAAACTTCCGCAAGAGCTCTTAGTTGAGAATTTGAACCAAAAATCAAATCGACTCTTGTTGCTTTCCATTTAGTTTTTTGAGTTTTTCTATCTCTTCCTACAAATGTTTCTTCTGATTTGTCTTCCTCTTTCCATGTAGTATTCATATCTAATAAATTTACAAAATAATCGTTAGTAAGAGAACCAGGTTCATTTGTAAAAACGCCATAATTCGAACCATCATAGTTAGTATTTAAAACTCTCATACCACCTATAAGTGCTGTCATCTCTGGTGCAGTCAAACCCATTAGTTGTGCTTTATCAACTAATTTTTCTTCAGCTGAGACATTTGAAGCTCCGCCATTTAGATAGTTTCTAAAACCATCTGCCTGAGGCTCAAGAAGACCAAAAGAATGAATATCAGTTTGATCTTGTCGTGCATCTCCTCTGCCTGCTGAAAATGGAACATTAACTTTATGTCCTGCCTTTTTAGCAGCCATCTCAATACCAACACCACCTGCTAAGACTATTAAATCTGCCATTGATACACTTTTCTTTTTATTATCAAATTGATCTTTAATTTTATTTAAAGCTTTAACCACAGTTGATAATTTTTTAGGATTATTCACAGTCCAGCTTTTTTGTGGTTCTAGCATTATTCTTGCTCCGTTAGCACCACCTCTTTTATCTGATCCTCTAAAAGTTGAAGCTGATGCCCATGCAGTAGAAACTAAATCTGAAATTGATATTTTTGATTTAGAAATTTTGTTTTTTAAATCTTTTATATCTTTTGATTTAAGTTTGTACTTTGGTTTGTCAATTGGATCTTGCCAAATTAATTGCTCTTTTGGAACTTCACTGCCCAAGTAACAAACTCTTGGACCCATATCTCTATGAGTTAGTTTAAACCATGCTCGAGCAAATGCATCATGAAACTCTTTAGGGTTTTGATGAAAATGCTTTGTAATTGGTCCATAACTCGGATCAACTTTCATTGATATATCTGTTGTTTGCATCATTGGTGGATGAAGCACACCTTTTTGGTGTGCATCAGGAACCATTTTAATTTTTTGACCATTTTTCTTTGGAGTCCATTGATGAGCCCCTGCTGGGCTTTTCGTAAGCTCCCAATCATGACCATATAAACAATCTAAATAACCCATATCCCATTTTGTAGGATTTTGAGTCCAAGCACCTTCTATACCACTACTTATCGTATCAACACCTTTTCCAGATTTATATCCACTATTCCATCCAGTAGATTGATCTTGAAGTTTTGAAGCTTCTGGATCTGGACCTTTGTAAGACTCTGATGCTGCTCCGTGAGATTTTCCAAACGTATGTCCTCCAGCAACTAAAGCTGCTGTTTCATAATCGTTCATAGCCATTCTTCCAAATGTCTCTCTGATGTCATGTGCTGCTAGTAATGGATCTGGATTTGCGTCTGGACCTTGTGGATTTACATAAATCAAACCCATGTGAGAAGCACCTAACGGCTGCTCTAAATCTCTTTTTCCGCTATATCTTTCAACGCCTAGCATCTCTTTTTCTGAACCCCAATAAATATCATCTTCCGGTTCCCAAATATCAGTTCTACCTGCACCAAAACCAAAAGTTTTAAAACCCATGGAGTCTAATGCTACGTTTCCAACTAATATAAATAGATCTGCCCATGAAATTTTTCTTCCATACTTTTTTTTGATTGGCCATAAAAGTAACCTTGCTTTATCTAAATTTACGTTATCTGGCCAAGAATTGAGCGGAGCAAATCTTTGGTTGCCGGTACCGGCACCGCCTCTACCATCACCAGTCCTGTAAGTTCCTGCAGCGTGCCAAGCTAATCGGATAAATAAAGGACCATAATGACCATAATCTGCAGGCCACCATTCTTGTGAGTCTGTCATTAATTTTTTTAAATCTTTTTTTAATGCCTTGTAATTAAGTTTTTTAAATTCTTTTGCATAATTAAATTTTTTATCCATAGGGTTTGATAAATTGGAATGCTGACTGAGAATTTTTAGATTTAAACTATTTGGCCAAAAGTCTCTTACTGTTTGACCTCTTCCTGCAGAAAACTTTGCGGGTGTGCCTGCTCCTGTAAAAGGACATTTGCTTAGCTCATTTGCTTTAAAAGATTTATTTTTAAAATTTTCAGTACTCATTTATTGTTCCCCTATGTTTATATTGGTAATATATATAGTTTATAATGGTTCTAAATAGCTGTCAATTGGTTAATAATGACGCTTAATAAATTGATAAATTAATCTTCGAGTTTGACAAGAACTTCAATGGATTTGATTTTTTTCCCATCAATTTTTCTCTTAATGTTTATGGGTCCTACATCAGAGTTTTCTAAGTCAATCAACTTTCCATCTTTCAAATTATAAAAATGATGATGATCAGTAATGTTTGTGTCAAAATAAGTTTGGTTTGAGTTTACAGGGATTTGCTTTAAATACCCTTTTTTTTCAAAAGCATGAACTGTATTATAGATAGTTGCTAAAGATATTTTGTTATCTATTCTGTCTTTAATTTTTTGCTCTAACTCATTTATTGTGAAATGAAAAGTTCTTTCAGTATTAAATAGAACCTCGCATATCTGAAGCCTTTGTTTAGTAGGTCTTAATCCAGAATTTCTTAATTTATCTATATATTTCACTTTTTTAACAAATTGTTAGTTAAAATTATTCTAAACAAGTATTATAATTATATTATATAGTTATAAAATCAAGTAAATAAGAGTATTCAATTTTATGAAAAAAAACTCTTACTCATACGATGAACTAATAAATTGTGGTGAAGGAAAACTATTTGGTCCTGGTAATGCCAAATTACCTCTTCCACCAATGCTTATGTTTGATAGAATTACAGAAATTAATGACGACAAAGGAGCTTTTAAAAAAGGTTTATTAAAAGCTGAGTTAGATATTAAAAATGATCTTTGGTTTTTTGATTGTCACTTTAAAGAAGATCCTGTTATGCCAGGATGTTTAGGATTAGATGCTATGTGGCAACTAGTTGGTTTTTTTCTAGGTTGGAAAGGAAATCCTGGTAAGGGAAGGGCTTTAGGAGTTGGTACTGTTAAATTTACAGGCGAAGTTTTAAAAAATGTCAAAAATGTAAGATATGAAATAGATATGAAAAAAATAATGTCACCTGGAGGAACAACTGTTGGTCTTGCTAATGGGGTATTACTTGCTGATGAAAAAAAAATATATTCAGCTGACAATTTAAAAGTAGGTTTATTTAAATAATGAGAAGAGTGGTAATAACTGGTTTAGGGGTAGTATCTTGTTTAGGTAACAATCAAGATGAAGTTTATCAATCTTTATTAAACTCTAAATCAGGAATTTCTTTTGCAGAAGAATATAAAGAACATAACTTAAAAAGCCATGTTCATGGTAAACCGAACATTAAACTAGAGGATCATATAGATAGAAAAACAATTAGATTTATGGGTTCTGGTTCAGCGTATAATTATATAGCCATGAAAGAAGCAATTAAAGACTCTGGATTAGAGGAGAAAGATATAAGTAATTTTAAAACAGGAATTGTAATGGGTTCAGGTGGCCCTTCGATTGAAAATGTTATTTTGGCTGCTGATAAAACACGAGCTAAAACACCAAAACTTATGGGACCTTTTATTGTTCCGAGAACAATGGCAAGCACAGCTTCTGCTACACTTGCAGTGCCATTTAAAATTAAAGGCACTAACTACACTATGAGTTCAGCTTGTGCAACAAGTGGACATTGTATTGGAAATTCTATGGAATTAATTCAATTGGGTAAACAAGATATTGTTTTTGCTGGTGGTAGTGAGGAAATTCATTGGGCAATGACTGCAATGTTTGATGCTATGACTGCTTTATCATCAAAATACAATGATACGCCGGAGACTGCATCAAGAGCTTATGATAAAACAAGAGATGGTTTTGTAATTGCCGGGGGTGGTGGAGTATTAGTACTTGAAGAATATGAACACGCTAAGGCTAGAGGAGCAAAAATTTATGCAGAATTAACTGGTTATGGAGCGACTTCAGATGGATATGATATGGTAGCACCCTCAGGTGAGGGAGCAGTAAGATGTATGAAAATGGCCATGGCAACTGCTAAAAATAAAATTGATTATATAAATACTCACGGAACATCCACTCCTGTTGGAGATATTACAGAATTAAATGCTGTTAAAGAAACTTTTGGAGATAACATTCCAAAGATTAGTTCAACAAAATCTTTATCAGGACATCCTTTAGGCGCTGCATCAGTGCATGAAGCAATCTACTGTTTGATAATGATGAAAAATAACTTCATAGCTGGGTCAGCAAATATTAGCGAAATTGATGAAGAAGCTAAAAAATTCCCAATAGTTTCTAAAACTGAAACTGGAGCAACTTTAAATACTATAATGTCAAATAGCTTTGGCTTTGGTGGAACTAATGCAGCTTTAATTTTTGAGAAGGTTTAATTATGAGTTTAATGAAAGGTAAAAAAGGATTAATTATGGGTGTTGCTAATGAAAGATCTATTGCTTGGGGTATTTCTCAAAAACTTGCAGAAGCAGGAGCTGAATTAGCATTCACATATTTAGGTGAAGCACTCAAGAAGAGAGTGGTTCCTCTAGCAGAAAAATTAAATTCAAAAGTAATATTAAGTTGTGATGTTGAGAAAAAAGACGAAATAGTAAAACTATTCGAAGATATAAAATCTGAATGGGGAGAAATAGATTTTGTCGTTCATGCTGTAGCTTTTTCTGATAAATCAGAATTATCAGGTGAATATTTGAATACTACTAGAGAAAATTTTTTAAGAAGTATGTTAATCTCATGTTTTTCATTTACTGAAGTAGCAAAGGAAGCATCAAAAGTAATGAAACAAAGTGGAAGTCTTCTTACACTAAGTTACGAATCTACTAAAGCTATTCCAAATTATAATGTTATGGGAGTATGTAAATCAGCTCTTGAGGCAAGTGTGAAATATCTTGCTAGAGATTTAGGTGCAAAAAATATTAGAGTGAACGCTATTAGCGCTGGGCCTATCAAAACTTTAGCTGCCTCTGCTATTGGAGATGCAAAATTCTTATATAAATGGAATGAGGACCATTCCTTCCTAAAAAGAAACGTAGATATTCATGATGTTGGAAATTCAGCTTTATATTTGTTAAGTGACCTTGCTAATGGTGTTACTGGTGAAATTCACTACGTTGATGCTGGTTATAACAAAGTAGGGATGCCGGATCCCAAAAATATTAATTAATATTTAATTATGGAAATTTATATCTTCTTAATTTGTTTAATATTTGTGGTTTATTATTTATTCAGACCCACCTCCAAAAAAGAAAAAGACCAATTTGATGATAAAAATAATTGGCGAGGTGGGTTTTAATTTTATTTAGCAGCTTGTTTCATCGAAAGCTTAACTTTTCCTCTATCAAAGCCAATAACTTTTACTTTTACCTCATCACCTTCTTTTACTACATCAGTAACTTTAGCTACTCTTTTATCTGCAAGCTCTGAAATATGAACTAGTCCATCTTGTTTACCTAAGAAATTTACAAACGCACCAAATTCCATAATTTTCATTACTTTTCCCGAATAAATTTTATTTAATTCAGCTTTGGCTGTGATGTCTTTGATCATTTGCAAAGCAATATTTCTAGCCTCTTCATCTGGTGCAGCAACTGTCACTACACCTTCATCATTCACATCAACTTTCGCACCCGATTTTTCTACAATTTCTCTTATTGTTGCTCCACCTTTTCCAATTACAGCAGCAATATCTTTTTTATCAACATTGATTTTTTCCATTTTTGGAGTGTGTTTTCCAACGTCTGATCTTGAAGATGATAACGCCTTATTCATTTCCCCTAAAATGTGAATTCTTCCATCTTTAGCTTGACTTAATGCTTGTTCCATAATCTCAAACGTAATACCAGTAATTTTAATATCCATTTGAAGGGAAGTAATTCCGTCTTTAGTACCAGCCACTTTAAAGTCCATATCCCCTAGATGATCTTCATCACCTAAGATATCTGATAAGACACTAAACTCATTTCCTTCCTTAATTAACCCCATTGCAATACCTGCAACAGGTTCTTTAATTGGAACACCTGCATCCATTAATGCAAGTGACGTTCCACAAACTGTAGCCATTGATGAGGAGCCATTAGATTCTGTAATTTCTGAAACAACTCTGAATGTATACGGAAATGCCTCATTCGACGGTAATGAAGAATGAATAGCTCTCCATGCTAATTTGCCATGTCCTATTTCTCTTCTACCTGTTCCTATTCTACCCGTTTCACCAACTGAAAAAGGTGGAAAATTATAATGAAGCATAAATCTCTCTCTTTGTAATCCATCTAAACTTTCAATTCTTTGTTCGTCATCAGATGTACCTAAAGTTGCTGTTACTATTGCTTGTGTTTCTCCTCTGGTAAATAAAGCTGAACCATGAGTTCTTGGTAAAATTCCTACTTCACAAGAGATAGGTCTAACATCTGATAATCCTCTACCGTCAATTCTATTTTTATTTTTTAAAATATCTGTTCTGACTATAGATTTTTCAATTTTTTTAAGCTCAGAATTTACATCTAAATCAGTATAATTTTCATCCTCCTCATAAAGTTTTTTGGCTTTATCAGTGATCTCAGAGATTTGGTTTGATCTATCTTGTTTATCTCTTGTCCCAAAAGCTTTTTTAAGATCTTCAGTAAATGTTTCTTCAAGTTTTTTCCTCACTTCCGAAAGATCTTTCTTTTCAACAGTCCATTCAGGTTTTCTACATTCTTTTGCAAGTTCCTCAATCATTTCAATCACAGGAACAAAACCTTCATGACCAAATTTAACTGCATTTAACATCTCTTCCTCTGTTAAACCACTTGCTTCAGATTCAACCATTAGCACAGCATCTTTTGTACCTGCTACGACTAAATCTAATTTTGATTTTTCCAAGTCTGTTTTTGATGGGTTCAAAACATACTTGCCATCAATATAACCCACTCTAGAAGCTCCTACTGGACCCATAAATGGCATGCCTGATATTGCTAGAGCTGCTGAAGAAGCCGTTATAGATAAAATGTCAGCCTCATTTTCTTTGTCATAAGAAATCACAGTTGGTAATAACTGAACCTCATTTTTAAATTCATCTGGAAATAATGGTCTAATAGGTCTGTCAATTAATCTTGAAATTAACGTTTCACTTTCAGTTGGCCTTGCCTCTCTTTTGAAATATCCGCCAGGAATTTTTCCAGCAGCATAATACTTTTCTTGATAGTTCACAGATAATGGAAAATAATCAATGTCTGGATTTACTTTTTTTGCTCCCACTACTGTTGCTAAAACAACTGTCTCACCACATGTTGCTATTATTGCCCCGTCTGCTTGTCTTGCTACTTTACCTGATTCTAAACTTATTTTCTTACCTGCTACTTCAATTTCCTTCTTATATACTTTAAACATTTCATTTCCATTTCGTTTCGTTCTTTTCGTTCCATTCCATTTTATCTATCTTGAATTCTATTTTCTCAAATTCAGTTTCGACAGTACATTTTTGTAAGAGTCCAATTTATTATTTTTTAAATACTCTAACAATTTCTTTCTTCTATTGACCGCTCTCAACAATCCTACAGATGAATGTTTATCTTTTTTGAATTGTTTAATGTGTTTAGAGAGAGCCTCAATTTTTTCCGTTAGCAAAGCAATTTGAACTTCTGACGAACCAGTGTCCTTATCATGCATTGCTAATTCTTGTGCTTTTTTACTCATTCTTTATTTTTCCTATTTATTTGTTTGTTTTATTAAGTTTTCTATTTTTTCTGCATACTCAAAAGACTCATCTTTTCTAAAAAGTAATTTTGGTAAAAATTTCATAACCACTTTTTGTGATAAAATTTTTCTAATTAAAAATGAGTATTCTTTTAAAATATTTACTGCTTCTTCTGCATCTTTTCCTCCTAGTGGAAGAACATAAGCTTTAGCTATTTTTAAATCTGGACTCATTCTTACCTCAGTAACAGTTATAGTATTTGTCTCTAAATTCGGCACCTTAGCCTCATTTCTTATAAAAATCATGCTTAAAGACTGCTTAATCATTTCT